>CBDVCB010000065.1:0-15456 GCA_965372395.1 uncultured bacterium
ACGTCAAAAAACCACAACATGCAGAGGCACTTGAGTCAATCAGCTAGCCACGTAATCTATTGTTAAATAAGTGGTACGAGCCCCCGCTGGAAAAGCAATACCACCTGTCCACTCTTGTACAGCAAACCCTATCCGTTGTTGGCCAGTACGGTGGTGTTAGAGCCAATCAGCTTTGGACATTACTCTGCGGCAACGGAACATTCAGCTTAGTCGATCAAAAGCTCTACAGACGTTTTCTTAAAGATCTCGGCGAGCAGGATTTGATCTCCCAAACCCATGACGGACAAATAATCCTTGGATCAAGGGGAGAAAGATATGTCGGCCATTATACATTTTATTGTGCATTCAATACGCCCGAAGAATACCGCTTGGATTGCGATGGGAAGGTATTAGGAACAGTTCCAGTCGAAAAGCCGTTGGTCGTCGGACAGCACATAATTTTTGCCGGGAAGAGATGGGAAGTCCTGCATGTCGATGCTGATAAAAAACTGATCAAGCTCAAAAGAGCCGTAGGCGGAAAACCACCTAAATTTGCAGGCGGTGGCCAAGCAGTTCACAGCATTGTCCGGCAAGAAATGCTTCGTGTCTATTCGCAACAGGAAACCCCGATATATCTGAACAAAAGGGCGGCGAAACTATTTAACGACGGCGTTGAATGCTTCCATTCTCTTGGGCTTGCCACAGAAAATGTTATCCAGCAAGGAACAACCATCCACATCATTCCTTGGCTTGGCGACCGTATAGCAAATACCATTTCCGTGCTTCTTCGTGGCGAAGGTCTTCTAGCTGATGATTTCGGAGGAATCATCGATATAAGGGATTGCAACGTCGAAATCTTGGGCACAACTATTGACACCATTCTCCAAAAACCCAAACCTTCGCCCGAAGTACTAGCAGGAAACATTGAAGACACAATTGTTGAAAAACACGATCCGGTTTTATCAAAAGAACTTCGGGAATTGAGCTATGGAACCCGCTTTTTTGATACCAACGGAGCGTGGCTCTACCTCCAATCGTTGAAAATCAGCACGTAAATAAAAACTGCCCTGCATACGCAACGAAGCAGGATGTATCGTCTCGAAAAAGAAACCCCGGAGTTCCAAGGGTTGGAAGCTCCGGGTTTGCCAACAGCCTAAGGTCTAAAGCCTATGGCCTTATCTGCGCGGCAGGTCGTCGGGTCCCTTGGTGGGCAGGTCCGTTTCTCCCATCAGGTAGAGGTCGACGTTGCGGGCGGCTTCGCGCCCTTCGGAGATGGCCCAGACAATCAGGGACTGTCCGCGGTGGCAGTCGCCGGCCGCAAAGACGTTTTCGACGCTGGTCTGGTAGTTGTCGCCGGTCTTAATGTTACCGTGTTCATCGAGCTCGACGCCCAAGCCGCGGATTACGTTGTCGCGCTCGGGGCCGGTGAAGCCGAGGGCGATCAGAACAAGGTCGGCTTTCCATTCTTGCTCGGTTCCGGGCATTTCCTCCATGTTGGAGTTTCCGGTCTGGCGCTCGCGGGTGAATTCGACATTGACGGTGGTTACGCCAACGACATGCCCGACTTGCCCGCGGAAGGTTTTGGTGAGCAACGCATAGTTGCGCGGATCCTGTCTCGTTTCACGATGCGAGGAGCTGGTGCGCAGTTTCATCGGCCAGTAGGGCCACGGCTGGTGCGACGGGCGGTAGAACGGCGGTTGCGGGAACAGCTCGAAGTTGACGACCGATTTGCAGCCTTGCCGGATGGCGGTTCCAACGCAGTCGGAACCGGTGTCGCCGCCGCCGATCACGACCACATGCTTGTCTTTGGCCGAGATTTTTTCCTCTACCGAATCGCCGGCAACGGTGTGGTTTTGCTGGGGAAGGAACTCCATGGCAAAATGGATTCCTTCCAAGTCGCGCCCGAGGATGGGGAGGTCGCGCCCTTCGGTGGAGCCGCAGCAGAGGACCACGGCATCGAATGGCTTGAGTTCGTCCGTGGGAATATCGGTTCCGATGGCGGCATTCGTGCGAAAATCGATTCCTTCTTCGCCCATGATTTCGAGGCGGCGGTCGATGATGGATTTTTCGAGCTTGAAGTCCGGAATACCGTAGCGCAGCAGCCCGCCGATCCGATCGGAGCGTTCGAAAACGGTTACGGTGTGCCCGGCGCGGTTGAGCTGGTCGGCGGCAGCGAGTCCGGCCGGCCCGGAGCCAATAACCGCGACGGTTTTCCCAGTACGGCTTTCAGGCGGCTCCGGCACGACCCAGCCTGCGGAAAAGGCATGTTCGATGATTGCTTTTTCAATGTTTTCAATGCTCACCGCTGGCTCGTTGATTCCGAGCACGCAGGCCTCTTCGCACGGTGCGGGACAAATGCGGCCGGTGAATTCCGGAAAATTGTTGGTGGCCGCGAGCATCTCCCACGCCTGCTTCCAAAGCCCCTTGTAGGCGAGGTCGTTGAACTCGGGAATAATGTTTCCGAGCGGGCAGCCGATGTGGCAGAACGGAATGCCACAATTCATGCAGCGCGCCGCCTGCCGCTGGAGCTTTTCCTCCGGGAAGGGTTCGTAGACCTCTTTAAAATCGGCAATGCGTTCCTCGACCGGCCGTTCCACCGGGGTCTGGCGCTTGTATTCCTTGAATCCTGTGGGTTTTCCCATGGTGCTTCTCCTTCGGAGGAAGGCTTTAAACTTTAGTTCCTTCCATTCTCACTTCCTAGCATTATGAATTCCTTAGCAAGGAATACAAAATCACCTCTACAGGAACATGTTGGACAAAATAATTATGGACAAAATGATTTCTTAAAACCCACTCCGCACCGAATTGTTTTGTCCTCAATCATTTTGTTAAATTTCCGTGTATTCGGTGGTTCACTTTCTGCCGCAAGGCCGCGTTGTACCTTGGACCTTAGGCTTGTAGGTCTTAAACCTTTTTTTACTCTCCCGCGTATTGCTCGCTGGCGAGCAGGGCGAGGGCGCGCTTGTAGTCGACGGGGATGACCTTGACGAATTTACCGAGCGACTCTTCCCAGTTGCCAAGAATGCGCTTGGCAATGGCGCTCTCCGTATATTCAGCATGCTTTTCAATCATTTCGCGAAGATAGTCGATGTCGTCCTCGTCGAGCGGATCGAAATCCACCATGTCGGGGTTGCAGCGGTTTTCGATGAAGTCGCCGGCGTCGTCGAACACATAGGCGACGCCACCGCTCATTCCAGCGGCAAAGTTGCGGCCGGTCGGGCCAAGGATGATGGCGTTGCCGCCGGTCATGTATTCGCAGCCGTGGTCGCCGACGCCTTCGACGACGGCCTGCACCCCGGAGTTGCGGACACAGAAGCGCTCGCCTGCCAACCCGCGGATATAGGCTTCGCCCCGGATGGCTCCGTAGAACGCCACGTTTCCGATGAGAATGTTTTCCTCGGCCACAAAGGTGGATTCCCTGGGGGGGCGGATGATTAGTTTCGCGCCGGAAAGCCCTTTGCCAAAATAGTCGTTCGCATCGCCCTCGATCCGGAAGGTGATTCCCTGGGCACCGAACGCGCCGAAGCTTTGCCCGGCGGAACCTTTGCAATTGATCTGGATGGTGTTTTGCGGCAGGCCGTCTTCGCCATAGCGCTTGGAGATTTCATAGCTGAGCATGGTGCCCACAGTGCGGTTGACGTTGCGGATGTCGATGTTGATTTCAACCGGCTCCGAACGGCGCAGCGCACCCTGCGCGAGCGAGATTAGTTTATGGTCGAGCACGCCGGCCAAATTATGGTTTTGCGAATCGATGCAGCGGGTTCCAACCGATGGGCTGACGTCTGGCCGGAAGAGGATTTTCGAGAAATCCAGCCCTTTGGCTTTCCAATGCTCAATGGCGGGCCTCATCTCCAAACGCTGCACGTCGCCGACCATCTCGTTGATGCTGCGGTAGCCGAGTTCCGCCATGATCTGACGCAACTCTTCCGCCACGAAGCGGAAAAAGTTGACCACATAGTCGGGGCTGCCGGAAAATTTGCGGCGCAATTCGGGGTCTTGGGTTGCAATGCCGACCGGGCAGGTATTCAAGTGGCAAACACGCATCATGACGCACCCCATCGTCATCAGCGGACCGGTGGCAAAACCAAACTCCTCGGCTCCCAGCAGGGCGGCAATGGCAACATCGCGGCCCGTCAGCAACTTGCCGTCGCACTCCACCCGGATGCGGCTGCGCAGATTGTTGAGCACCAGCGTCTGGTGCGCTTCGGCCAGGCCCAGCTCCCACGGGAGGCCGGTATCCCTGATGGAGGACTGCGGCGATGCGCCCGTTCCGCCATCGTATCCGGAAATCAGCACCACATCGGCCTTTCCCTTGGAGACCCCGGCGGCGACGGTGCCGACGCCGATCTCGGAAACGAGCTTGACGTTGATGCGTGCCGTGGGGTTGGCGTTCTTCAGGTCGTGGATGAGCTGGGAGAGATCCTCGATCGAATAGATATCGTGGTGCGGCGGCGGCGAAATGAGGGTGACGTACGGCGTGGCGTAGCGGGTGCGGGCGATCCATGGCTTTACCTTGTGGCCGGGCAGCTGGCCGCCTTCGCCGGGCTTGGCGCCCTGTGCCATCTTGATCTGGATTTCGTCGGCGTTCGCCAGATAGTTGCTGGTGACTCCGAAGCGACCCGAGGCCACCTGCTTGATGGCCGAGCGGCGCAGATCGCCGTTGATGTCGGGATCGAAGCGGTCGGGGTCTTCGCCCCCCTCGCCGCTGTTGGATTTGCCGCCGATGCGGTTCATGGCGATCGCGAGGGTTTCGTGCGCCTCTTGGCTGATCGATCCGTAGGACATGGCACCGGTCTTGAAGCGCTTGACAATCTCCCTCCAGGACTCGACTTCGCGCAGGGGAACGGGCTCGCGCTCCTTCTTGAACTCAAAGAGTCCGCGCAACGTGAAAAGGTGGCGGTTTTGGTCGTTGATCAACGAGGAAAACTCGCGGAACAATTCCATGTTGTCGGTCCGTACGGATTCCTGAAGCTTGGCCACCGCCAACGGATTAAACATATGGTCTTCGCCATTGCGCCGCCATTTGTAGGTGCCGCCAATATCAAGCTTAAGGTTTTTCGGGATTTTCCGCGACGGGAAGGCGTGCTTGTGGCGAGCCTCCACTTCTTTGGCAATCCCCTCGATTCCAATCCCTTCAATCGGCGAAGCGGTTCCGGTAAAGTAGGCAGCGATCACCGTGCTATTCAGGCCGATGGCTTCGAAAACCTGCGCGCCGCGGTAGCTGTGCAGGGTGGAGATGCCCATCTTGGACATGACCTTCTGCATCCCTTTGTTGATCGCCTTGATATAGCGACGGGTCGCCCGGCGGATGGAGAGGTCTTTCAGGACGTCCTGATCGATCATCTCCTGCAGGTTTTCAAACACCATATAGGGATTGACGGCACCCGCGCCATATCCGAACAAGAGGCAGAAGTGGTGCACTTCGCGCGGCTCGCCGCTTTCCACAATAATTCCGCAACGGGTGCGCTGATGGTTGCGGATCAGGTGGTGATGCACCGTCGCGGTGGCTAGCAACGCGGGAATCGGTGCGTTTTCGCGGTCGGCACTGCGGTCGGAGAGAATCAGGAAGGCCTTCCCCTCCTCAATGGCTTCCGAGGCTTTTGTGCACAGATCGGCCAGCGCGTCTTCCAATCCCTGGCTGCCGGCGGCGACGGGATAGGTGATCGGCAACGTGATGGCTTTAAGGCCGGGACGGTCGAGCGCGGTGATTTTTGCCAGCGCTTCGTTGGTCAGGATCGGCTGCTCGATTTTAAGCAGGCGGCAGTGCAGGGGCGTTTCGGAAAACAGATCCGAGTCGGTGCCGATATTGGTCCAGAGGGAGGTCACCAGCTCCTCGCGGATGGCGTCGAGCGGCGGATTGGTGACTTGGGCGAATAGCTGCTTGAAGTAGGAATAAAGCAGTTGGGGTTTTTCCGACAGCACCGCCAGCGGCGTGTCGATGCCCATGGAAGCCGTCGGTTCTATGCCTTTCAGCGCCATTGGAGCAAGCAAGAGATTTTGGTCTTCCAGCGTGTAGCCAAACAGGCGCTGGCGATCGAGCACGGTTTCGAAATCGACCGGATCGACCGGTAGCTCCGGTAGCTCTTCGAGATTTACCAGATTGTCCTTCAGCCATTCGCCGTACGGTTGTTGCGAGGCCACCTCGTGCTTGATCTCCTCGTCGGAAACAATGCGGCCGGCCTCCATGTCCACCAGAAACATGCGGCCGGGTTCGAGGCGGCCCTTGTATTCCACGTTCGCCGGATCGATATCCACGATGCCGGTTTCCGAACCCATGATCACATAGCCGTCCTTCGTCACAACGTAGCGCGAAGGGCGCAGGCCGTTGCGGTCGAGGATTGCGCCAATGCAGCTACCGTCGGTGAACGGGATCGAGGCCGGGCCGTCCCACGGCTCGATCAGGGCGGAGTGGTATTCGTAGAACGCCTTCTTTTCCGGCGACATGGTCTTGTGCTTCTGCCAGGCCTCGGGAATCAGCATCATCATCACGTGCGGCAGCGAGCGGCCGGTGTGGTAGAGCAATTCGACGGTCTGGTCGAGGCAGGCGGAGTCGGAGAGGCCGGGCTGGATGATCGGGAAAATCTTTTCGATATCGTCGCCAAACAGCTCCGACTTGAACAATCCCTGGCGAGCGTTCATCCAGTTGCAGTTGCCCCTCACGGTATTGATTTCGCCGTTGTGGCACATCACATGGAAGGGCTGCGCCAGCTTCCATGCGGGAAAGGTGTTGGTGCTGTAGCGCTGGTGCACGAGGGCCAGTGCGGAGTCGAATTCCGGGTCGAGCAGGTCGGGATAGTATTCCTCCATCTGCTCCGGCAACAGCAGCCCCTTGTAGATAATGATGCGGCAGGTCAAGGTCGGAACATAGAAGTCCTCCTTCGCCGCCATATCGGATTTGAAGATCCTGTTTTCAGCCACCTTGCGGATGATGTAGAGCATGCGATCGAACGTGCGCGCGTCTTTCACCGCATCGCCGCGACCGATAAAGATCTGCCAAATATCCGGCTCGGAAGCTTTTGCCGTCTTCCCAATATTTGCGTTGTTCGTCGGCATCTTGCGCCAGCCCAGCAGCTTTTGGCCCTCCGACGCGATCGCCTCCTCGAGGATGGTCTTGCACTGTTCGCGCTGGAGCTCGTCCTTTGGAAGAAAAACCAATCCGGTGCCGTATTCCTTCTCGGCCGGCAGATCGATCCCCAGCTTCAGGCACTCGCGCAGATAAAGCCTATGCGGGATCTGCAGCAGAATCCCGGCACCATCCCCGGTCAACGGATCGGCACCCACCGCACCGCGATGGGTCAGGCACACCAGGATTTCCAGCGCATCCTTGATAATGCCGTGGGATTTCTTTCCGTGCAGGTTGCAGATAAATCCAACGCCACAGGCATCATGCTCGTTTTGCGGATCATACAGGCCCTGCACAGCAGGGAACCCGCTCGGGCAAAATTCGTTTTTCACTTCAATAGATTCGGTTTTGATCATAAAAAAAACCTCGGTTTGCTCCGAAGAATGGCTGGGATGATTTGTCTATTCCCCCCATCCATGTCAATTCATATTGAGAACTAATTGTGTATTCAGGGGCAATACCCACCCCCTTTTGGCTAAACATACAAGCCTGTTCGCTTCCCTCGCCGCCCAGATGTTTCATAAAAAAAGCGATCCTTTGGTTTATCCACAATACCCCTTCTTTCGTCTTCGCATTCCCAACAGGGTGCCACCCGTTGGATTCGAGTTTATTTTCCCGCCGGACGAAGGCGCCAACGCGTGCTGAAGTAGCGATCAAGCTTGGCTTCAAGATCTTTGGGCACATCCTTGATCCGCTTGCCGCGAAACATAATTTTCGTAGGAAATAGGCCGAAGGCTGGTTCCTCCCTTGTATTCGGGATTTGCGGGGTTTCAAAGGAATCTACGTCGTCTCCATCAAGCACAACGGCAAAACAAGCGAACAGATCACCACCCTCTCGCAGGACGGGAAACAGGTGATGACACGGCCTTAATCGAAGGTGGGTCTAATTCCCCGATGCTTGCGTCGTACAAACAAAATTGAAAACAACTTGATACCTCGTGGGCTTGCCCCGAGGAGCTTCATTAGAAGAGCGTTTTGAGCCGGGTCGGGTCGACGCGGGTGCAGGTTTTGTTAAGAATGAAGATTCTGAAGAAGCTTTAGTATTTATCTGTTTTGGGGCGGGTCGGCCCAACGCGGGTGCAGGTTTTGTCGAAACACTTTCCGGGCGGAACCTTCCTCAAGTTCTCAAGGTTTTTGAATAGCAATTTCTTGGGGGTTTTATGGGCGATGATTTTTCCGCGGGCATCAGTGACCACCACGAGAAAGCTCGAATATTTACGGCCACGATGAAACTCGCGTATCTGGTAATCGATCACCTCAATGGTTCTTCCCTCGAACTCGGAGGATCGGTCGTTTTCCTCGGTGAGAACAAAAGTATGCTCCTGATGATCCAGCATCACATATTTGTTTCCGTGGATCTCGGCGCCTATGGCGAAGCACTCAATCTTCAACTCGTGGTTGTAGCTCCCCGAAGAGGTTTGCTTCACCTTCACACCGAACGTGTAGTATAAGGACGTTGGCAGGGGGGTGCTGGTCCCGAGGTCCGGAATATACCACCGCTGTTTTGATTTCTTGAAAAAAGAGATATCAAGCTCTGGCGGATTTTCGAGCTGGATGTATTTTTGATCCGCCTCGGAAAACCCTTTCAACGGAACCTTGACCTGCACTCCCTCTTTATTTTTCAGCAACACCTTCCCCACGACACAACCCACGTATTCCGCCTCGAAGGTGCGGCCATCCTCCATCGTCCAAACCCGGCTTTCGGCGCCGGACAAAACCACCGCCGAAAACAGCGAAACCATGCAAAAAACAACGCGTCTCATAATCAAACCTCTATGAAGAAAATCCTCTCGCCGGGGGGGGGGGGCACCGGGCTCAGTAATCGCTAAAAACCGGGCCATTGGTCAGGCAGGCCTCCCCTTCGGAAAGATATCGCTGGATTTCCTCCAGCGTATCCTGCGAAAACGCCGAAGTCCGGAATGCCGGCAGAAACGGCCCGCCTTGGCGGCTGACCGGATAGTCCACTCCATCCACCTCCACCAAAAGCATGGCGGACATAAAATCGCCTTTCCACTCCCCGAATAGCACCTCCATGTCGACCGGCTCGCCCGCTTTCAGCGTGATCCAGTCGCCCACCTCCATTCTTCGGTTTCCGAGATAGTATTGATCTCTCTCCGGGTCGTTGCCATGCCACCAGTTAAAATCTACCAAATGAGTATTCCACCCATTGAGAAGGACCTCCTTCCCGTCCACCCGAACAAACAGGAAGGCATCACCTACCCCCCAGAAACGGAACTTGATATCCTCCGGGTAGACCAGTTTTCCCTTGTACTTTACAAAAAAGTAATAGCTTTCCATCTCCGGTTCGCCAAACACATCCGGCGCCAGCACCGAGGGGATCGGCGGAATCATGAAATGGGTGGCATAGAGTTTTTTCTCGGAGCGGTAGTATCGGAACAGCTTTTGGCTGTTCCAGCCTGAAAGAACGAATTTACGCAGCACGGCCCTAAGTTCCTCCCCGTTCATGGAAAGAAAGCCACCATCACGCCGGTGGTTGAGGTTGAAGAAGGTGCCTTCGAAATCGTTTCCGATGCTTCGATCCGCGCCGAAAACAGACGTTTCTTCAATATCGGGAAAGTCGGCGAAGCCAACGACATCGCTCCCGCCGCCGAGCCCCGCCCCAATACCGCTCGACGCCAGGTCTGGGAACTGGATCTCATGCAAATCGAGCTTGGGAACCATGGCGGTAATCTTCGCAGTCGACTTGGGCTTGGAAGGCTTCTTCATCTTTATCTGCAGCTTTTTCAGCGGCATCTTCGGAACCTTGACCTTCGGGGGCGGCTCGAACTCGACCGGCGGCGACGGGAGGATCGTGAAGATCACCAGCACCCCGGCCAGCACAAAGAGTCCGGCGTGGAACAGGATGCTCAACACCACCGCGCTGGGCATTCCCTTGATTAATTTTCGGGAATTTTCGGCCGTTTTTTTCATTTTATCCATAACCAATTCGGGCTGACTTATAGGTTAATCCATCGTATCCCGGCAAGAACCAAGTCTCCTTATCTTAATCTGCATCCGGTTGAGGCTGCTTCTTTTCCAACTTCTTCGCGCTGGCTTTGTAGCTCGAGCGAAATGAAGCCATCGCCATCCGCATCTTTTGTGATGTGTGGTTAAAAAACCGCCCTTGCCCCCGTCTTTGGAGGAGAGCCTTACAACAAGGTTTTAGAATGGTGGGCCCGGAGGGACTTGAACCCCCGACCAAGAGATTATGAGACTATTTCTTATCCTCTTTTCACCCTTTATTTACAGGCATTTACTGATTTTCACCGTGGCTTAAGGTGGATTTATCTTGTTTATTCTCCCCACTTGCGGCACGCTTCGGAACAGGTCAATACAAAGGAGCGCACCCCATGAGTAAAAATGCCAAATCCAAGACCAGAGCCGCAAGAGGAACCGGACGTCTTTACAAGCGAGCCAAGGACGGCTCGGAATCCCCGCCCGAATCAAAATCGCCGGGCGTGTTCTGGATTCAATACACCTTGAACGGCAAGCGCAAGCGGCACGCCCTGACCGGGAAGGACGGCAAGCCCATAACCGACCTACGCAAAGCCGAAGCAGAACGCAAGCGGTTGACCGCCCCCATGCGGGCAGGCAAGCGGGAAGCGCAACTGGAGCAACTAACCGCCGCCTTAGTACAAGCCGGAACCGAAACGGAACAGGCCATAGAGAACGCCGCCCCGCTCATTCCCCTTGCCAAGGCATGGGAGGTCTATCTTGATAATCCCGACCGCCCAGACACGGGCGAGGATACCTTGCGCTATTATTCCGCATACTGGGGCGCTTTCGCGGATTGGCTGAAAGAGAACGCCCCGAGCGTGCTGGATCTTCGGGACGTTACGCCACAGATAGCCGCCGGCTATGCAAAGAGCCTGAACGGCGGAATGAGCGCAAACACCTACAACAAGCACACCGGCTTTTTGCGGCTGTTCTTCCGCGTACTTGGGGAAAGTGCCGGACTGAAAGAAAACCCCTTCGACAAGGTACGCCGCAAGAACCTGAAAACGAATAGCCGCCGGGAACTGACCATTGCCGAACTAAAGGATATTCTGACCAAGGCAACGGGCGAGCTGCAAACCCTGCTTGCCCTCGGGACGTTCACCGGGTTGCGGCTTGGAGATTGCTGCACGCTAAAATGGGGCGAGGTGGACTTAGACCGGGGACTGATCCGCCGCATACCCAACAAGACCGCGAAGAGCGGCAAGCCCGTCCTGATCGGCATTCCCGCCGCCCTGTTCGATGTTCTGGCAATGTCCCCGCCCAGCAAGCGCAAGGGCTATGTGCTCCCCTGCTTTGCCGAACAATACATCTACCGGAACGAAAAAGGCCGCCCGACTAAACAACCCGAAATTTCAAGCGAGATTCAAGCCCACTTCATCAAGTGCGGGATACAGGTTCACAGGGAGGGAACCGGATTTAAACTCGTTCCATGCAAACACAGCCCGACCGGATATAAAAAAGAACACACAGGCAAACGCGCCGTGGTGGAAGTCGGTTTCCACAGCCTGCGGCACACCTACGTTTCATTGCACGCCGAACGCGGAACCCCGCAGGCGATGATACAAGGCAACGTCGGGCATTCAAACCCCGCCATGACGGCTCACTACACCCACGTAAACGAAGAAACCGCCGTCCGCACCGCACAGGTTCTAACGCTTGAGGCACCCGAACCGACCGCCCGGCGGGTGCCGGATTGGATCGCCGAAAAACTCGGAACAATGACCGCGAAAAACTGGGAAACAATCAAAGCCGAATTGCTGGAGGTGGAATAATGAAAAAAAGATTCTTTCGTGATAAGTCAGAAGCGTCAGCCTATTTCGAAGATTGGGCGGTTAATGAATTACGGCAATGGCATGTCGATTACAACGCTCTGCCACACTGGGAAGAAACCCTCTTCCAACTTGAGCACGGACTAGCACACACCTGCCAGAACCCCTTTGAAACAGCAAAAAAAACATATGCCAAGATTTCCAACCTTAAAAATGCGTTAGAAGGAATTGGAATAGACGAAGCGTGGGTTCTCACATGCGCAGATTTTTACTTGGAGGGGGAGTTTGAAACTCCTTGGGCGCATCCCTTTGACACCGCTGGTGCTCGTGTGGAGTACCTAAGCTGGATTTATAGGTTTATAGAATTATGTAACGGGGTTGAAAAAATGAAAAAAGAAGCCCTGTCGTCCCGCCCTCCAAGCCCCTATCGTTCTATGGCATGCTCTTTGGCCACACACATGCAACAGCGTCTAAATATAGTACCCACAACATCAGCAACCGGAGCCTTTGGAAGACTTCTGGATCTTGTGCTAAAAGTGGTAGAACCCAACTATCAATCAGACCCTAAAAGCGTCCGTCAGTTTGCCGTTAAATATGTTCAAAGCAACCTGAAGAACTAACTGCCGAGAATAAAGCCCCCTGAAATTAGCACCCCCTTTAAGGGAATCCGAACCCACATATCTTGTGCTTACCTGATTCGCAATGAAGAGCGGAGTAGGGTTTTTCCTACTCCAACACGGAACCGAAACCAACAGGAAGGCACAAAATGAAAGTTACCGACGCAGGAACAATGCTCGTCTTTAGCGATGCGACCCCCGAAGAAAAGAAGCGGATTCTTTCCGCACTCAAACACCCCGGCGACAAACACCCCGAAACCCTCACCCGGAAAGAGACCGCAAAGATATTCGGTGTTCATCCCGGCAGTTTAAAGCGGTGGGAAAAGTCCGGCAAACTCCGTCCGATTAAATTGACAGCCCGAACCTTGCGCTACGACAAGCGCGAAGTTCTTCAATTACTGGAAGGGGGTCAATCATGAAGGTGCTCTGGATCGACCCTGAAAACCCAAAGTTTGCGGTCGGCATTCTGGACAATGATAATTTTGTCCATGCGCGGCTCAAGTCGAAGGGCTGGGAGTCATTCCAGTTTTTCAACTCGCTTCGCGGCGCGATCGTTCGAGTCTGCAAGAGCAAAGCGAACGAGCGATGCACCGACATTTCGGACTGGCTGTTTCTTTTTGACGAAATGCTCGAACACTTCGAGGCGTTGCTGGATCACACCGAACCACAGAACACGATGGAAAAGCCACGGAGACGGGCGGGAAAAGGCATCAACTCCGAAAAGATGGGCAATGCCCCGGCTATCCCCTCCGCTGATTCTCACCCCGCGAGCGCGGAGGCTGAATCATGATTGATGCAGATACCACTCGCGAAGAAGTAATCGCCATGGTGGAGGAAGGCGCACCCGACAAGGTGAACCATTTTCACAAGGCTTATTCCGGATCGCTACGCTCGGCAATTACAAGCATGTGCCTAGCCTGCCGAGATTTCAACCTCATCGACATCCGTGAATGCAATAGGGAAGCATGCCCACTCTGGGAGCAGCGAGCCTACAGGGTTGCGCGTCAATATCGCAATGTGCGATCTGAAAAAACCAAAGCGGAAAGCGCGATGGTAGAGGTGAATCATGACGACCGTAACCAACCAGCACACTCCTAAGTTTAAGCATAAGTCATGCAAGGCCATCGAACTCGAAAACGTGCTGGGCTACCTCCGCTACCATAATGCTAACTGGCGTTTTTGCGATAAGGTCAGGCGGGAATTAGGTGAGGTAGTTTTCAATCTAAATCGAAGTATTAAGGTTCAGTATAAGGTGGGTCATGGGCGCACGATCCAAGCCAAACTGAGGGACAAGCTCGTAGAAGCAGGGCTGATGGAATGGAGTCCAGGCTATTACGTTAAAGACCGAGCAAGCAAGCCCTCAACCATCACGCCAACGCCCCTTTTTCAGGCGGCAGTTAATCGGTATTGCCAGTTAAAGGTTGGGCAGGATAAGCATGTCGGCTTCTGGCAGGATCGTGACACCCTTAACGAGTTGATTGATTTTAATGCCTTTGCTAGTGAACACGAGATAACCATTACCCATGGCGTAATTGATCCAATCCAACGATTTAATTATCTCCCATTACCCAAAGGCAAGGGGGTTATTCGGCAACGTCTAATCAACTCCATTCACAACATCAAAAAAACCGTCCGCCCGACCGTGAAAATAGACGGAGAGGATACGGTTCAATTTGACGTTACCGCCACCCATCCGCAACTGATCTTTAATTTTTATCTTAAACAACCGATGCCGATTGATCCCTACGACATTGCGGAAACCCACAAAGACCAAAAACTGATCCGAGATGCCGCCAAGATTGCGGTTATGATGATGCTCAACAACGGAGGTAGAAAGTCAGCTGCTGCGGCCTTCAGGAAAGCACTACGCAAGCTCGACAATGAACCTATTAAAATTGCCGTTGACTGTTTCGTAGAATCCCAAATTTCAATCCTCGACCTCGTCTTTGAACGGAACCCAGCGCTACAAGATTTTTTTTACAAGTCAATGTATCGGGAACTTCAACACATGGAGGCCAACATTGCATGGGCGTTCATGAGGCGGCTCGCATCGGAAGGTATTCCTTGCCTCACCGTACATGATGAAGGAATCGTTAAGACACCCGATTTAAATATCGCTATCGGCATCTACAAGCAATGCTGGATCGAAGAAGTCGGCACGCAAGGCCTCGGTATTGAACCTATGCTGAAGATTAAAAAGGAGGCCGAATGAGCTCTTTTCTTCCGGTTCGAGATGGTGAGTCTAAGGCCTTGAATCAAGGTCTAGGAAAAACCTTAGACGCACCATCCAACCGGTTTGGTTTTTCAAAGTCCTCCTTAGACGTACCATCCCATATGGACGTAATGTGCTTCCCTGCTGACTGTTGCTGGGAAAAATGAAAAGGTGGGCTGTAGCGGGAATTGTAAAGGGGTGCTTAGACGCATGCTTAATGGTAGTAGACTTTATTTTTTACAGTTTCTTATAATTCTTATATTCGCTAAACCCATTTGATTCTCCTATCTCTCTCGCCAATCTTTCAAACTTCTGTTTTTCACCTTTCTTCAACGCAGCCTCACAACTATCCACCAATCTGATTATTTGATCATATTCATCATCTGTGTAGCACCACTGCTTAGTAAATTGATGCCCTGCGCATAGGTAATATTTCTGTCCATCGACGAAATACTTAAACAGAAGATCAGCTTTACGACCACAAATTTTGCAGCATTTAAGACACCCTAAATCATCTTCCGTCTCACCATCTGGCTTTGACCCTTTACTTCTCTCGTTTTTTAGTATTTCTGCGTAATAATGAAATCGTCCAAACCCTTGGGTTTCACCTATCAGCTTAGCCAAATATTTGAACTCTTCTTTTGGGCCTATTCTATCAGCCTCTTCACACTTGTATATTAGCCTGATTGTTTCATCGAATAACGTATCGTGGCTAGCTGATTGACTCAAGTGCCTCTGCATGTTGTGGTTTTTTGACGT
>CBDVCB010000066.1:0-15177 GCA_965372395.1 uncultured bacterium
TAAATCTATTCAGGGAGGTTTCTGTGGGCGAAAACGAACATGGAATCCAAGTCCTGATAAACGTTCTCTACATCGCCTTCTTAGGGTGGTCCGAAGTGTAGAGACCGCTTACCCGCTTGCGGGAAGCGGTGGCATCGCAGGATCGTGCATCTACGATTTCCGCATCATCCGCGCGACGAAGTATTCTGCCAGCGATTCGAGGGCGCCGGGGACAGTGGCCTCGCGGGCGATGACATCGGGCGCGAGGTTTTGTTTTTCCAGAACTTGAGCGGTGGGTTGCCCGATAACGCAGACAGTCTTTCCATCGAGTGCATCACTCCCCCACTGCTCAATAAAGGATTCAACAGCGGAGGTGCTGGCGAAGAAGACGGCATCGAATTCGGGTAGCTTGTCATAGGTGATGCGTTCGTTGTCGTAGAGGATGGCGTCCTCGACTTCCGCACCGGTTTCCCGCAGGGCTTCGGCGAGCTGCGATCCGGCCTTGCCGGAACGGACGCGCAGGACTTTTTCGCCGGATTTGATGGTTTTCTTGGCCAGTTCAATGAGTGCCTCGGCACTGAACCCGGACGCAGGCTGTGCATCGGTGCGCAGGCCATATTGTGCAAACTCGTCGGCCGTACCGCGCCCGCAGACCATGATTTTCGGAATGGTGCGGAGGTCGATGTTTTGATCCACGATCAATTGCATCAAGGCACGAACCGATGAGGGGGAGGTTATTACGACCCATTCGAAGGCGTCAAAACGAGGCTGGAAGCCTCGTCTACGTTCCAAACATATTAGCGGGAACTGGATGGGGTGGCCGCCGAGGTCGCGGACGTGGTCGGCGGCTTTTTCCTGGAGGGCGGCGGAACAGGTGAGCAGGATCTTTTTTCCGCGCAACGCGCCGAGGTCGGTTTTGTAGGAATAGGTGGTGATGTCGCCGACGATGATGAGTCCGGGTTGCTTGGCGCAGTGCTTTTGGCTTGGCAACTCCCCGAGCGTGGTTTTAATGATTTTTTCGTCTTCGCCGCCTGCGTTGAAGATGAGTGCGGCGGGGGTGTCGGGAGCATGTCCATCCGCAAGAAGTTGCCGCGAAACCTCCTCCGTGGCCTTGATCGACATGTAGTAGATGGAGGGAAGCTTGCCTTTCATTTCGGTGTCGCAACGTGCGAGGGCACCGCCGCTCATGCGTGGCGTGAGGGCAACAAACCCGCGCGAAACATCGCGGCGGGTGAGTAGCATGCCGGTGCCGGTGGTGGCGGCCTGCAAGGCGCTGATGCCGGGAATGACGCGAAAGGGGATACCAAGCTTTTCGAGGGCTTCGGTCTCTTCCGCGAGCCTTCCAAAGATGCCGGGGTCGCCGCCCTTGAGGCGGACGACGCGCTTGCTTTGGCGTGCGCAGGCGCAGATGAGTTTGGTGGTTTCGTGTTGCTCCTTGCTGTGCGCTCCACATCGTTTACCGACATCGATGCCCTGCGCATGCGGGGGGAGTTCGTTGAGCAATGAGTGGTCGATGAGCGAGTCGTAGAGACAGATGTCGCAGCGCTTCAGGGCGTTCAATGTGGCGACGGTGCAGAGTTCCTTGTTGCCGACGCCCGCGCCGGCAAAGGTGACGGCTTGGGTGAAGAGACTGCGTAGCGCCATCATTTTTTCGTCGCCTTCGCGGAAGGTGACGGCGAGGTGGCCCTGCCCTTCGGGTACTTCGAGTTCGTCGAGCGGAATCCATTCGGTGATGCGCTCTTCGATGCCGAGGCGAAAGAGCGCGGCGGCGGCCATGACGACGATGTCGTAGGTGCCGTCGTCGACCAGCGCGATGCGCTCTTCGATGTTGCCGCGTATGTTTTTCTGGATGCCGCCGGGAAAGCGTTGGGTGCAGTAGGCTTCGCGGCGGTCGGAGCTAACGCCGATGACGGGGTTGTCGGGCAGGCCGGAAATATTCCGGCCTCGGGCAAGAATCAGGACATCGCGCGGCTCTTCACGCCAGGGGAGCCAAAACCAGTCGATGCCCTCGAGGAGAGGATCGGGCAGGTCCTTTGCGCTGTGGACGGCAAGGTCGACCTCGCCGCGCATCAGAGTTTCGTCGAGTTCGCGGGTAAAGAAGTCGGCGGGGCTTTCGCGCAGGTCGATGGTGCGGTCGGTATCGCCGATCGAGGTGATCGGGACCATCTCGAAGGCGATGCCATCGAGCTTGTTTTCGATCCGATCGAGCGCGGCGCGCGTCTGCGTGAGGGCCAACGAGCTGGGTCGTGTGCCTGCCTTGAGGGTTATTCGTGGTTTGATCATCTGTTTTTACCTTTGCAAAACAAGAATATGAAAACGGGGCGCAAGTCAATCGGAATAGTTTGTTTACGGGACGATTTGCGCACGGTTTAATTGCATATATCGCGTACGGTTTAAATATATTATTGACATGATCATATATTAAGGCATTAATCGCTGCTCAATTTTAAAGCGGATCGAAAAAGGCGGGCAAGAGGCGCGCCGATTGAACCCCAAACGGAATATTCCAATGAGCACAATCAAATCCTTGCAGGCCAAACTCGCCAGCGCTTCGGCAGAAGAAATTCTAGCCCAAGCGGTGGAGTTTCTTGATAAGCCCGTCTTTGCCACCTCTCTCGGGCAGGAAGACCAGGTCATCATCGATCTCATCGCAAAAGGAAACCACGACCTTCGGATCTTTACGCTGGATACCGGCCGGCTCTTTCCGGAAACCTACGACCTCATCGCCGCCACCGAGCAAAAGTATGGCCTGAACATACAGGTCGCCTTTCCCGATGCCGGCGAAGTGGAGCAGATGGTGGACAAGGAAGGGATCAACCTTTTCCGCCACAGTATCGCTTTGCGCAAGCGTTGCTGCGACGTGCGCAAGATCCATCCGCTCAAGCGCCTGCTCTCGGCGTCCGACGGCTGGATCTGCGGCCTGCGGCGCGAGCAATCCCCTACCCGCACCGAAATGCATGCGGTCGAGTGGGATGAAGGGAACAGCATTCCGAAATTCAACCCGCTCATCGACTGGACGCTCGCCGACGTGCAGCGCTATCTGAAGGCGAACAACGTTCCTTGCAACCCGCTGCACGACCAAGGGTTTGCCAGTATTGGATGCGCCTGCTGCACCCGCGCCATCCAGCCGGGCGAGGACATTCGCGCCGGTCGCTGGTGGTGGGAAACCCCCGAACAAAAAGAGTGCGGGCTGCATGCGCGCCACACCGATCAACCCGAGGAAAACACATGAAACATCAATTAAGCCAACTGAAACAATTGGAAGCCGAAAGCATCCGCATCATCCGCGACGCCTACAGCCAGTTCGAGAACCCGGTCATGCTCTACTCGATCGGCAAGGACTCCGGCGTCATGGTGCGCCTTGCGCAAAAGGCGTTCTATCCGGGCAAGATTCCCTTTCCGCTGCTGCACATCGACTCCACCTTCAAGTTCAAGGAGATGATTGCGTTCCGCGACCGCTTCTGCAAGGAAGAGGGTCTCGACCTGCTGGTGCATTCCAACGAGGAAGGCCGCGCGGCCAACGCCAACCCGTTCGAACTCGGCAGCCGGAAATATACCGACCTCATGAAGACGCAGGCCCTGCTGGCCGCCCTCGACCACCACAAGTTCGACTGTGCGTTTGGCGGGGCCCGCCGCGACGAGGAAAAGTCCCGCGCCAAGGAGCGCATCTTTTCCTTTCGCGACCAGCACCACCAGTGGGATCCCAAGAACCAGCGTCCGGAGCTGTGGGCCAACTACAACGCCCGCGTCAACCCCGGCGAAAGCGTCCGCGTCTTCCCGCTCTCCAACTGGACCGAGCTCGACGTTTGGCAATACATCCGTCTCGAAAACATTCCGATCGTCCCGCTCTACTACGCCAAGAAACGCCCCGTGGTCGATCGCGACGGCATGTGGGTGATGGTCGACGACGAACGTCTTCCATTCGAAGACGGCGAAATACCCGAAGAGCGGATGGTGCGCTTCCGCACGCTCGGTTGCTACCCGCTCACCGGTGCCATCGATTCGGAAGCAGACACCGTCGAAAAGATTGTCGAGGAAATGATGACCACCCGCCTCAGCGAACGCTCCACCCGCGCCATCGACAAGGATGGCGATGCCTCGATGGAGCAAAAGAAGCGCGAAGGATATTTTTAACCATTGCCGATTTTTGATTGCCGATTGCCGATTTGCGGAACTCAAGCGGCGTTGGCCTTTCAGATAAGAGGCCGTCGCAGACCCACAAATCGGAAATCAAAAATCTACGATCGAAAACAATAAGGAACTTTCCATGAACATTGACCAATTCTTAAACCAGCACGAAAACAAGAGCCTGCTGCGGCTGCTGACCTGCGGCTCGGTGGACGACGGCAAGTCGACGCTCATCGGGCGCCTGCTCTACGACAGCAAGCTGATCTTCGACGACCAGCTCAGCGCCCTGCATGCCGACAGCGAGCGCGTCGGAAACGCCGGCGATGGCGAGATCGACTATGCCCTGCTGCTCGACGGCCTCAAGGCCGAGCGCGAACAGGGCATCACCATCGACGTCGCCTACCGCTACTTCGCCACGCCGAAGCGCAAGTTCATCATTGCCGACACGCCCGGCCATGAACAATACACCCGCAACATGGCCACCGGCGCCTCCACCGCCGACCTCGCGCTCATCCTCATCGATGCGCGCCTCGGCGTAATCACCCAGACCAAGCGGCACACCTTCCTGGTGTCGTTGCTCGGCCTCAAGCACATCGTGGTCGTCGTCAACAAGATGGATCTCAAGGACTACGACGAAAAGGTATTCAATTCCATCAAAGCCGACTTCGAGGTGTTCAGCGCCGAGCTCGACTTGCCGGACACAACCTTCATTCCCATCTCCGCGCTCAAGGGCGACAACGTCGTTGAAAGATCGACCAATATGGACTGGTACACCGACGGACCGCTACTGCCCATCCTCGAAGAGGTGGACGTGGCCGCCGGAACCAACCTCGACGACTTCCGCTTCCCCGTCCAGCTCGTCAGCCGCCCGGACCTCAACTTCCGCGGCTTTGCCGGCACCGTGGCCTCGGGAACCGTGCGCCCCGGTGATCGCATCAAGGCGCTGCCGTCGCTCAAGGAGTCGACCATCAAGCGCATCGTCACCGCCGACGGCGACCTCGACGAAGCGTTTGCCCCGCAATCGGTCATGCTTGAGCTCAACGACGAGATCGACATCTCCAACGGAGAAATGATCGTGCACGCGGAAAACGTGCCGCACATTTCCACCCATTTGGAGGCTTCCATAGTCTGGATGGCGGAGACGCCGCTCGAAGCGGGCAAGACCTATGTCATTCGCCATACGAGCCGAACCACCAAGGCCAAGATCACGGAGCTGAAGTTTAGCGTCGACGTCAACACCCTGCAGAAGCATCCGGCCAAGACGCTTCAGCTCAACGAAATCGGGCGCATTGCGCTAACGACGCACCTTCCGCTATTCCTCGATCCCTACGTGAAAAACCGCGAAACCGGAAGCTTCATCCTCATCGACCCCATCGCCAATACCACCGTCGGGGCCGGGATGGTCGAATGCCATCTGGGCGATGACAAGCCCGGCGGTGAAAGCATCGACCGCCGCGAGTTCCTTTGGGAGCAAGGTCGCGTCACCCCCGGCAACCGCGCCCAGCGCAACCGGCACAAAGGAAAGTGGGTGCTCTTCATCGGCGACGACCCCCGCACCTCGAAGCTGGCCAAGGATCTCGAATACAAGCTCTTCAACAAGCGGTTGCAATCCTACTACCTCGGGCTCTCCAGCCTCTCCGAAGGGCTGGAGGCCGACATCGGCGACAGCTTCTGGGACCGCGAAGAGCATATTCGCAGGATCGGGGAGCTCGGTCGCATCCTCACCGATGCCGGGCTGATTTTCATCAGTTCGCTCGAACGCGTCGACGACTACGACCTGACCCGTCTCAAAGCGCTCAACTCCCCCAATGAACTGTTGGTGATCGCCATCGGCGAAAGTGCCGTGAACGCACAGCACATCGACCTCCATCTGGAGGGCGGCGGCGCGATGGAGGGTTGGGTCAAGGCCATCGAATCCGAGCTCGACCGCCACACCGGGCTTCCCGAATACACCATTTAACCCGACCCGGGTTTTGCGCGAGGCATACACATGGACGTGTTTGGATT
The DNA here is from genome assembly GCA_965372395.1 of uncultured bacterium. Classification (GTDB taxonomy): domain Bacteria; phylum Verrucomicrobiota; class Kiritimatiellia; order Kiritimatiellales; family Pontiellaceae; genus Pontiella. The sequence continues at coordinate 6,115 of CBDVCB010000066.1, forward strand.
TGGAATGTGGGATATTGTCCTCCGGCTGGGACTGGGCGCGGGCGTCGGCTTCTGCATCGGCTTGACCGGCGTGGGCGGCGGCGTGCTGGGCCTGCAGGCAATGACGCTGGTGTTGCGCATGGATCCACTGACCGCCGTGGGCACCACCGGACTCTATATTTTCCTGAGCAAAATTTCCGCGAGTGTCCATCACGCGCGGTTGAGTAATATTTCGTGGGGGGTCTCCGTCCGGGTTCTGTCCGGGGCGTTGCCGGCCAACATTGTGGTTTCCCGATGGGTCAGCCGGAAGGGCGACTGCCCGGAGTTTGTCGAAGCACTGGAAATTTTCATTGTCTGCGTCGTGCTCTTCTCCGCAGGCGTGATGGTGCTCGACACCCTCACCCGCCTGAAAAGAACGGTTGAACAAAAGGAGCGGGGCTTGGCGACCAGGATCGAGGGGCATTGGCTTCTGCGGAATGTCTTTTGCGGGTTTGTGGGTGCGCTGCTGGGCGGTGTGGTGGGGGCCACCTCGCTGGGGGGAGGATGCCTGATTGTGCCCGTCCTCATTACCCTCTTTGGCCTTAGCGCCCAGCGCGCGGTCGGCACGTCGATTTTTATCGCCCTGTTCCTAACGCTTGCCACTGCGCTGATTTTTGGAAAAGGAGGCGTACTGGAATTTCCCACGGCCGTCATCATGGCGATCGGCTCGCTGGCGGGCATTCACCATGGAAGCACGCTATCGGTCAGGCTGCCCGAGCAGCGGTTGCGGATGGTCGTGATTGGATTGATCCTCGTGGCCGCAGTCGTCATGGTGCTGAACCGCTAGAGCATTGAACGATTGAGATGTCGCATATGTGGAGGGACGACCTCTGTGTTGTCCTAACGGCAGAGTAGAACAGCACCTTGGATTCGGTAGGACGGGACAGAGCCCGTCCCTCCAACCGGAACATACAGCATCACATTCGTGAAATGCTCTAACCCGAACCTTGGCTCCCCTTGAAGCTGTTGGCGATCTTGTCGTAGAAATCCTGGTTTTCGGCGACGATGGCCCGGCTGCGGGAGAGGATGTCGTTCATGTCGGTGAGTTCGCGGCGGTACCAATATTTGAGGCCGTCGAGATCCACCACGGTGATGTCGGACGAGAGGTTGTCGAGATCGGGGTCGATGTTGCGCGGCATGCCGAGGTCGAGCAGCATGACGGGTCGCTCCTGGTTGAAGAACGGGGCGTGGGCGCGGTGCAGCAGGTGCCCGGGGGATTCGGTTGCGCTGATGACAATGTCGGCGTCGGTGATGCGTTCCTTCATGTCGTTGAAGGTGCAGAGTTCGATCTTGCCGCTCCACTCCTTGGAAATTTCGGGCGGGTTGACGTGGTAGCACCAAATGATTCTACCGGCCTTTGGAAGGCTATCCTTCACAAGGCCTTTACCGATTGTTCCGGCACCGAGCACCATGATGGTGGACGCGGCCAAATCCTTCCCGTTGGCTTCGAGATACCGCAGTGCGAGGTCTTCGATTTCGTAGCCATGGAGCAACGGAGCCATCTGGTTCTTGATGTGCTTTGAAACATACAGGGCGGAAGAGATCCACTCCTGGGTCATGTTGCCGGCCCAGCCGCGCTGCTTGGCATTCTCCAAGGCATCCTTCATCTGGGCGGTGATGTGGTTTTCGCCGGGGGTCTGCGAGAGCATGCCGGCCGTCACGAGACAAAGGTGCTCGAAGGCGGCCTTGCCGGTCTTGAGGTAGTACTTGTCCTCCTTCAGGCTGGTGAAGCCCATGACGTGGCGGAGGATTCCGTTCCGGGCGGTCTCGTCGGAAACGACGGCGATGACCTCGACGCGGTTGCAGGTGTTGAGGATCATGAATTCGTGAATCCCCCAGAGCTGCATGATCATAAACCCGGCGCGCTCGAAGCGGTGCCCCGTGAGGTGGAAGGGTTCGCGCTCCTCGACGGTCAGGTGGTTGTGGTCGGTTCCCACGACGACGAGATTGGCGGACTCCATCATCTTGAGGTGGCGCGCCAGGCTGTTCTTGACCATCTTGGATTGGCGGCAGTCGTTCCCGCCGGACGACACCGAGAGCGTCAACTGGTTATGGTGCGTGATCGCCGGCGTGGTAAAATCGCCCTGGTCCCAGTTTCCGTCGACGCAGCAACAGAGAATCTTCTTTTCGCGGCAGCAGTCCAGCACCTCGCGGTTGACCGTGCGGCTACTGGTGGCGGCATAGACGAGGACGGATCCTTCGATGTCGTGGTGTTCGAACGGGCGAACGGTGTGGGTGATGCGTCCTTTTTCGATCAACGTGCCCACCTCGGGGTGGACCTCGGGGCTGACGACGGCAATTTTGGCGCCCGCGTCCAGCAGCAGTTCGATCTTGCGCAACGCCACCTTGCCGCCGCCAACAACGAGACAGGGCCGCCCGTTCAGAAAAAGGTTGAGGGGGATCCCCTTCATCAATTGTTCCTGTCTGGTCATGTCGCGGGAGTAGAACAAAGCGGAATGGATATGGCGAGGCCGGTTTTTCAATAGTTGGAGTCGGCCACACCACCATCGAGCACGGTAGCAGTGGAACCAATGCCGAGCCGCGTAGCGCCCTGCTCAAGGTAGCCGACCGCCTGCTCCCATGTACGAATGCCGCCCGACGCCTTGATCCCCATTTTCCCGCCGACGGCTTCAACCATCGTTTCAATGATTTCCGGCGTGGCGGAGGTGGGCGCGAAACCGGTCGAGGTCTTCACAAAATCCGCACCGGCCTCGCACGACAGCTCGCAGGCCTTGGCAACCTGCGCCAAAGTCAGGTAGCCGCTTTCCTGAATCACCTTCACCGCCACGTTGTGGGCATGGGCCGCTTCGACAACCGCTTTGATCTCTTCGCGCACAGCATCGTAATGGCCCGAAAGGAACTGGCCGATATTCATGACCATGTCGATCTCCTCCACCCCGTCTTCGATGGCTTGCCGGGCTTGGAAGACCTTGGTTGCGGGGGTGTCGGCGCCATGCGGAAAACTCAGCACGCACGAAACCATCACCGGCGAATCCTTCAGCAGCTTCGCCGCCAGCTGGATGTCGCACGGGCGCACGCAAAGGCTGTCCACGCCGCGCTCGATGCACAGGGCGGCGGCGACCCGCACATCCGCCTCGGTCTGGTCGGGCTTCAACACCGCGTGGTCGATTTTCGATGCAACGTCCCGAACCGTGTAGCTTTTCATTGTCCAAATCTCCTTCCCGAAAGAGTCCAATATTAAAACCGCCGGGTCAAAGCCGTTTATGGACGAGATCCGTTCTGATCGAAATAAATGGAACCAAAGCCATCCGTGTGCTACTCATCAACACCTATAAACTGAGGAAAACCATGAAAATGAATTGGGTCATATTGGGTGTTTTAGGGTTTGCGACAACGATGCAAGCGGGAAGCGACATGCGCCTGTGGTATAAGCAAGCAGCAACGAACTGGGAAAAACAGGCGCTGCCGATCGGCAACGGGCGGCTCGGCGGCATGGTCTTTGGCGACGCAAACGAGGAACATGTGCAGTTCAACGTCGACAGCCTCTGGACGGGCGACGAAAACCCGGGAGGAAAATACGACCACGAACACATGGGCAACTACCAGAATTTCGGAGACCTGTTCATCGATTTCGGCGAAGGCAAGGTCGAATCGTACATGCGCGATCTGGACCTCTCCACCGGCGTGGCAACGGTCTCCTATAAAAAGAAGGGCGTGATGTATCGCCGGGAAATTTTTTGCAGCCAACCGGACAATGTGCTGACCATCCGCCTGACCGCCGACAAACCCGGCGCACTGACCGGAGCGATCCGGCTGGTCGATGGCCGCGAGAATGAGACCGAGACATCGAAAGGCTTTCTTGAATTTCGCGGCACACTCTCCAACGGCATGATCTACGAGGCTCGCCTTGCCGTGCTAAAGAAAGGCGGTTCGATGGAGGCGAATGGCGAACAAGTACAATTCTCGGATTGCGACGAGCTAACCTTGTTGCTCGTCGCCGACACCAACTATAAGATGGATCGCGCCTCCGGCTGGCGCGGCGAAGATCCCGCCACACGGCTGGATCCATGGCTGGCAGCGGCCTCCGCGAAGAACTATGCGCAACTCAAGAGCGACCACATCAAGGACCACCAGTCGCTCTTCGGTCGCGTGGTGCTCAATCTGGGCACCACCCCGAAAGCCGCGCTGGAACTCCCGACCGACGAGCGCATCAAACGGTACAATAAAGAAGGCGACGACCGCGGGCTGGAGGCCATTATCTTTCAATATGGCCGCTACCTGCTCATCGGTTCCTCCCGTCCCGGCACGCTCCCGGCCAATCTGCAAGGCATCTGGAACAACCGCAACAAGCCGCCATGGCATTCGGACTTCCACTCCAACATTAACCAGCAAATGAACTATTGGCTGGCCGAGACCGCCAACCTGCCCGAACTGGCGCAGCCGCTCTTCGACATGCTTGTGGCCGGTGCTCCGGTATACCGCGAGCATACCATCAAGAAATACGGCGAAACCCAGGGCTACGTCACCCGCATGAGCATCAACCCCTTCGGCGGCAGCGGCTGGAACTGGAACATCGAAGGCACCGCATGGCTCGCGCAGCACTTCTGGGAACACTACGCCTTCTCGCGCGACAAAGCCTTCCTCGAAAAAACCGCCTGGCCTTGGCTCCGCGATGTCAGCCTCTTCTGGCTGGCGAACCTGAAGGAACTACCCGACGGCCAGCTGGTGGTACCCAATGTCTGGTCCCACGAACACGGCCCCAAGAACGAAGACGGCACCGCCCACGCCCAACAGCTCATGTGGGACCTGTTTGGCAACACGCTGGCGGCGGCGAAGATCCTCGATACCGACCCCAAACTCCAGCAGCAGCTCAAAACCACCATCGCCAAACTCTACGGCCCCAAGATCGGGTCGTGGGGGCAGTTGATGGAATGGATGGGCGAAAAGCCCGATCTCGAAAAGAGCCACCACCGCCATACCAGCCACCTTTTCGCCGTCTATCCCGGCCACCAAATCTCGCGCGAGCGAACCCCGAAGCTTTCCGACGCGGCCAAGCTTTCGCTCGAGACGCGCGGCTCCGTTGGCGACAGCCGCCGCTCCTGGACCTGGCCGTGGCGCACCGCCCTCTGGGCCCGTTTCGGCGAACCCGAAAAGTGCCACGAAATGATCCGCGGCCTGTTCCGGCACAACCTGCTCGACAACATGATCACCACCCACCCGCCGCTGCAGCTCGACGGCAGCTTCGGGATCACCGCCGGCATCTGCGAGATGCTTTTGCAATCTCAGGTGCAGGATCCCAAAACCGGCGACCCCCTGATCGAACTCCTCCCCGCCCTGCCGAAAGCATGGGCCACCGGCAGTGTCAAAGGTTTGCGGGCACGCGGCGGCTACACCGTCGACCTCGCGTGGAAAGACGGCAAACTGGTTGCGACCAAGATCACCGCCTCAGTCGATGGAACCTGCAAACTGCAATATGGCGGCAAAACCGTGCCGGTCGCACTCAAAGCCGGCGAATCGAAGGTGCTTTCGGCCTCCGACTCTTAAACAACCAAGAGGCCAACTATTTTGGTTCTTCTGGGGGTTTTATGGTGGAGGAATCCCGCTCCATAGTGAAATGCGTTTTCTTGACAGGATAACAGGATCAACAGGATGGCTTTTTAATGCCGATCCTATCGGGGCAATCCAAAGCCCCCTTACGGAGAAACGCCTGTTTATGAATGCTTTTGTTGCAAAACTCTGTTGCGACCGAAGTCAAATCTAAGAGTCTGAATCAACCGGATTAAGATCCTGTCTATCCTGTTATCCGGTCTGAAAATTTACGTGCGAGCATCTTTTGCCGTAAAATTCCCAGAAGAACCAGAAAATAGGCCATTGGCCGGTTCAAACCTCCGGTTTATGGTTATCAGTTATTGACAACAAGAACAACCCGTTGCTCTGAAAGCAGTTAGCCCAACAACCAACAACCAATAACCAGCACCCGATAACTGCCGCGCAAAACCAAGAGGTTTTGCAAGCGGCTCATACAACATTCAATTATTCAGCATCCAACTCCATTTCGTCGGTCAATAAGATGGCATGATGCAGATTAATCCCCCACTAAGGGGGAAACCCCAAACCCATACCGAATAATAATGCGATTGCGTGCTTCATTTTTCTATTTAACAGCGGGAACGATATGAATTGCCTGGCCACCATTGTTCGCCATATTCGCAGGAATCACCGTTTTGGAGGTGACGGCCATGGTTTTGATCTTTAGCGCCTTGGAGCCAATGCCCTCTTCCGTCCCTTTTTCCTGGGAAATTATTACCTCAACATCCGGTGTGGCATCTGAATAGATTGTTGCGGTGTATTTTTTTCCGGGGGTGAGAAAGGAAAGCGGAACATCGACCTGGCGCTGTTTCACAGCGTTCATGGTACCGACGAACCACGAGTCACCTTTCCGGCGAGCCAGGGTGATAAACTCGCCAATTTCGCCCTGAACAACTTGTTTCTGATCCCAGACGGTGGGAAGCGCCCGGAAAAACTCCAGATACTCTTCATCTCCGGAAAACGTGCCAGGGGTGTCATACCAGTAGAGGGTCTGCAACGGGCTGTAATAGACAACCGATGCAGCCATCTGGTGCGCCCAGCTCAGCTTTAGACTAGGTGCGTGCCAGCACATCGTGAAATCCGCCGGACCACACAGGCCTCGCAAAAAGGCGGTATCGAGATCTTCCTTTGGCGTAGGCCGCTCCTCATTGCCGCAAATTCCTTCAGCGGTCAGGAAATTCGGTAGCATCCGTTCAACACCGGTTGGGCGATACTCGTCATGAACATCCACAAGCATTTCGTATTCGGCACATTTGGCAATTGAGTCGTGCAACCACTTGGTCCACTCCTGCGATCCGACTTGAACAAAACCAAACTTAATACCGGCAATCCCCCATTTTTTGTACAAGGGCAGTAGCTCGTCGAGTTGTTTTTCAAGATGTCTGCGATTGACATAAACAATCACACCAATCTCTTTAGACTTAGCATAAGAAACAACTTCCTTCAGCTCATCCAATGTAAAATTGCCCCTAGAGCGTGTTGGAGTAACCGTCGTCGCATCAGATGCCTCGTCTCGCTCATCACCATACCATCCGGCATCAATTTCCAAATAATCCAGTCCTAGCTTTTCGGCCATGTCGACCAGCGCTCTACCCCCATCCCTGGTGATCGTGACTTCCCGCATCTGCTTACCTGGTTTAATCCAAGACGTGTCGGCAATTGCATTGGGCGGACTAAGCGAGGGCAAAAGGTAATTATGCTGAAGCAACATACTGGGACTATCGGCCACCATTAAAAGCCGCCAAGGGGTGCTGTAGGGTGCCTTGATTGTGGCCGAACCACTAAGGCGACTGACCACGGCATCGGGAGCGTGTTGATCCCGACCAATCCGCATTCTGGCATAGTCGACGAGGCCGGCTTCAAGAATGGCAAGGTAGGTGCCGTCGGAAGCCTTCATCACGAACGGCCGCTCATATTCGCGCTTTGGATCCAATTGGGAAAGGTTCGTCTTTTCATACTTTCCTTGAGCCATGCGGGTCGTCCACGCCATGTGATCGCCCAAAAACCGGAACTGGGTATTTTCACTTTCAATCGTCAACTCGTCAAAGGCTTTTTGCTTGGGAAACGTTGTCCTCATAGCCACACCCTCATCATAAACACGGAAAGTAAGAGTTAACTTACGCGACGGAGTCTGATTGTCCTTCACAGAAATTTGCATCTGGCTGTAATCATCGCGAATTTCAGACTGCTCTCCATAAAGCGGTTTCCAAGTTCCCTTGTGCTTACTCCGCTTAATATCAACGATATTAAACCCACCCTCCATCGAGGGCATATTCAGCAGGGAAAAACCCAGCCGAGAATCCTCCATAACGGTTTTTCCTTTGTAGTCTACGCTCCAGAACATGCCACCGATGATCTCTGCGTCATCCTTTATCGAAAAATGAACCGTCAGATTGCCATTGGGGGAAACCGTACTTTCCTTCGCGTTCACACAGGAAACCAAAACTCCGCCCCACATAAACAACACCGAGGCTAATACCATTTTTATATTTCGCATCTTCACACCTACCTTTCTAATTGTTTTCATCCGAGGAACTTGCAAAACCTTCGGTTTCGCCGTTCCGGTTTATGGTTATCAGTTATTGGCAATCAGAGCAACCCGTTGTTCTGAAAACAGTTAGCCTAACAGCCAATAACCAGCTCCCGATAACTGCCGCGCAAAACCAAGAGGTTTTGCAAGCGGCTCACCTAAATCCGCATAAACATCCTTCAGCGGAACATCAACCACCGTTTGGCATAGGCTGACTTATCGAGAGGGTGCAAACTCTGATCCAACCCTCGATTATCAACCATATACGCATTGGAAATCATCTTCATTTTTTCTTCATGATCCGGACAATATTGGATCTTGCACAAGGTCGCAAGTTTCTTGAATTATTCAGCCGATGTCCGTCCTTCCGGCATGCTGGTCGACCCGGCTGGATGGCAATGCGAACCCATTCTCCGCTCCTTTTAAAACTAAGGTATCCTTACGCTATGGCAATGCGAAAAGCGAAAGTTTGTTTCGCACCCCTAGTAGGTAGAGGCGGATCTTGGATTTCAGACCACGGGTTAAGTTAGGTTTGGCGCATGGCTCCTCAAATGAAAGGATAGGAGTCATGAAGAATCAGAGACGAAAACATACGGCGGAGTTCAAGGCGACGGTTGCACTGGAAGCTTTGAAGGGCATGGATACGGTCAGCCAGATCGCGGCGAAACATGAATTGCATCCCGTACAGGTGAGCAACTGGAAAAAGGAGTTGCTTGAAGGGGCGGGTTCTTTGTTCAAGCGCAAGAACGCCAAGGCGGACAAGGCCATTGAACTCGAACGAGCGCACTACCAGCGCAAGATCGGCCAACTGGCCATGGAGGTGGATTTCCTCGAAAAAAGTACGGGCAGCTGGGGATTCCCGGCAAAGGGCGAAGCTAGTGGTGCGAGAATTCCGGCCATCATCGCCATGCTACCCATGGCAGTAGTGGTTGTCGGAAATACGAAAACCAACAGCATGGCTCTTA
>CBDVCB010000067.1:0-14749 GCA_965372395.1 uncultured bacterium
AAAAGGGCTATGGCGATCTCTCGAAGACCCCGAAATCGGTCAAGATTCTGATCGAGTCGCTCGTGCGCATGCAAGGCCATCCAGCCTACGTGCCGGAGCAGGTGGAAGCATTGGTCAAGTGGTCGCCGACCGTTGAAAAGCAGGAAATTCCCTACATGCCCGCGCGCGTCCTGTTGCAGGACTTCACAGGCGTACCGTGCGTCGTCGATCTCGCCGCGCTACGCTCCGCCATGCAGAAGGCCGGAAAGGATGCGGGACAGATCGAGCCACTCATCCCCGTCGATCTTGTGATCGACCACTCCGTCCAGCTCGACGCCGCCGGCAACGCCGCCTCGTTCGACATCAATGTAAAGCGTGAATTCGAGCGCAACGAAGAGCGCTATAAATTCCTCAAGTGGGGTCAGCAGGCCTTCGAAAAGCTGCGCGTGCTTCCTCCGGGCCTCGGCATCTGCCATCAGATCAACATGGAATACCTCGCCGGGTGCGTGATGGTGGGCGACGACGGCATCGCCTATCCCGACACCCTCGTCGGCACCGACTCGCACACGACGACCATCAACTGCATGGGCGTGTTGGGCTGGGGCGTCGGCGGCATCGAAGCCGAAGCCGCCATGCTTGGTCAGCCGATCCCGATCCTTACACCCGAAGTGGTGGGCTTCAAAATGACGAACCAGCTCCGTGCCGGTGTCACCGCCACCGACCTCGCGCTAACCGTCACCAAAATGCTGCGCGAACTCGGCGTGGTCGGCAAGTTCGTCGAGTTCCATGGCGAAGGCGCGGCCCATCTTTCGCTGGCCGACCGCTGCCCCGTCGCCAACATGGCACCGGAATATGGCGCCACCATGGGCTTCTTCGCCATCGATGAAAAAACCATCGACTATCTCAAAGAAACCGGCCGCCCCGACGAGCAGTGCGAGCTGGTTGAAGCCTACTGCAAAGAACAAGGGCTGTGGGGCTTTGCCGACGAAGCCGACTACACCACGACACTCGAACTCGATCTTTCCACCGTTGAGCCCGTGGTTGCCGGTCCGAACAAGCCGCATCAGCGCCTGCCGCTCGCCGAGCTCAAGAAAGAATTCAACGACGACTTCCATCCTTCGGAAAAAGAAACCGAAGTGCCGGGTTATGGAACCCTGAAGGATGGCGCGATCGTGATTGCTTCAATCACCAGCTGCACCAACACCTCCAACCCAGGCCTCGTCATGGGCGCAGGCCTTGTCGCCAAAAAGGCGGTTGAAAAGGGGCTTAAAATCCCCGCCTACGTCAAAACCTCGTTGGCTCCCGGCTCGCAGGTGGCGACGGAATATCTCAAGGAATCCGGTTTGCTCCAACCCTTGGAAGCCCTCGGCTTCAACGTCGCAGCCTACGGTTGCGCCACCTGCATCGGAAATAGCGGCCCGTTGGCCGAGCCGATCGAGGCCGCCATTAAGGAACACGATATTACGGTCGGTGCCGTACTCTCTGGAAACCGCAACTTCGAGGGCCGGGTGCATCCGCTCACCAAGTCCAACTACCTCGCCTCCCCGCCGTTGGTCGTCGCCTATGGTTTGGCCGGCACGGTCAACATCGATATGGAAACCGAGCCGATCGGCAAGGATCAGGCCGGCAACGACGTCTTCCTGAAAGACATCTGGTATTCAGAAGAAGAGCTGGCCGAAGCCATCAAGGTTGCGGCCAACTCCGAATACTACAAGGAAGTCTACTCCGATGTATTCACCTCCAACGAGCAGTGGAATGCGCTGGAAGTGGCGACCGGCGAAACCTTCGCCTGGGAAGATGCCTCGACCTATATCCGCGAACCCTCCTTCTTCGAGGGGTGCGAAAAACCGGCGGGCGGGCTGGCCGATATCGAAGATGCCGCTGTCCTGGGCTACTTCGGCGATTTCATCACCACCGACCACATTTCCCCGGCCGGCGTGATTCCGGAAGAAAACCCGACCACGCAGTATCTGCTCGATCGTGGCATCGAGAAGAAGGACTTCAACAGCTTCGGTTCGCGACGCGGAAACCACGAAGTGATGATGCGCGGCACCTTCGGAAATATCCGCATCAAGAATAAGCTCATCGACCGCGAGGGCGGTTTCACCGTCAAGGGCGGCGAAACCATGCCGATCTACACCGCCGCGATGAAATACATCGAAGAGGGCAAGAACCTCGTGATCCTCGCCGGGCAGATGTACGGCGCGGGATCGTCGCGCGACTGGGCGGCCAAGGGCACCAAGCTTCAGGGCGTCAAGGCCGTCATTGCCGAAAGCTTCGAGCGCATCCACCGCTCCAACCTGGTTGGAATGGGTGTGGTTCCCTGCGAATTCATTAATGGTGAAAGTGCCGAGAGCCTCGGCCTTACCGGCGAGGAGAGCTACACCATCACCGGTATCGCCAGCGATTTCGCCCCCGGCAAGATCCTGAGTGTCAAAGCCGATGACAAGGAATTCCAAGTCAAGGCCCGTGTCGACACCCCGCTCGAGATTGAATATCTCAAAAACGGCGGCGTGTTGAACTATGTCCTGCGCAATTTCATGAGCGAGGCGTAGCTTCGCCAGAACGGGGGAGCCGCCAAGATGGCGGCGATACGTGTATCGCAGGCTTCCAGCCTGCCATGCAGATCAGGAAGATACGGGATCGATGGCGGCATCAACACAGTAGAATTCGGGCTCCGTACCCTCGTCCCATTGAAAAACCAGATGGCCGGAAAAAACGGTGACATACTCGCCGTTGCTCCGGATCAGATCACAAGAACCAGCCTCGGCAACTTTTCCTGTTTCACGCGCCAACAGGGTCATATCGCGGGCGAATGGACGTAGTTCCGGGGGAAGAATGAGTTCGAATATATCTTTGTTGATCGCCGTGCGCTCGCTGTAGCCATACAAATGGGTGGCGGTATTGTTCCAGAAAAATATTTCCCCGAGGGCATTGTATCCTTGGCTCGCAACACTGGGGTTTTGATCCAGCATGGCCATGAATTTTTCGCGGGTGTCATATGCCCCGTTTTTTGCTGCTTCGCAGATGGATTGGATGAGTGTCTTGGCTTCTGGATAGGTATATTTTTTCATGTGATTTCCCCTTGCGGAATCGACCTATAAAGCATTGATGTTTAAGAGTCAAAATCTTTTCTTTCTTGTGAAATCCTCCATTCGCTCTGATTCCGGGAATGGGCGCATGCAGTCTATTTGAAAGTAGCCCACATGAAAACAGCCCATGCTTGCCAGCTAGCGGGATTTGCTCCATTCTCCCTTGTTTCGGAAAGGAGACGGATATGCAGGAAATCAAATGGGGCATCATGGGTTGCGGGGGGATTGCGCATATGTTTGCGGACAGTCTCAATGCGTTGGACGACGGGGTCTTGCTGGCTGGGGCATCGCGAACTCCGGGGCGTGCGCGGTCCTTTGCCAAAAAACATGGAATGGAGCGGGTCTACACGGATTACGAATCGTTGGCGACCGACCCGGAGGTGAATGCGGTCTACATCGCCACGACACACAATTTTCATTTTGAAAATGCCAGGCTCTGCCTTGAGAACGGCAAGCATGTGCTTTGTGAAAAGCCTTTCACCGTCAACGCGGCGCAAACCAAGGAACTCATTGCCCTCGCCTGCGAAAAGAACCTTTTCATGATGGAGGCCGTATGGACGCGGTTTCTGCCAGCCATCGGCAAGCTTCGCGAGCTGCTGGCCGAAGGTGCTATCGGCGAGGTGCTGACCGTAAAGGCCGACTTCAGCATTACCGGCGAATTTAGCGCCGATCACAGACTGAGAAACAAGGCCCTGGCGGGAGGGGCACTGCTCGATCTCGGGATCTATCCCATCACCTTTGCGGCTATTGTTTTTGGCGAACAACCGGTGCGGATTCAAAGTTCTGCCGTCATCGGAGAAACCGGTGTGGATGATCGCTCGTTCTTTCTCTTCGATTATGAAGGCGGCCGCCGTGCCCAGCTTTCGTCGTCGTTCACGCACAACGCGCCTTCCGAAGGAATTGTATGCGGAACCAAGGGCTATATCCGCGTTCCCGTGTTTCATGCCGCGCAGGAACTGCATATCCACCGCGCGGGCAGGGATCCCGAAATCCTCAAAAGGCCCTATGGCGACAACGAAAACTTCACGTTTGAAATCACAGAGGCCATGGAGTGCATCGCTGCGGGGAAGATTGAGAGCGACATGCTGCCGCTCTCCGAAACCCTCGCCGTCATGCAAACCATGGACACCCTGCGCGCCCAGTGGGGATTGAAGTACGAAGGGGAATAGGGAAACCTATTGCCCGCCGAGGTCGAGTTCGCGGATCCAGATGTTGCGGAAGCGGGTCGGGTTGCTGTGGTCCTGCAGCTTTATCGGCAGTTTCGCGGCGTGCGGTTTGACGACCGGCAGTCGTTTGTGGGAAGTCGGCCCGAGAATTTCGGTCTTGTGCTGCACCAGTACGCCATTGAGGAAGGCGGTGATGTAGGCGGGTGCAACGAGCTTCCCATCCTCGAAGCGCGGTGCTTGGAAGACGATATCGTAGACCTGCCATTCGCCCGGCTTCCGGCAGGCATTGACCATCGGGGGCGTCTGGCCGTAGACCGATCCGGCGGAACCGTCGGCATAGGTGCGGTTTTCATAGCAGTCCAGAACCTGGATCTCGTACATCCCCATCAGGAAGACACCGCTGTTTCCGCGTCCCTGCGAATGGCCCTTGGGCGGGACTTCGCTTTGCCATTCGATATGCAGTTGGCAGTCGCCGAAAGACTGTCGGGTAAAGAGATCACCGGTGGAAGTACACTGCATGTAGCCGTTCTCCAGCGTCCAAAGCGCCTGGCCTTCGGGATTGTACCGGCCCTTTTTCCGGTTGTCTTGCTTCACGCCACGCCAGAGGTCGAGGTTGGTTCCGCCGAACAGGACGATAGCGTCGGCGGGGGCATCGCCAAGCTGGGCTCCGGGGGCGACGGGTGTGGGCTGCGGGCGGGCGATATCGTGTACGCGCCAGCCGGAAGGTAGTTTAGGCGTGTTGTCGTAGCCCACCGTTGGCGCCTTCTTTTTGGCGGCATGCGTAGCGGCGGCAATGAGTAGAACTATCAGGAACGAGGACATTGGTTTCAACATGGCGAATCCTTTCTTTGAGGTAAGTCCGAAAAGACTATCCCTATGATCAATCCTGCGTCTAGTACCGATTCCGCTAAAACTTGTACGGACAGGCAGCGCACGCTTGAGATTGTTCGGCACATACGCTAATTAAAAGGGCTGGGGGAAAATGGCATGGCGAACAACGTATATCTTTACTATGGAAACGACGAATACCTAGTGGGAACCAATGCCCGCAAGAGGGTGGATGAAATCTGTCCGGAGGCGGAACAGGCGCTTTCGCTGGAAGTGGTCGACGGTAGTGCCGCAAAGATCGACGATGCGGTGGCGGCGACCGACCAGTGCATCGCCGCCTTTCGTACCGTCGGCTTGTTTGGCGGAAAGAAGGTGGTTTGGTTCCGCGAGGTCTCTTTTTTAAAAAATGCGGTGATCATGAAAAACGAGCGGGTCAAATGCCTGCTTGGCGAGCTGGCATCCGACATCAAGGCCGGGCTGGCCGACGACCAGTTCCTGATCATCTCCGCTCCCGGAATCGATAAGCGTTCTGCCTTCTACAAGGCCGTTGCCGCCGTTGGCGAGGTGGAGGAATACGCCATTTCGGAGCGCGACTACGAGGCGCGCCCGGTCGCGCTCCAGCGTGCAATTTCCCTCTTCAAGCGCGAGGGTTTCACGATCGATTCAGCAGCGGCTGATGCCTTTGTTGAAAAGACCGGTTTCGAAACGCGGCAAATCATGAACGAGGTTGAAAAGATGGTGCTCTACAAGGGCGACGACAAGGGCATCACTATCGCCGACGTGCAAATCGTTACCTCCGCTTCCGGCGAAGCGATTGCGTGGGACTTCACCGATGCCATTGCCGAACGCAAACTGGGCGATGCGATCCGGATTTTTCGGCAGCTCCTTTTTCAAAAACAGACGTCGATCGGGTTGATCATCCAGATCGAATCCCTCTTTCAAAACCTGCTGCGCTTCAAGGAATATTCGGATGCGGGCTGGCTGCGCCTAAACGGCAACCGCATCCAGTGGAGCAACGACCCGGAACTCGACGACTATTTTTCCGAAATGGCCGATGACCCGCGCAAGATGCACTGGTTCCGTGCTGGAAAGTTTGCCAACCAGGCGATGCCCTACACCGCCCGCGGCCTCGCCGCCCGCAAGCGGCTGGTGGTGGATACGCATGAACGGATGCTCTCCGTCGGAACAATTCCGCACGAGTTGTTGCTCGAAACCCTGCTCGCCAAGCTCTGCGCCCCGAAACCCAGGCGGCGGTAGGTTCTAAGGGGAGTAGAATTCATGAATGTACCAGGATTGGTTTTATTGCAATGTCCCGCCACGGTAGCGTTCTTGAACGGATTAGCCGACTTTCCACGGCCCTTTTGAGAACGGTCTCTACTCTCTCGAGCAAATAGCCGTTCCATGATTTTTCAAGACCGCCCCAATAGCGCTCGATCGGATTGTATTTGCTGTGGTATGGCGGGAAGTAGGCCAGCCTGACTTCCAGTCCCCAGGCATCGGAGAATTCAACAACCCGCCTAAGGAACCACCTTCGTGTCCATGCCGATGCGAACGGTTTGCCCGGATGCGCCGGCCTCTGCGTTTATCGACCAAACTCGCTCGCGCCACATTCGTCAGTTTGATCTCCCTTCCAGGATATTCTGCGCAACGCGGCTACGATTTCCCCCTCAGAATATCGGCGAAGAAGTCATTGCCTTTGTCGTCGACGATGATGACGGCGGGGAAGTCGCCGACTTCGATCTTGCGGACGGCTTCCATGCCGAGCTCTTCGAAGTCGACGATCTCGACGGACTTGATGTTCTTTTCGGCGAGCAGGGCGGCGGGGCCGCCGAGGGAGCCGAGGTAGAAGCCGCCGTGCTTGGCGCAGGCGTCGGTGACGTTTTGGCCGCGGTTGCCTTTGGCGAGCATGACCATGGAGCCGCCTTGCTGCATGAAGCCGTCGACGTAGGGATCCATCCGCTGGGCGGTGGTGGGGCCGAAGGAGCCGGAGGGTTTGCCGACGGGCGTTTTGGCGGGGCCGGCATAGTAGACGGGGTGGTCTTTGAAATACGCGGGCATTTCTTCGCCGTTGTCGAGCATCTCCTGAATCTTGGCGTGGGCAATGTCGCGCGCGACGATGAGGGTGCCGTTGAGGCGGACGCGGGTGCAGACGGGATATTGCGAGAGGTCGGCAAGGACGTCTTCCATCGGGCGGTTGAGGTCGACGACGGGCGCGTCGTCGGTTTCCTTTCCGAGGTTGGCGGGGGCGTATTTTGCGGGGTCGTGTTCGAGTTGTTCGAGGAAGACGCCGTCGCGGGTGATCTTGGCTTTGATATTGCGGTCGGCGGAGCAGGAGACGCCGATGCCGACGGGGCAGCTGGCGGCGTGGCGGGGCATGCGGACGACGCGGACGTCGTGGCAGAAATATTTGCCGCCGAATTGCGCGCCGATCTTGGAGTCCTGCGCCATTTTGAGAATCCGGTCCTCCCATTCGGGGTCGCGGAAGGCGCGGCCGGAGGCGTCGCCGGTGGTGGGCAGGTCGTCGAGTTCGCCGGCGGAGGCGAGCTTGACATGCTTCATGGTGGCTTCGGCGGAGGTGCCGCCAATGACGACGGCAAAGTGGTAGGGCGGGCAGGCGGCGGTGCCAATGTTGAACAGCTCGGCCTTGAGGAATTCGGCGAGGTTGTCTTCGGTGAGCAGCGACTTGGTCTTTTGGAAGAGATAGGATTTGTTGGCGGAGCCACCGCCTTTGGCGATGAAGGTCAGTTCGTATTCCATGCCGGTGCCGGAATAGATATCGATCTGCGCGGGCAGGTTGTTGCCGGTATTCTTTTCTTGGAACATGGAGAGCGGGGCGATCTGGGAATAGCGCAGGTTGAATTCCTGGAAGCAGCGGTAGACGCCGTTGGAGAGGGCTTCCTTTTCGTCGAAGTCGGTCCAGACCTGCGCCCCTTTCTGGCCGACGACGATGGCGGTGCCGGTATCCTGGCAACTGGGCAGCTCGCCGATGGCGGCAATGACGGAGTTTTCGAGAAAGGCCTTGGCGACGAAGAGATCGTTTTCGCTGGCGTCGGGGTCGTCGAGGATTTTGGCGACCTGCTGCATGTGGCCGGGGCGGAGGAAGAAGGAGACATCGTAGAACGCTTCGTAGGCGAGGCGTTCAAGCACTTCTTTTTCCACCACGAGCACATCCTTGCCGTTGAACTGCTCGACGCGGACTCCGTCGGTGGTGATGAGGCGGTAGGGGGTGTCGTCGCCGCTGTGTTGGATGGTCGGGGTGTAGGTGTATTCGCTCATGGTGGTCTCCTTTGCGTACTGCGTATTCCCGCAGGCATGCGGATTTTTTACCACAGAGGATCCGGATTATCACAGAGGAAATTGAGCGGACTTGTTTCCCGCTGTCAGCTATTGTTTCCGCTGGTCGTCTTGTGGGAAGTTCCACGCCACATTTTTTAACGAAACCCAAGGGAAGGGGACACGATGAAAAAAACTACCTATCTATTGATGGTCTTGCTGGCGATAACCGGGTTGGATGCGGCGGCGAAGGCGGACTGTCCAAACATTGTCTGGTTGGTGAGCGAGGACAACTCGGCGGATTGGTTGAAGCTCTACAATAAAAACGGTGCGTCGATGCCGAATATCGAGAAGCTGGCGAAGCAGGGGCTGGTGTTCAACCATGCGTTTTCCTGTGCGCCGGTCTGCTCCGTGGCGCGGAGCACGATTATTTCGGGCTGCTACGCGCCGCGCACCGGGGCGCAGTATCACCGCAAGCAGAAGACCGTTGCGATGCCGGACGGGGTGAAGATGTTTCCGTACTACCTGCGGCAGGCGGGCTACCATACGACCAACTGCAAGAAGGAGGACTATAACTTCGATCCGGCGGACAAGCAGGGCGTGTGGGACATCTCTTCGGGCAAGGCGACCTACCGCAAGCGCAAGCCGGGCCAGCCCTTCTTCCATGTGCAGAACTATGACACCACCCACGAAGGCAGCCTGCATTTCAAGGGTACGGAGCAAAAAACCACCACGGATCCGGATTCGGTGGTGCTGTATCCCTACCATCCCGACACCGAGCTTTTCCGCTACACCTATGCGCGCTACCTCGACAGTCACATGAAGGTGGATGCCCAGATGGGCAAGTTTATCCAAGGGCTGGAAGAGGACGGCCTGATGGATGACACCTTCATTTTCTACTACGGCGACCATGGCGGCGTGCTGCCGCGCGGCAAGGGGTATGCCTATAACAATGGCCTGCAGGTTCCCATGGTGGTTTATATTCCAAAGAACTGGAAGCACTTGGTTCCCGCGAAAGCGGGGAGTCGCATCGACGGCTTTGTCGAGTTCGTCGACCTCTCGGCCACCGTGCTCAACCTGGCCGGGGTCGAGATCCCTGCCGGCATCGACGGCAAGCCGTTTTTGGGCAAGGGGGTCGCGCTCGACGAGTTGAACGCGCGCGACACCACCTTTGGCTATGCCGACCGGTTCGACGAGAAGTACGACCTCGTTCGCACGATGCGGAAAGGCCGCTTCAGATACATGCGCAACTACCAGCCGTTCAACTTTGACGGGCTGCACAACTTCTACCGCTACCGGATGCTGGCCTACAAGGAGTGGCGCGATATGTACCATGCCGGGGAATTGAATGCCGAGCAGAGCCAATTCTTCGAGCGCCGTCCCGCCGAGTGTCTCTACGATATTGAAAAGGATCCGCATGAAGTCAAAAACCTTGCGGGTGACCCGGCCTATGCCGACCAGCTGGTCGAGATGCGCGCACTGCTGCAAAAGCAGGTAAAGTCGATGCCCGACCTTAGCTTCTTTCCGGAACCGGTATTCCTGGCCGAAGGCCGCGACAACCCCGTCGAATTCGGACAGCGGAAAAAACAGGAGATCGCAAACCTCGTTGATATTGCCGATCTGAGCCTTAAGGCTTTCCCGGAAGCGAAGCCGCGGATTGGGAAGGCCTTGGCCTCTGAGAATCCGTGGGAGCGCTACTGGGGGCTCGTCACCTGCAGCTCATTCGGCGGACAGGCCGCTCCGTTTTATGAAAAGGCCGCGGCGATGGCCGCATCCGATGGCGAGCGGTTGGTGCGCGTGCGCGCCGCCGAGTTTCTCGGCCTTACGGGCACCGCCGATCCACGTCCGGTCATCATGGACGTACTTAGGCAAACCACGGATCCGATCGAGGCGAACCTGATCCTCAACTCCGCCGCCTTGCTGGAAGACTCCAAACCGGGGTACGACTTTGATTTGGATGAATTCAAATCCGCCGAATGGGCCCAGGGCAAGAAAAACCTTGCGGTTCACCGCATTGAATATCTAAAAAAATGAGGATGGCGCGGCGTGGAACCTGAAATATTTCCAGCAGGTTGAAACGGATACGAATTGAAACGATGGAAGAGATTGGCCAGCTTAAGGAAGCCCGCAAGCGGATACGGGAACTCGAAGCCGCCTTGGCCGATGCGCATATCGACCATTGCCTTGAACATGCTTTTCTTGAAATTGCTTGCGAACGGATGGAAACCGACCTCGATGACTTTGAAAAAAAGAACGCACTGACGCCCTCGTCGCCGCCGGACACGCGGTCTATCAGGAATATTGACGCATTTTCAGGGAGCGGGGAGCGGGGGAGCTAACGATTTAGGTCGCCCGGATTTGCGCGGATTGCCGCTTGACGGGTTGGGGGAAGAGGGGTAGTTTCCCTCGTTTGTTGATAGTTTTGGCTCTGGACAAGAGTGGGCATTGCCCGCTCTTTTGTTCTCTAAAGGGTCGGTTATTTGAAAAGTCGAAGGTTTGCGAAGGAGGTAGGGCCATGAATCCTGCAGAGTTGAAAGCCGTTGTGGAATATATGGAAAGCGAACGGGGCGTCGAGCGCGAGATCATCATCAAGGCGATCGAGTCGGCCCTGCAAAGCGTGACGGAAAAGGATGAGGCTGAAGCCGATCACCTCCGCCTCGAAATCAACCGCAAGACCTTCGAGATCAAGGCGTACAAAACCCTTTCCGACGGAACCGAGATCGAGTCGACCCCCCGCCGCCTTGGCCGCATCGCCGCGCAGACCGCCAAGCAGACCATCATGCAGAAGATCCGCATGGCGGAAAAGGAGCGCGTCTTCGAGGAGTACAAGGATCGCGCCGGCGAAATCGTTACCGGAAGCGTTGTCCGCTTCGACCGTAGCGACGTCATTATCGACATCGACCATGCGGAGGCCGTCATGCCTTCCAAGGAGCGCGTCGCGACCGAGGAATATGAAATGGGCGAGCGCGTCCGCGCCTACATCGTGGCGGTACGCGAACGCGAGCGCGGGCCGGAGATTGTCCTGTCGCGCAGCCACCCCGATTTTGTGCGGCGCCTGTTCGAACTCGAAGTTTCGGAAATCGCCGACGGCACCATGGAGATCAAGGGCATTGCCCGCGAAGCGGGATACCGCAGCAAGGTGGCCGTGATCTCGCACGACGACCGGGTCGACCCGGTCGGCGCCTGCGTCGGCATGCGCGGCATGCGCGTGAAGAATATTGTCCGCGAGCTCTCCGGCGAGAAGATCGACATCGTCCGCTGGAGCGACGACATCAACACCCTGATTACCAATGCGCTGGCGCCCGCCCGCCTCAAGCATGTCGAGGCCGACGAAGCCACGCAGACCGTTACCGTTACGGTCGAACCCGACCAGCTTTCGCTGGCGATCGGCAAGCGCGGGCAGAACGCGCGGTTGACCTCCAAGCTGACCGGCTGGCGCGTCAACATCGAAA
Source organism: uncultured bacterium (assembly GCA_965372395.1). Taxonomy (GTDB): domain Bacteria; phylum Verrucomicrobiota; class Kiritimatiellia; order Kiritimatiellales; family Pontiellaceae; genus Pontiella. The sequence continues at coordinate 11,791 of CBDVCB010000067.1, forward strand.
AGGATGAAGAGAGCATGGACTTCGAGGAGCGCGTTGCGGTTGCCGTGACCAAGCTGGCGACCGTCGAAGGCATCGGCGCGGAATTTGCCGAGCATCTGGTGTTCTCCGGCTTCCTGACGCTGGAAGGCATCCTTGCCGCAGACCTGTCCGATCTGGAAGACATCGAAGAAATTACCGCCGAACAGGCGCGGTCCATCTGGGCTGCCGCCGAGGCGGCCTACACAAAAGAACATGGTGAGATAGAAGAATGATGAAACTCCACGAAGTAGCCAAAGATGTAGACGTCTCCGCCGAGGAGCTGATCGAGATTCTGCAGGATATCGACATTGCCGTCGATGGTCCCGACACCGAACTTACCGGCGAGCAGATTGCACAGGTTTGCGATGAACTGGGCTATGCGTCGATCGACGCGGCCCGCGCCGAAAACGCGCCGGCCGAAGCGCCCGCAGCCCCTGCTGAAGAAGAGCCGGTGGCTGAGCCGGTAGAGGCCCCCGCCGCTCCCGCGGCCGAAGAGGTTCCCGCCCAGGAAGAAGATTCGGTGGACTCCAGCATTATCGAGTTGAAGAAGCCGAAGGTCATCGTCAAGGAATTCGCCCAGATGATGGGCCTGAAGCCGAACATGGTGATTGCCGAGTTGATGAAGATGAATATCTTCGCCTCCATCAATGCGGAGATCGACCTGAAGATCGCCAAGGAGATCGGTGCGAAACACGGATTTACCGTCCGCAAGGAAGAGAAGCGCAAGGCACCGCCCCTGCAGCCGAAAGCGAAGAAGCTTGCGGCCAAGAGGATGGAAGAGGTTCCAGACTCGCCGGACACCTTGCTCCCGCGCCCGCCGGTGGTTACCTTCATGGGGCACGTCGACCACGGAAAGACCTCGCTGCTCGACCAGATTCGCAACACCCGCGTGGTGTCGGGCGAGTCCGGCGGAATCACGCAGCACATCGGCGCGTACACGGTTGAACTGAACGACCACAAGATCACCTTTCTCGACACGCCGGGCCATGCGGCGTTCACGGCCATGCGCGCACGCGGCGCAAACCTGACCGATATCGCGGTGCTGGTGGTTGCCGCGGACGACGGCGTGATGCCGCAAACCATCGAGGCCATCAAGCATGCGCAGGCGGCCGGGGTTTGCATTATCATTGCCATGAATAAAATGGATTTGCGTTCGGCGAATCCCGACCGCTTGAAACAGCAGCTGCAGGAAAACGAAGTCATGGTCGAGGACTGGGGTGGATCGATTGGTTGCTGCCCCGTGAGCGCGACCACCGGCGAAGGAATCGACGGGCTGCTCGAACGCATCGTTCTCGAGTCCGAAATGCTGGAGCTTAAAGCAAACCCCAACAAGCCGGCGCACGGGTTTGTGGTCGAGGCCCAGATGGAGCCGGGCATGGGGCCGACCGCCAGCTTGCTCGTGAAGAGCGGAACCCTCCAGATGGGCGACAGCGTGATCTGCGGCCCCTGCTGGGGACGCGTCAAGGCGCTCATCACCGACCAAGGCAAGAAGGTTCGTTCGGCCGGGCCGTCGACCGCCGTGAAAATCCTTGGCCTAACCAATGTGCCGGGTGCCGGCGACGAGTTCCAGGTGATGTCGAACGACCGGGAGGCGAAAGCCATTTCCGAAGAGATGCAGCAGGACGCCCGCATGCAGACGCTGGAGGGTGCCGCCGCTCCGAAGAAGATGTCGCTCGACGATCTGTTCGGCGCTGCGGATTCGGTCGAGAAGAAGGAGCTCAAGGTCATCATTAAAACCGACGTGCAAGGTTCCCTCGAAGCGATCTCCCACTCCCTGAAGGGGATCAAGAGCGACAAGGTCGACATTAAGATTATCTCCAACGACGTTGGAAACATTACCGTAAACGATGTTTTGCTGGCCAGTGCATCCGACGCGATCATCCTCGGCTTCCACACCGGGAAAGAGAACGGGGCGAACGCCGCCGCCAAGCGCGAAGGCGTTGAGATCCGCCTGTACAGCATCATCTATGAACTCATCGACGACGTGGAAAGCGCGATGAAGGGACTGCTTGAACCGGAGCTGCGCGAGCAGGTGATCGGCGGGGCGGAAGTCCGCGAAGTGTTCGAGCTCAGCAAGAAGAGCAAGATCGCCGGTTGCATGGTGATGAGCGGACGCATTACCGCGAAGGCCAGCATCCGCATCAAGCGCGGCCGCGATATCCTTTTCGAAGGGATGATCGGTTCGCTCAAGCGGTTCCAAAACGAAGCCACCGAAGTCCGCCAAGGACAGGAGTGCGGCCTCCGTCCGGAGAACTTCACGAACTTCGAAGCGGGCGACACGATCGAAGCGTACCTGGTCGAAAAGATCACGCAGGAACTCTAGCTTCGCATCAGCGGCAAGCAGAAAAAACCGTCCTCGCGCAGGGCGGTTTTTTTTGTTTGCACACCTCGGGGAGTTCCGTTTCCGCCGACCGGAATTCGGGGTGGAAAAAAGACCACGCGGCGCTCTTTTTTTATAGGCTAAACGGGTTGCATAAAACTCGCTTTGTGCTTATAAACATTTTTCAGGAAGAGCGCGCGGTACTAGCTCTTTGCAAAAAGGCAAGTTGGGTTGAGGCATAGCGATGCATCAGTAGAGGTCGTTAGGAGTACAAACTAAGGAGACTACAATGGCAGCGAAGAAGAAAGCAAAAGCGAAGAAGACCCCGGCCAAAAAGGCCCCGGCGAAGAAGAAGGCAGTGAAAAAAGCACCGGCGAAAAAGAAAGCGCCAGCCAAGAAAAAAGCCGTCGCTAAAAAAGCACCGGCCAAGAAAAAAGCTGCCAAGAAGGCTCCGGCAAAGAAGAAAGCTCCTGCAAAAAAGAAAGCCGCCGCTAAAAAAGCACCAGCCAAGAAGAAAGCTCCAGCTAAGAAAAAAGTTGTGAAAAAGGCACCAGCCAAGAAGAAGGCTCCAGCCAAGAAAAAAGCTCCGGCCAAGAAAAAAGCTCCGGCCAAGAAGAAGGC
>CBDVCB010000068.1:0-14181 GCA_965372395.1 uncultured bacterium
CCTGCGCCTTCAGGCGGCTTTACGCACAGCGGGAAGGAAGGAAAACGGCTCCTCGCTCGGCTCATAAGCAGACTTGACGAAACCGCATGCTTTTCAGATTCTTTCCCACCTAACTTCAACAGCAGGAAATATCCATTTATGACTACATTCGACCCCGTTCCATTTACATCCAAAGACCTGAACATTTCCGCGCGGCAGGTGGCTACCGTGGCAAAGCTGTTTGCCGAGGGAAACACCGTCCCATTTATTGCCCGCTATCGAAAGGAGACGCACGGCAACCTCGACGAAGTCCAGATCATGGACATCCAGGAAAAGCTGACCTACTACAACACGCTTGAATCGCGCCGCCAGACCATTCTCAAATCCATCGAGGAACAGGGACTGCTGACCGATGAGCTGAAGAAAAAGATCGAGGCAAGCCTCTCCAAAACGGAACTTGAAGACCTCTACCTCCCCTACAAGCCCAAGCGCCGCACCCGTGCAATGATTGCAAGGGAAAAGGGACTGGAACCCCTGGCCAACCTTATTTCAAAGCAAGGCGCAACGGGCGATCCAGAAACCGAAGCCGCCACATTCATCAACGCCGAGAAGGAAGTTGCATCCGTTGAAGAAGCCCTGGCCGGAGCACGCGATATCGTGGCGGAACAGATTGCCGAAATGGCCGAGGTGCGCGCGCTCATCCGCGAAGCCTATTTCAAGACCGGAGCCATCACCTCGTCCTCTTCGGCCAAAGAGACCGACGAAGACTCGAAATACAAGGACTACTTTGATTTCTCCCAGCCCATCGCCGCCATTCCATCGCACCGCTACCTCGCGATCCGCCGCGGCGAAACCGAGGGCGTGCTGCGCCGCAAACTGGCAATCGATGCCGACCCGCAGATCGAGCGCATGAAAGCCATCTGCGAAATCAATCCCTCCTCACCGTTTTTCCAGGAGTTGGAAAAAGCGATCCTCGACGCCTACAAGCGCCTGCTCACCACCAGCGTCGAGATTGATATTTCGGTTGAGATGAAAATGAAGGCCGACCGCTCCGCCGTCGAGGTTTTCGCCAAGAATCTGCGTAGCCTGCTACTGGCCGCGCCGTATGGGGAAAAGGCCGTCATCGGCATCGACCCCGGCCTGCGCACCGGGTGCAAATGCGTTGCGCTCGACGCGACGGGAAAGTATCTCGACACCATCACCATCTACCTAAGCCAAGGGGCCGAAAAAGAAAAACAGGCCAAGATTGCCCTCTCTACCTTCATCGAAAAACATCAACCGCAATCCATCGCGGTGGGCAATGGAACCGCGGGCCGAGAAACCGAAGCGTTCACCAAGTCGCTACTGGAAGAGATGAAGGCGAAGGTCAGCGTGGTCTCCGTCAGCGAAGCCGGCGCATCGGTCTACAGCGCATCGCCCATCGCCCGCGAAGAGTTTCCCGACCTCGACCTGACCATCCGCGGTGCCATCTCCATCGCCCGCCGCCTGCAGGATCCGCTCGCCGAACTCGTAAAGGTTGACCCCAAGTCCATCGGCGTCGGGCAGTACCAGCACGACGTCTACCAACAGCTACTCAAGGACAAGCTCGACGAAGTGGTCGTGAGCTGCGTGAACCACGTCGGCGTGGAGATCAACACGGCCAGTGCCCCCCTGCTCTCCCGCGTCGCCGGAATCGGCGACAGCCTCGCCAAGAAAATCATCGAATACCGCAACGAACACGGCGCGTTCAAAAGCCGCAAGGAAGTGCTCAAGGTTGCCGGCCTTGGCCCGCGCGCCTTTGAACAGTCCGCCGGGTTCCTGCGCATCCATGGCGGAACCCAGCCGCTGGATGCTTCCGCCGTCCACCCCGAGCGCTACAAGCTCGTCGAACAGATTGCCGACGACCTTGGCGAACCGCTCGAAAAGCTCGTTGGCAGTGTCGAGATTGTTAAGCAGATCAAGATTTCAAACTATGTCTCCGACGCTGTCGGCGAACTGACCCTCAAAGACATTGTCGATGAGCTGAAAAAGCCCGGTCGCGATCCACGCGAACAGTTTGAGGAAGTCGGCTTCCGCGAAGATGTGATGACCATGAACGACCTCAAAGAGGGTATGGAGTTGAAAGGCATTGTCACCAACGTCACCGCCTTCGGTGCGTTTGTCGATATCGGCGTACACCAGGACGGTCTCGTCCATATTTCCCAGCTCTCCGACCGCTTCGTCAAAGATCCTGCCGACGTTGTGCAAGCCGGCAGCCGCATCAATGTCCGGGTATTGGAAGTGGATATGAAGCGCAAGCGCATTTCGCTCTCCGCGAAAAAGAAGCAGACGGTCGCCAAACCTTCCAACGCTCGAAAAAAGAAGCCGCAAGACCAACGCCGCGACAACCGCCCGAATAAGCCGCAAGGCTTCGCCAACAATCCTTTCGCAAGTTTGTAGCATGGGCTCCTGCCCATGTGCCGCACCGCCGACCGCTCGACGGCAACGGGCAAGATGCCGTTTTACGTTACAACAACAGCCCCTGCCGAACGATATTTGCCGCATTGGGGCTGCTGCACTCGGCGATGACTTTAAGGGCAAACTCGAAGGCGGTGCCGGGTCCGCGGCTGGTGATGAGATGGCCGTCGACCACGACGGCTTCGTTCACGGGCTGTACATTCGCCGGCAGTTTTTCTTCGACGCCGGGATAGCAGGTGAAACGCTTGCCTTCGAGAATTCCGGCGGCATGCAGCGCGAGGGCGGCGGCGCAGATGGAACCGATCCACTTGCCCTTTTCGTTGAAGTCGCGGAGCGCCTGCTGGACACCGGGGTGTTCGCTCAGCGCCATGGTTCCACCAAAGCCTCCAGGAAGCAACAGCACATCGAAGTCGGCGGGATTGATTTGATCCCACGTCGTATCGGGAAGCAGCTTGACGCCATTGGCGGCTTCGATGGTTCCGGCGGTGAGGCCCGCCGCGACAACGTCCCACTCGGCGCGCCGCAACGTGTCGATGATAATGACGGCTTCCATCTCTTCGCAGCCGTTGGCGATTGGAATGAGTGCTTTCATGCCCTGTCCTCCGTTTTTGCGTGTGCTTGACGAAAATTCCTACCAACAAGGAGCTTCCAAAACCACGGTCGCAGTCTACTGTTTTCAACCAGCGGTTCAACTTCATTCCGAGGCAGAGGTTTTAAAATCACCAAACGGCTTGAACTGGATTCCTCCAATTTCCCGGAAAAACAGTTGCTGCATTATTGCTTGTAACACCCCCGGCGCTTTCGTAGTTTCATCGACTGTTTTTGACATCCAGCCTCGAAGCTTCGGGGCTTTGAATTTAAAAGGAGAATAATGTCATGGCCAAAAAGACGATGAAATTTAAAACCGAACTCGAGCAGTTGCTGCACCTGATTACCCACTCGCTCTACTCCCACCGCGAGGTCTTCCTGCGCGAATTGATCTCCAACGCTTGCGATGCCATCGACAAAGTTCGCTTCGAGGGCCTCACCAACACCGAACTGCTCGATGGCGACAGCGACTGGAAAATCACCCTCCGCGCCGACAAGGAGGCCAAGACCCTGACGATCTCCGACAACGGCATCGGCATGTCGCAGGAATCCGTGGTCCAGAACCTCGGCACCATCGCCCACTCCGGCACCCAGGCCTTCCTCGAAAAGGCCAAGGAAATGGATGTGAAAGACAACCCGGAACTGATCGGCCAATTCGGCGTCGGCTTCTACGCCTCGTTCATGGTCGCCGACGAAGTCACCGTCATCACCAAGGCCCACGGCGAGGATGCCGTGCAGTGGAAATCCAAGGGCACCGGCAGCTTCACCATTTCCGATGCCGACAAAACCACGCGCGGAACCGAAATCATCCTGCATCTCAAGGAAGAAGCGGTGGAATACCTCGACGAATGGACCCTCCGCTCCACCGTCAAAAAGTTTTCCGACTTCCTCGAACATCCCGTCGTCCTGCTCACCACCGTGAAAGACGAGAAGACGGAAATCGAAGAGGAAAAGGAAGAGCAGATCAACACCCAGAAAGCCATCTGGCTGCGGCCGAAGAGCGAGATCAAGGACGAGGAATATGCCGAGTTCTACAAGCACATTGCCCACGACATGGCAGATCCGGCCGAAACGATCCACTACAATGCCGAAGGCGCGATCGAATTCAAGGCGCTGCTCTTCATCCCCGAAGCCAAGCCCTTCGACATGATGATGAACAACGACCCCAAGGCGCACCTGAACCTCTACGTCCAGCGCGTCTTCATCTCCAACGAGTTCGACAACCTGCTCCCGACCTACCTCCGCTTCGTCAAGGGAGTCGTCGATTCCTCCGACCTGCCGCTGAACGTCTCGCGCGAGATCCTGCAGGAAAACCCGATGCTCGACAAGATCCGCAACAACCTCGTCGGCCGCATCCTTAAAACGCTGGCCGCCATGAAAAAGAAGGACTACGACAAGTTCCTGAAATTCCACGAAACGTTCGGCTCCATCCTCAAGGAAGGCCTCCAGAACGACTGGACCAACAAGGAAAAGATTGCCGACCTGCTCCTCTTCGAAACCACCGCCAAGGACACCGCCGAAAAAACCTGCTTCGCCGACTATGTCGAAAACATGGCCGACGACCAGGAAGAGATCCTGTACCTCGCGGGCGAAAACCGCGCCGCCATCGCCCACTCCCCCTACCTCGAATCCTTCAAGGAAAAGGGGCAGGAAGTGCTGCTGATGACCGACCCGATCGACGACTTCGTCATTCCGCAACTGATGGAATACAAAGGCAAGAAACTCAAGGCCGTCAACAAAGGCGAACTCGACGACAAGGATGCGCTCAAAGACGAAAAGAAAACATTCGAAGGCTTCCTCGGATTCGCGAAGGAACAACTCGCCGGCGTCAAGGAGGTCAAGCTGACCACCCGCCTGAAGGACAGCGCCGCCGTTATTGTGGGCGACGAACATTCCATGAGCCCGCACATCGAGGAAATGATGCGCCGCATGGGACAGGACGTTCCACCGCACGAAAGCGTACTCGAACTCAATCCCGAACACCCCGTCGTCAAGAAGGTGCAGGCCATGTACGACGCCGACGCCAAGGATCCGAAGGTTGGAACGCTGACGAACCTCCTGCACGACCAGGCCGTCATCGCCTCCGGCGCCAAGCTTGCCGACCCCGCCGGCTTCGCCGCCCGCCTCAACGAGGTGCTGGCCGACTAGCCCAAACGCCCAACCCGTGGAAAAGCGAACGCCGCCATGGCAAGCCTCTTGCTCTGGCGGCGTTTCTTGGAAACGCTCACCGATCCGCCGCCAGCGGCTCTAAGAGCCGCCACTACATCCTTCCGCAACCGATGGGCTACCACGGAAGCCCTCAGATAAATATATCATATATCATATATTTTAGGCCGTATTCGGCCGTTTTTGGGGCATTTTATATGATATATCATATAAAAAATCCCCGAAAAATGAAGGCTCCAAACCCCAATCATTGGAAAAGATTACCGGAATTGAGCAAGCCGCGGGGGTCGAACAGTTGTTTCAGCTTCCGCATTTCGCGGATGCCTTCGGTGCCATACATGAGTTCCAGAAACTCGGTTTTTATTTTTCCGATGCCGTGCTCGGCGGAGACGGTGCCGCCCATGGCGACGACCAGCCTGGCCCAGTCCAGATAGAGCGCCTTGCCCGCTTCGTGTTCGGCCTGGCTGCGCGGCAGGATGTTGACGTGGACGTGGTTGTTGCCAATGTGCCCGAAAATGACATATTCCAACCCGGCTTCGTCCAGCCCGGCGTGATACATGCGCATGACGCTTTCAAGCTGATCGTCGGGTACGGACATGTCGGTGCCGAGCTTCGTCATCTTGCGCTCGCCAATGAGCTGGTTGACCGCCTCGGGAACGGCGTGGCGAAATTGTTTGAGCGTTTCGAGTTCGCGGTCGCCCTCCGCCACCCAGCAGTCGATGGCCTCGTCGACCTTTTCAACAACGGTTTCGGGCGGGTCGCCTTCATATTCAAAATAGATGGCGGTGTGGAATTCGGGCTTGAGTTCCGGCAGATCGGACTGCGTTCGCCGCAAAAGCTCCAGCGAGTGAACGTCGAAGAATTCGATGGCTGTAGGCGGGATCGTCGATCCCGCCTTCCGCAGGAACCGTACAAAACCCAGCGCCTCTTCCTCGGAGGCAAAGAAGGCGATTAGACCGGTGATCCTTTCCGGCGCGGGCAACAGCTTGAGCGTGATTTCGGTGACGACGCCGAGCGTGCCTTCCGCCCCGATAAAGAGGTCGACCAAATCCATGTCCGGCTTCACGAAATAACCGGCGGCGTTTTTAACAGTGGGCATTCGAATGGACGGAAGCGTCCCCTCGATCCCGCCGAGCTTGAACGTGGATCCGCCAGCTTGGTGGACACCGCGTTCGACGCGGACGGTTTCGCCGTTGGACAGGACGACTTCCAGCGCCTGGATCCAGTTGCGGACGGAACCGTAGTGGAACGAGCGAGCACCGGAGGCATTGTTGGCGACCATCCCACCAATGGAGGCGGTGGTTTCGGTGAGGTCGGAAGGGAAGAACAGATCGGAGTTCCTAATCCCTTCCCGGACATCTGCAAGCAACGCGCCGGGCTGGACGGTTATGCGGTCGCCCTCGATTTCCCCAATGGCGTTCATGCGGGAGAGGTTGAGGATTAGGCCGCCGTCGGGAACGCAGCCGCCCGTGATACCGGTGCGCCCACCCTGAATCGTAATGCGGCCGTGGAGCTTCACAACCTCGCAAACCTCCTGAGTGGATTTGGGGAACACGATCTTTTCGGCATGCCCCACCCTGCGCGACTCATCCCGCAGATAGTCCGCATGCTCATCGCCAATATCAGAAATTCTCATACGCCGCCATTAAACCACGAAGATCCTAGCGCGGTATAGCCGCAACCAAAACAAAGAGAATGTTCACAGAATAATTATGAACAGAATAATTGCAGGGCTGCCGCTATAGAGACACGAAGTGAGGCTGGCTCGAAGAGACGGCAGTGAAGCGGCAATCATTCTGTTCATAATTATTCTGTAGAATTCCAGCCTCGGTGAACCGCAACCTTTGGTTGCTATTTCCTTTAGAAATTATTTCGCTACGCTCAGCGCGTCACATTTCAGGTTTCTTAAAGATCCTCTGGTTTCAACCCGGTCAATGGCATCCCGTCGACTTCCCGCATAGACAAATGCACCGGGAATCTCAGGAATCACCGCAATCCCGCACCGCCGAAAGCAGAGAACGTAAAACGTCCCTGCGGAGGCCTCTGCCCCTCCAGAAAGGGGTTGATTGGATATTTCGTGTCCTTCGTATCTTCGTGGTGAATCTAGAATTGTTCATCGTCGCGGAGGTAGCGCCACTGGCCGGGGGGGAGGTTGCCGAGCATGACGCGGCCAATGCGGATGCGCTTGAGGCCGACGACCTTGAGGTCGACAAGCTCGCACATGCGGCGGATCTGGCGCTTTTTGCCTTCGTGCAGAATGAAGCGCAACTGATCCTCGTTCTGCCAGACCACCTTGGCGGGCTTGAGCGGTTTTTCGTCGAGGCTGAGTCCGTGGTTCAAAAGCTTTAGCCCTTCGTCCGACAGCTGGCCAACAACGCGCACGAGGTATTCCTTGTCGACGTCGGAGTTCTCGCCGATGATCCGGCGGGCAACGCGGCCATCCTGCGTAAGGACCAGCAGTCCGGTGGAGTCGATATCGAGCCGTCCGGCGGGAACGAGGCCCTTGAGCTGCTTGGGGTTGAATCGGCGGGGTGAACGGTCGTCTCTCCAGCGGGTGGTTTTGTCGATCAACTCGACGGCTTCCGGGTGGTTGTGCTCCGGCTGGCTGGAGACATGGCCGACGGGTTTGTTGAGCAGGATGGTAACCTGCGTCGACTGCCGCTTGAGGCCCTCTTCGCTGAGTTCGACTTCCTGATCGGGCAGGATTTTTGTCCCTAGCTCCGAGATCTGGACACCGTCGACATAGACGAGGCCGCGTTCGATGTAGCGGTCGGCCTCGCGCCGGGAGCACATCCCGCGGTTCGCCATGATTTTTGATAGTCGTTGTTTTTCCATAAGCGGGATCTACCTTTTCCAGAAGCTAGGCAGGAAGAGAATAAGGACGGTGTAGAGTTCGAGGCGGCCGAGCAGCATGAAGGCGGTAAGGATGCCCTGCCCCAGCGGGGAGATGGCGGAATAGTTCTGCGTGGCGCCGATGGCATTGAGGCCGGGGCCAATGTTGCCGAGCGTGGCGATGACGGACGTGGCGGCGGTTTCGAGATCGGGCGTGAAGAAGGTCATGATGAAGGTGCCGATGGCGAAGATCAGCATGAAAATGGCGAAGAAGGCGGAGATATGCGAGACGATCTCCTGCCCGACGGGCTTGCCGCCGAGCTTCAGCTGAATGACGGCGGACGGGCGCATGAACTGCTTTAATTCGCGTACCATCTTCTTGAACATGATGAACACCCGGACCACCTTCATGCCGCCGCCGGTCGATCCGGCGCAGCCGCCAATGAACATCATCACGACGAGCAGCAGGCGCGTTGCGTTGGGCCATTGGTCGAAGTCGGCCGTGCAGAATCCGGTGGTGGTCATGATGGAGGTGGCGGTGAAGGTGGCATCGCGGAAGCAACGGCCAAAGGAGGCGAACCCATCAAACCAGATGTTGAAGGTGATGAAGAGCGAGGCGCAGGCGAGGAAGATGAAGTAGAACCGGAATTCCGGGTCGCGAAAGTAGCGGCCGGGCTTTCCCGTGAGCGCATGGTAGTGCAACGAAAAGTTGATCCCGGCAAGGAACATGAAGACGATGATGATGGTGTCGACGGCAACGCTATCGAAGGCCCCGACGCTCGCGGAGCGGGTGGAGAACCCGCCGGTGGCCATGGTGCCGAAGGCATGGCAGAACGAGTCGAACCAGCCCATCTTTCCGACAAACTTGAGCAGCAGGGCTTCAATCAGGGTGAGCAGCGCATAGACGCCCCAGAGCAGCTTGGCGGTGGTGGCAATGCGCGGGGTGAGGCGATCCTTGGAGGGGCCTGGCATTTCGGCGCGGTAGATCTGCATGCCGCCCACACCGAGGAACGGCAGGATCGCGACGCACAGCACCAGTACGCCCATGCCGCCAAACCAGTGCGTGAGCGCGCGCCAGAAATGGATTCCGCGCGGGATCGCCTCTAGGTCGGAGAGGATCGACGCCCCGGTGGTCGTGAAGCCGGACATGGTCTCGAACATGGCCGAAACCGGATGAGCGATGACGCCGGACAGGATATAGGGCAACGAGCCGAAGATCGTGGCGAATATCCAGCCAAAGGTGACGATGCCGAATCCGTCGCGGCGGGAAAGGTTGATCTCGCAGCGCGTCAGAACCCCGAGCACGGTGGCGCAGGCCACGGTGATGATGCCGGAATAGAGCAGGCTCATCTGTATGTTGAGGGCTTCGTGGTAATAGCATGAAACACCGGCGCAACCCATGATCGCAATGCCGATCACGAACGTCATATAGGAAACCAAATGGAAGACCACGCGCTTGTTCATGAACGACCCCTACAGGAAAAGATCCTGGATCTTCTTGACGGCGGTGGGGTCGCAAAACACCAGCACACGGTCGTTCGCCATGAGTTCTAGGTTGCCGGTCGCGGTCAAGACATCGCCGTTGCGCAGCACGGTGGCGATGATGGCCTTGGTGGGCATCTTGATTTCATGGATCAGCTTGCCGGCCATCTTGGTGTCGGTGGAGATGGTGACATCGAGCAGTTCGCCCGGCAGGTTGTGCAGCAACGAAGCGGCACGCACCTTCTTGGAACGGAGATAGTGGAGGATCGCGTTCGTGGTCGAGATGTACGGGCTAACGACGCGGTTCACGAGATAGAGCTGTTCGACCACCGGAATAAAGTCGGTGCGCGCAATCTGCGTGGCGGTGAAAGACGCCCCCTTCTTCTGGGCCATCAGGCAGTTCATGATATTGCCTTCGTCGTCCCCCGTCAGCGCAACGAACGCGGTGCGGTCGTGCAGGCCGGACTCCTCGAGCGCGCTTTCGGTCAGCGCGTCGGCGCGCAGGACGAGCGTTTTGTTGAGTTCCGCCGAGCAGAAGCGTGCGCGTTCCTCGTCCTGCTCCAGCAGCACGCATTCCACCTCGGTTTCGATAAACTTGGCGAGCATGAGCCCCAGGTCGCCGCCCCCGGCAATGATCACCTTTTCAAACGGTTTGATCTCGGGGCAGACCCAGTCGGAGAAGGCGGCGATATCGGGGCGCTGCCCCACCAGATAGACGAGGTCGTTTTTCTTGAAGACGGTATTGCCGTGCGGCACCACCAAATCGTCGCCGCGGCGAATCGCGATCACCCGCACGCTTTGGATCAGGTCCAGCCGGTCGCATTCGGCCGGCGTGCGGTTCACGAGCGGACTGACGGCATTGATGCTGAAGCCCGCCACCATCACCCTCCCGGAAAACAGGTCGAACGCTTCGAGCGCCCCCGGCATCTGGAGCATGTTGAACACCTCGCGGGCGCACTCCTGCTTCTGGTTGATGACTAGGTCGATGCCCATCGCCTGCAAATCATAGTGGGATGACCCATGGATGTATTTGGGGTTGGTTACGCGGGCGATCTTGCCCTTCACCCCGGCCGAATGCGCCAGCAGGCAGGCCAGGATATTCACCTCGTCGTTGTCGGTCACGGCAATGAGCAGGTCGGATTTATCGACCTGCGCCTCTTCAAGAATGGCGGGGCTCGACCCCTGCCCGCAAATGGTCAGGATGTCCAAGCCGGACTCGGCCTGCGCCAATGCCCCGGCATCGGCATCGACCATCACCACGCTATGCCGCTCTTCGCAAAGCCGCATGGCCAATTGCCTGCCGGCGTTTCCAGCTCCAATAATCACTATCCGCATCGTTTCCCCCGGTGCAAAAGCCGTCCTCTATGCTTAAAAGCCCACACTTTATCAATGAAAAAAAGATAATCAATCCTGCATCCGACCCGCCCAAAGGCAGTCGCGAACCGCGTCGACGCTGAGCGCAGGCACGGCGAGATCGGTGAACGCGGAACCCAAAGTGGCCAAATCGTGCGCATCCGAATTGCGGACAACGGGATAGTTCTTGGCTAAAGCGGGGTCGCCAAAGGCCGTGAGTTCGACGGCGTCGAAGGGTTCGTCGGGCAGAAACCCGAGCTGGGCGACGATGCCGTAGACCTGCCGGTCGATGTGCGCGGGAATGCACAGCCCGCCCCGTGCGTGGACCTCTTCCACCATGGCGGCAACATCGTAGCCCGAGGCGCTGATCAGGAATTTTTCGGCAAAGCCGAGAACCTCTTCGTGCTCGTCGACGATGGGCTGGTCGCCGAAACGGTCGGGGCGGTTGGGCACGGGCGGAAGGCTTTCATAGATCGTCCCGCCCCACTCCACCGCCGCGTCAAGCTGGTCGAACAGGCAAAGGATGTGGGCCTCTTCCACGGAGGTGGCCTCCACTCCGTATAAACATGCCATGTCCTCCCGCTCGCATACCGCGGCAAACGCGGGCAGGTTGAAGCCGCAGTTGTGGTCGGAGAGCGCAATGGCGGTGAGGCCGACGGCCTTTGCCTTCTCGACCATCGCGGCAGGCGACATCTCCAGCGATGCGCAGGGCGAGAGGCAACTGTGGATATGGAAGTCGGCCCGATAGAGCATGGGGACTCCTAACGTGCCGGACAGCTAGCCAGGTGCTGGGCAATGAGGCTCGACGTCTGGAACTGGTTCCCGTCCGTTTGGAAAATGGCAATCCCCTCCTTGCGCGCAGCTTCGAGCATGTCGTCCGCGGCGGGACGGTTGTTGCAAACAATAATGGCCACCACCCCGGCGAGCGACGATACCGCCACGGTGTTCCTGTGCGCCTGGATGGTAATCAACACCGAGTCCTCTTCGGCATGGGCCATCACATCGCTCAGCAGGTCGGAGGTATAGCCGTCCAGAACCTGCGTGTCCGTGTATTCGCCCTGCAGGCAGGCGAAACCCTCCAAGGATTGGATATCGCTAATCTTCATTTTTATTCTCCTCTTTAAAATAGATCACCGCCCGAATCATGGTCCCCATCCCGACGGCGGACTGGATGGCAAACTCGTCGGCAACCCGCTTTACGTTGGGCAGTCCCATGCCCGCACCGAACCCCTGCGAACGGATCCATTCATTGGCCGTTGAAAAGCCTTCCGTTAAAGCCTGCTCGACATCGGCAATGCCGGGTCCGCGGTCATGCGACGAGATTTTTACACGGTCTTTGTTGATATCGAAGCTGAGCATGCCGCCGATCGAATGCGCCACAAGATTGATCTCCAACTCGTAGCTGGCCACGGCGACGCGGCGCAGGTTCTTCGGGGGAATGCCGCGTTCCTTCAGGAATTTCTTGATCTCGCTTGAGGCCTTTCCCCCGTTTTCAAAATCGTAGCGGTTCAGTGGGTAGACCTTCACCAGTTCCAGCGAAGTGGGTTCCGCCGGGTATTCGTGCAGATGCTCCATTTCGCGCAATTGCCGGGATAGTTCGCGAATCAGCGCCAGGTTAATGTTGCGGAAGGTCAGGATTCCCACCAACTCATTCTTCTTGCTGACCACCGGGAAGCTGCGGAAGGAAAATTTATTGAACGCCGAGATGGCAAACGACAAGGGCATCTCTTCCGCCAAGGTTTGCACTTCGCCCGACATGCGAGCAATCACCCCCTCGTCCAGGCCGCCCTCTTCGAGCGCAGTCATCACATCGTTCATGCTCACGAAGCCCACCACGCGCCGGTTGTCGACCACCGGCACTCCCGTGATGCCATTGCTTTTCATGATTTGCTGCACGTCGCGCATCGTGCAGTTGCGGGAAACGGCAAACACCTTCTTCGTCATCACCTCGCCGATCTTCAGGCCATAGATCAGCTCTTGAACCCGCAGCGACGACTGCAACGGCTCTTTCTGCTCCTCGTCGCTCATCAGAGTCCCATGATCCGGCCAAGGCATATGCAGGATTCATACTTCGGAAATAGGGTGCAAAACAGCGCAATGTCCAGCTCCTTGGCCAGCGCAACCATTCCATCCGTTACCGTCTTGTTGTTGGCGATCATCACGGCCTCGGAACCCACAATCCCCGCAGAGCGGATCGATTGCTCGGTGGACAGCGAGGTAATGATCAACATCTCGTCGCGGTCGCTCATCAAGACATCGCTCATCAGATCCGACGCAAAAACCGATTCAATGTTAATCTGTTCCCAGCCCCTGGGGGCATGGCGGACTTCCGCTTCGAGGGCATCGGCTATCTGTATTAAATTCATTGGCTTCCCGATTCATGGTTGGGTTTAACTGAAAGGGCTACGATAGAAAAGGTTTTCGCCGCGGCGTTCAACTGAAATGCCGCCATTTTTTGCTTATCGTCATTGATGTTTCCGCAGCGGATGCCCATATTTTCGGCATGAAAATTCTACTTAGCAACGACGACGGCATCCACGCGCGCGGCATCTCCGTGCTCCACAAGGCGATTGGCGGGCTTGGCGAACTCCATGTCGTCGCGCCCGACACCGAACGCAGCGCCGCCGGGCACGCCATCACCCTCACCGACCCCATCAAAACCATCACCGTCGAGAAGAACGACCAGCTCTTCGGCACCGCCGTCGGCGGAACCCCCGCCGACTGCATCAAGCTCGCCCTCTGCCTGCTGATGAAGGACGACCACCCCGACCTCGTCGTCAGCGGCATCAACCTCGGCTCCAACACCGGCATCAGCGTGCTCTACTCCGGCACCGTCTCCGCCGCCAGCGAAGCCGTCATCCTCGGAGTCCCCGGCATTGCCATCTCCCTCTGCACCTACCAGGACCCGCACTGGGAAACCGCCGAAAAAGTCGCCGCCGAAATCGTCGCCAAGGTGCTTAAGAACCCGCTGCCCGACGGCACGCTGCTCAACGTCAACATTCCCAACATTCCCTACTCCGAGCTCAAAGGCATGAAGGCCGCCCGCATGGGCCGCTCCCGCTTCGTCGAAAAATTCTCCGTCCACCGCGACCCGCGCGGCAACGACTACTACTGGCTCGACGGCGAGCTCGACCTGCTCGACGACTCCGCCGACACCGACGTCCGCGTCGTCGAATCCGGCTACGTCGCCCTCACCCCCATCCACATCGACCTCACCGCCCACCACGCCATGGAGCAGGTCGCTGGCTGGGACGTGGAGTATGGAAAGTAGCGAGTGAAACGCGAGGCGTGATTCCCGAAGTTGGAAATATGAAACTTTTTTTGCTGTAATGAGTCTCGCCCTAG
>CBDVCB010000069.1:0-14135 GCA_965372395.1 uncultured bacterium
GCAGTTTTTCGACATGGCTGCGCGTGGCGATCTCCGGCACGACGCCGCCATAGGGCCGGTGCCGGGCGATTTGCGAGTAGATGGCGTTGGAGAGCACATTGCGCCCGTCCTCGACAACGGCGGCGGCGGTTTCATCGCAGGAAGTTTCAATACCAAGAATTTTCATGGGAATATGAAACGGGGCTCGAATGTTGAATTCAAGCCCCGTTTTACGGAATTGTCTATGGTGTGGGCTACATGCCAAGCTGGCCTTGGCGCTCGGCTTCCGCGTATTCCTTCATTTCCCTGTCGAGTTCCTCGAAGGCCTTGGAGGCGCGGAAGCGTTCGTAGAGGTGCTTCGCGTTGTTGTTCTTGAGCGAGGCGTCGACGATGCCGGGGTCGAGCACCATCAGGATGTAGGCGGTGGTGACGCCGTCGTCGGTTTCATACTTCTGCATTTTCGGCACGGTGCCTTGCAGGGTCTGGGAGGTGATCTGCTTGGTGGCCGAGCTAAACAGTTCGTTCATTTCGGATCCGCTGGCTTCGCCCACTTCTTCGATGAAGGCTTTCTCGAGGTTTTCAATCTTCACCTGCACGAGTTGCGCAAGGTTCTTGCGGGCTTCGACCTTGGCGCGCGCAATGGCCAACTGGGTATTCCGGGAATCGCTGATGCCGACGGCGGCCATACCGCCCTTGTCGGAAATCTTGGAAACCTCTTCCTGCATGTAGTCGAACATGGATTTGTCCGAATCCATTTTCGGCGCGGATTTACATCCGGAAAAACCAATGCAAACCGTTAGGGCTAGCAGGGTAAAAGCAATGCGTCTCATATCGAACCTCCTGTTTATGTTTACCAACGTGTGGAACTACCCGTTCCAAACCTCTCCTGAGATGGTGTGCATTATCCAAGGATCGGAAAGCATTCGCAACTGTTTTTTATGTGTAACTGGCGAAGCCAATCGGATATGTTGCCGCCGACATGAGAATCCTGTTCCTCGCCAATCAATTGCCCCATGAAAACAGTGCCGGCGGACACCGCCTGATCTACCAGCGCATGCGGTTTCTAATCGACCGGGGGCACGAGGTCGGACTGGCCGCGTTCGTTGCTCCCGGGGAGGAAGAGTTCATCCCTGCCGTGCGCGAGATGGTGCATGAACTGGAAACGGTGCCCGCGCAAGGGCGCAAAATCATGGTGCGCGCCTTCCGCGACTACATGAGCGCCACGCTCCCCGCCATATTCTGGAAGAACTATTCCCCGGCCATGATGCGGGCGATGGGCGATATGGTGGAGCGGTCCCAATACGATGTGGTGATTGCCGAATTCAGCGAGATGGGCCTGTACCTTTATCGCAACCCCTACCTCTCCGCCGTGCGAAAAGTGGTTTCGTGCCACCGCTGCCTGACGACCGCATTCATCAAGTATGTCGAGACTTCGGGGGTGCCGGCCCTGCTGCGGTTAAAGAGCGCCGCGCAGGTCAAGCCCCTGGAAAAGTATGAATTCGAAATGTATAGCGCGATGGACCATGTCCTGACGCTCACCACGGAAGACCGCTTCACGTTGCTCAACCATGCGCCGGAGCTGCCGGTCTCCGTTATCCCGCCCGGGATCGACTTTACCCGTCCCGACCGCAAACCAGAGGTTAAGCCCGATAGCCCCATCATCCTGATGACCGGCTATTTTGCCGACAAATCAAACCATGACGGGGCACTTTGGTTCGCGCATGAAGTTTGGCCAAGGATCGCCGCGAAGCATCCCGACGTCCACTTCTATATTGTCGGAGCGGATTCCAACCACCAGATCAAGCATCTGGAGGAATGGGATCGCCGCATCGTCGTGACCGGTGCGGTGGACGACCTGCAGCCCTTCCGCGAAAAGGCGCACATTTTCGTGAACCCCATGCGGCTTGGCTCCGGGCTGCTCGTCAAGGTGCTCGAGGCGATGGCCGCCGGGTTGCCGGTTGTTTCCACCTCGCTGGGCCTTGCCGGGATACCGGCCCAGAACGGCGTCAACTGCTTCATCGCCGACTCCCCCGAACGGATCGCCGGCTCCATCGAATGGCTCTTGAGCGATGGACATCTTAGCCAAACCATGGGGCGCGCCGCCCAGGAAATGGTGCACCGGAAATATTCCATCCAAACCACCGGATGCGAACTTGAGCATGTGCTCGAGGAAGTGGTATCCATTTAATTCGATGAACCAACCCATAAGGAATACAGCCATGACGACACACATTCCATTCGACTTCATGGAGCAATTCATGATCGACGTTTTCAAGGGCATTGGCGTGCCGGAGGACGACGCAAAAACCTGCGCCGACGTGCTGGTGACCTCCGACAAGCGCGGGATCGATTCGCACGGCATCGGGCGGCTCAAACCCATCTACTACGACCGCATTGTCCATCAAAAGATCCAGCGGCCCACCACCGAATTCGAAATCGTGCGCGACCATCTCGCCACGGCGGTCGTCGACGGCCACCACGGCATGGGCATGGTCGTGGCCAAGCGCTGCATGCAGCTGGCCATCGACAAGGCGAAGAAATATGGCATGGGCATGGTCGTGGCGCGCAACTCCACGCACTACGGCATCGCCGGCTACTACCCGCTCATGGCCTGCCGGCAAGACATGATCGGCCTCTCCGGCACCAACGCCCGCCCCTCCATTGCCCCGACCTTCGGCGTTGAAAACATGCTGGGCACCAATCCACTCTGCTTTGGCCTGCCCTCCGACGAACCCTACGACTTCGTCAACGACTACGCCACCTCCGTCATCCAGCGCGGCAAGATCGAGCAGTATGCCCGCGAAGGCAAGGATTGTCCCGAAGGCGTAATCATCGGTCGCGACGGCAAGTCCTTGACCGACTCCAAGCAGATTCTCGACGCCCTCGTCGCCGGCGAAGCCGCGCTCGCGCCCATCGGCGGCATCTCCGAAGAAACCGGAGGCCACAAGGGCTACGGCTTCGCCACCGTCACCGAAATCCTCTCCGCCTCGCTACAGCAGGGCGCATTCCTCAAACAGCTGATCGGATTCGACGAAGCCGGCAACCGCGCCCCCTACAAGCTCGGCCACTTTTTCATGGCCATCGACATCGCCGCCTTTTGCGATCCCGCCGATTTCCGAAAAACCACCGGCGACATCCTGCGCGCGTTGCGCGCATCCGAAAAAGCACCGGGGGCCGAGCGCATCTACACCTGCGGGGAGAAGGAATACCTCGCCGGCATCGAGCGCAAGGACACCGGCGTTCCGGTCAACGAAGCCCTCCAGAAAGACATGGTTGCCATGCGCGATGAACTGGGGCTCGACTACCGCTTCGTCTTTGAATAGCCAACCCCGATGCTTGGAAATAAATTCGGTTTTTTCCCAGACATTGGAAATTATTCCCCTATGTTTAGCTCTGCTTGTTTCAAGGGATGCAACGATGTCTACAGGGTTCCAGGGAAAATTCCATCGGCAAAATATGCTTTCGCACTTTGCGAAGGGTCTCGTGCGCCGTTCCCGCTCCAAATGCGAACTATGCGACAAGAGCGGTGTAAAGCTTGAAGTCTACGAACTGCCGCCGCTCGATGAGGATCCCTCCCTTGACGGTTGCATTTTCATCTGCGAATCGTGCCACAAGCAAATCGCCAATCCAAAAAAGATGGTCCCCTCCCACTGGCGCTGCCTGAACCATTCGCTCTGGTCGGAGATTCCCGCCGTGCAAGTCATGGCGGTGCGCATGTTGCGCCGCCTCGCCAAGGCCGATCACCACTGGGCCGTCGAGCTGCTGGAACACGCCTACCTCGAGCCCGAGCTGGACGAGTGGGCGGTGCTCGCCGACTAACCCCACCTAAATCCCCTCGCTTTTTCCCAGACATTGGAGCGGTTTAGGCCTATAAGAAGCGCTTGTACAGAGGACATCCATGCACAACCTGATCCAGCATCCCGCGCCGGGCGAACACACGATCCATTTCCGGGGCGACTCCGTTACATTCACGCTCGAAAACCATGACGGCAAGAAAGGCAAGGCGTGGCTGCGCTCGAACATTGGCCACGCGCATGTCCGCCACACGGAAATCATCAACCACGCCGAGCAAGGCCTGCCTCCGCTGTCGCGCGATTGGCACGACCTCCCGATGGACGCAACGGGTGCCGGCTTTTCCATCACCCTTCCCCTGCTCGGCGTTGGGCGCTTCGAGGCCAAGGCCTACTTTATCGCCGACGGCACCGACCGGATTCTTTGGCCCGACGGCGGCAATTCCGTACTCAAGGTCGAACCTGCCGAAACCTGCGCGGGCAACACCATGTACACCGCCTTCGTCCGCCAGTTTGGCGAAGCCAAAACCAAGGGGGCGGTCTCCCCGCAAGAAGAGCCCGCCGTCCGGCAGCTCGACGGGGAGGGCTACGCCGTCATTCCGCGTTCCGGAAAATTCCGCGACCTCATCCAAGAACTCGATTTCATTATCGGCACACTGCGCTGCAAGATTATCCAGTTGCTGCCCATCCACCCCACCCCGACCACCTATGCGCGCATGGGCCGTTTCGGCAGCCCTTTCGCCGTGATGGACCTGCTCGACGTCGACCCCGCCCTCGCCGAGTTCGACCGGCAGACCACCCCCCTCGACCAATTCCAGGAGCTCGTCGACGAAATCCACAAGCGCAACGCACGCCTCTACCTCGACATGCCCATCAACCACACGGGCTGGGCATCGCACCTGCAGATCAACCATCCCGAATGGTTCCACCACAACGCCGACGGCTCGTTCGCGTCGCCCGGCGCATGGGGCGTATTGTGGGAAGACCTCTCCAAACTCGACTATGCCCACCGCGGACTTTGGAAATACATGGCCGGTGTTTTCCTGTTTTGGTGCCGCAAGGGCGTCGATGGCTTTCGCTGCGATGCGGGCTACAAGGTTCCATTCGACGCTTGGCAATACATTATCGCCAAAGTGCGCATGGAATATCCCGACACCCTCTTCATGCTCGAAGGCCTCGGCGGCTACAAACACGTCACCGAACACCTGCTCGCCGACTCCGGCATGAACTGGGCCTACTCCGAAATCTTCCAGAACTATGATCAGGGACAGGTCGACGGCTATCTGCCCGAAAGCATCCGCGTATCGGAATCGAAGGGCAACCTGATCCACTTTTCCGAGACGCACGACAACGCGCGCCTCGCGGCAACCTCGCACACCTTTGCCCGGCTGCGCACCGCCTTCTGCGCGCTCACCACGCACAACGGCGCCTTCGGCTTTGCCAACGGTGTCGAGTGGTTTGCCGATCAGCAGATCAACGTCCACAACAGCCACTCGCTCAACTGGGGCGCCGAAACCAATATGGTCGACTGGATCCGCCGCATCCACGCCATCATGGAAATCCACCCCTCCTTCCACACGGGCGGGAAAGTGGAGATCATTACCAACGGCTACCACAATTCCGCCGCCATCCTGCGTAGCGACACCTCCGGCCAGCACCGCCTGCTCGTCCTCGCCAACCTCAACCACGAAGCCGACGGCATGGTCTGCTGGCATGGCGATTTTTCCGGTTTCCACACCGACCTGCTTTCCGGCCATCCGGCCCGGCAGCAAAACAACACCCACCCCCTCCAACCCGGCCAAGTCCTCTGCCTCTCCGACGATCCCGAATGGATAAACCGCATTTTCCAAACGCTGGAAACCCCCTTCGAAGGTGCGAAAAAAAGCACCGGGCAATGCCTGCGCGCCAAGGCGATGGATCTGTTCGAGCGCTTCCATTCCTTGGAAAAATTTGATCCCGACCGATTCGTCGAAAATCCCAAGACGCTCTGCGAAGAGCTAGCCGGCGGCGCGCCCGTCGTCACCACCTGGCAATGGCCGCGCGACACCCACCGCACCGTCATGCTGCCTCCCGGCCACTTCCTGCTCGTCAAAGCCAACCGCGGATTCATTGCCGAACTGAAGAATGAAAATCACGAAACGCTGGCCCACGAAAAATCACTGGGGCAGGCCAACGGGAAAACCTTTGCGCTTTTCCATCCCTTGGAAACACCCCGGCAGCACCGCACCCTGACGCTAAAGCTCACCCTGTTTGGGAAGGACGAAATCAACCATGCCGAATCCCCGGTCATGCAGCTGTGCGAAGAGCAACATGCAAAGGTCACCACCACCTGCCGCGCCGGCGAAATCCACGACCGCGACCGGTATGCCGTCTGCACCAACGAACACGGCGCACTTTCGCAAGTACGCATCGGCTGGGCGGAACTGCGCAGTAAATACGACAGCCTGCTCTCCGCCAACCTTGACCCCGAGGTGCCGGTCGACCGCCACACCCTGTTCACCCGTTGCCGCGCATGGATTGTCTGCCGAGACTATTCCAACGAACTATCCCTCCACTGCCAAAAGCGTTTCACCGTGGCCGACGACGGAACCATTGCTTGGAACTTTGCCATACCCGTCGGCGAAGGCCTGCTCATCCCGCTCAAGGCCATGCTGCAGCTGCACCCCGACACCAACGCCGTCAAACTCAGCTTCCTGCGCGAAGATGCGGGCACCGACCCCGAGCACCTTGCCAACGACCTGCCGGTCACCCTTATCGTGCGCCCCGACATCGAAGACCGCTGCAACCACGAAGTCACCAAGGCGCATGCCGGAGCGGAAACCCATTGGCCAAGCGCCATCCAACCCTTGGAAAACGGATTTATCTTCGCACCTTCCAACAACCGGAAACTCCATCTGGAACTCCCCGGCGGCGAGTTCCATCTCGAGCCGGAATGGAACTACATGATCGAGCATCCCGTCGACCAGGCCCGCGGCATCGACGGTTCCTCCGACCTCTTCAGCCCCGGCTACTTTAAGATCAAACTCAACGGAAATGAAACCGCCGAGCTAACCGCCAGCATAGGGGTCAGTCCTTTTATATTTGCATCTAACAAAAACACCAATATAAAAGGACTGACCCCTAATCCTAATCTGATTGAAGATGCCATGGCCATTGCGATGAAGCAGTTTATCGTGAAGCGGGACGAGTTCCAGACGGTGATTGCGGGCTATCCGTGGTTTCTGGATTGGGGGCGCGATACGCTGATTTGCCTGCGCGGCATCATTGCCGCCGAACTGCTGGAGGAGTCGCAGAATATTTTGCTTCAGTTTGCCAAGTTTGAAAAAGGCGGAACTATCCCGAACATGATCCGCGGGAACGACGACAACAACCGCGAAACCTCCGATGCCCCGCTCTGGTTCTTCGTCGCCTGCAACGAGTTGATGAAGGCGCAGGGCAACCAAAAACTACTCAAGGAAAACTGCGGTGGGCGGACGTTGCAGGATGTGCTGGTGTCGCTGGCAACCGGATTGATCAACGGAACCGAGAACGGGATTATCTTCGACCACGATTCCGGCCTGATCTTCAGTCCGTCGCACTTTACATGGATGGACACGAACCATCCGGCGGGAACGCCGCGCCAAGGCTATCCGATCGAAATCCAGTCCTTGTGGCACTATGCGTTGAACATGCTGGCCAAGATCGATTCGGCGCCGGAATGGGCGGAATTCGCCAAGCAGGTGCGGCAATCGATCCGCGAGCTGTTCGTGGTGGAGGCGGACGACTTTACCTATCTGGCCGATTGCCTCGCGGCGGAACCGGGCACGGGTGCGCACAATGCGGAGGTGGACGATGCGTTGCGCTCGAACCAACTCTTTGCCGTCACACTAGGGGCGGTAACGGATTCCAATCTGTGCAGAAACATTCTCGAAGCGTGCGAACAGCTGTTGATTCCCGGCGCAATCCGCAGTCTGGCCGACCGGCCAGTGATCCGCCCCGCCCCGGTCTACAGCGACGGTCGACTGCTTAACGATCCGACCCATCCGTATTGGGGCAACTACACCGGCGACGAGGACACCCGCCGCAAGCCGGCCTACCACAACGGCACGGCCTGGACGTGGCCGTTCCCGTCGTATGCCGAAGCAATGGTGATGGTCCATGGAGAGAAGGCGCGCGACACGGCGCGCTCCCTCCTTGGCAGCGCATCGGATGTGATCAACCGGGGCTGCCTGCGCCAGGTGCCGGAGGTGATTGACGGCAATACGCCCCACACCCAGCGCGGCTGCGGCGCTCAGGCCTGGGGCGCAACGGAACTCTACCGCGTACTCAAACGGCTAAGATCGCAAAGCTAACCGCGATTGACCACGTAGGTGTCGATGCCCTTCTCGTCGTAGTCAATCAGCTGGGAGGCGGCGCGGGAGGCGGCGTTGTAGTTTGCCTCGACGGTGCTGGCGCCCAAGTGCGGCAACATGATGTCGGCCAGATCGGTCACGGACTTTTCGCCGGCAGCGTCCTTGGCATAGACATCGTTGAGGAAACGGATACCTTTTTCGGCCTTGAGCGAACGCAGGTCGCCTTCGTTGATGATGCCGGAACGGGCGCAGTTGATGAGCGTCGCACCGTTTTTCATGCGACCCAGTAGCGTCGCGTTGATAATGCCTCGGGTCTCGTCGTTTTCCGGCATGTGCAGCGAAACATAGTCGCACTGCTCGAAGATACCGGAAAGATCGGTCGACTCGGCCCCGAGTTCCGCAATCCGCTCGGCGGAGAGGAAGGGATCAAAGGCCAGCACTTCGACATCGAAACCGGATAGCCGCTTGGCAACCAACTGGCCGATCGCACCAAAGCCAACAATCCCGACGGTCTTGCCGGTGACTTCCTTGCCCATATAGTTTTTCTTTTCCCACTTTCCCTCGCGCGTCGTGGCATCGGCAGGAACAATGTGGCGGGCGTCGGCAAGCATGAGGGCAACCACCTCTTCGGCCACGGCGTTGGCGTTTGCACCGGGGGTGTTCATTACGGCAATCCCCTTGGTGCGGGCATATTCGGTGTCGATCGTGTTGTAGCCCGCGCCGGCGCGGATTACGACCTTCAGCGAAGGCATGGCATCCATGATTTCCGAAGTCACTTTTTCGGAACGGACAATCAGGGCATGGGCATCGGAATGCAGGGCGGCCAGGGTGGTGAATTCCGCAGCGTCATCCTGGACCACTTCGTAGCCGCCATGGGTGTTGAGTGTTTCGCGGGCAACCGCGTCTAGTTTGGTCGGGATGAGTACCTTTTTCATGATGTCCTCCTGTTTAGGTTGGGGTTTCTATCCGAGTTCCTTCTTAACGTCAATGAACTGCTGAATTGCAAAATCAAGATCTTCCGTCGTGTGCGCGGCGGAGATCTGGACACGAATCCGAGCTTGCCCTTTCGGAACCACGGGAAACGAGAATCCAACAACATAAATACCCTTGTCAAGCAATCGATCAGCCATAGCGGTCGCCCACCATGATCGGAACAATCGGGTGGTGGCCCTCAGGGACATTGAACCCGGCCTTGGCGGCCTCGGCCAATTCCGGCCTACCGGAGAGCCCCAGATAGTTGTTGGCGCAAAAGTTCAACAGATCACCGCGCCCGACGGTGATTCCAGTGCCCTGCCGAGTCTGGAGAATCCGCTCCCCCTTGGTCAGCCCATGGTCGTCGATCTCCTTTAGCAATTCTCCAAAATGGTTTAATCCTTTACTCATCGCAGAGGTCTCCTAAATCATTTCCAAGCCTTCACGCCAGTGTCAAAACGAAGCGCGTATAGTGGGAATGCACTCCGAAATGTCAAGCCCACTATGGGGCGTTGGATTGAAATACCCCACTTGACCCAAAAAAGCCCGCCCAACAGAGGCGAGCCATTTTATAGAGGGAGGCAGGAAGCACCCTTTCTTAAACCCACAGGCCCCTCTTTCAAAACGCAACCGCCGACAGGGTCGACGGTTGCGCTCCGCGGTCAATATTGCACGTCCACTAAGGCGTGGTGACCTTGTAGAACAAGGAAGCCTGATCGGTGGCCGAGGTGACGGACATTCCCCCGCCGTCCCCGACGACGGAGTCGTAGACACCCCAGCCTGGAATGATCAGATTGCCGTTGGTTTCCACATTGTAGTCCTGTCCCAAGGCCGTATCCCACGAGATGACAAGGCCACCACCCGCAAGGGGGCCGGTAATCGCTATCTCACCAATGACTTTTATGGCATTGGGCGAAAGAACATCCCCGGCAACCGAGAAATAGTCGGAGAAGGTGGCCGAAGTGAGTCCGCTTTCACCGTTGCTGCGGAGTGTGCCAGCATCCCAGAGGGCGATAAAGTCGGCCTCGACCTTGCCGGTCCACGTGAAAGTCGAAGCATCGTCCACGACATCGATGAAGCTCGAATTAACTGTATTTACCGCACCGGTAGCCACCAGATCGCCACCGGCCAACTCAATGGTTCCTGCCCCAGTACCCGCACCGCCTAGCGTCAGGTCAGTCGCGGTCAGCGTTCCGCCCTGAAGCGTCAGGGTGCCGACGGCATTGCTGCCGGTTCCGATGTTGACGGCATTCGTTGCGGATGAAGTTATGGCCACCAGCACGGTTCCATCGGAGTCATCGCCCGTGGCAATATTCACCGTATTCACCGTCAAGGTGCCATTGGTGACCGCAAACAGCCCGACCGATCTGGCACCGAGCGAAACCTCGAGGACATCGGCAACAAGAGATCCGGCATCAGCCGTGATGCGGCCGTCGCTATCGTTACCACCAGCCACCTTAACGCTTCCCCCCAGATTGTTGGTCTTGTAGAGGGTATCGGAAGAAATCACGGAAATGGAATTACTCCCCAGCGCCGCATTGAAGAATGCTCCTCCCACACTCAAGGAGCCACCAACGTTCAGCGTGGCTACTGCAGAGAGTCCGCGCCCAACCTTTACGGATTCCGCCGCTACATCTCCAACCACCGTAACGGTTCCCGTAGCAGCGGCGCCACTATCGCAAATATCCAAGACCTCCCCACCCGCCAGACTGTCGAGCGTCAGCGTGCCGGCAGAACCATCGCCGCCTGTACCCACGTTGATCTCGCCGCCAGCAATCAGATCGGTGCCGGTGAT
This sequence comes from uncultured bacterium, assembly GCA_965372395.1. Taxonomy (GTDB): domain Bacteria; phylum Verrucomicrobiota; class Kiritimatiellia; order Kiritimatiellales; family Pontiellaceae; genus Pontiella. The sequence goes on from CBDVCB010000069.1 coordinate 10,869, forward strand.
CGATCCAACCGCATGGTCGCCGGTGGCCACATTGATTACGCCTGAGGTCGTGCCAACATCCATCCAGTCGGCAAGATCCAGCGATGCGGTGGCACCTTCAACACTTGCCACATCAATCCGTGCGCCGTCGAGCAGGGCTGCCGTTCCACCCAGAACAGCGACGGTGTCGTTTACGGTGAGCCGCGAAATCTGGTGGTCTTTTGCCGTGATGCTGAATGGAGCGTTGAATTCCAAGGTGCCATACGAATCATGCGCATTGAGCAGCCCCTCGACCGAGGAACCCGTGTTGGGTCCGATGGCGAAGTCGCCCATCGGATCGCTGATGGCGAAATCCGCCGCAACGAGGTTGTGCGTAGCAGAACCCAAGCCGGTTCCAACAAATATTCCGTTGGTGGATGCCAGCACAATCGGGCTGGCAAGGGTAACGGTGGCCGTTGAGTCAATCCCGGTGGCCACTTCCAGAGCCGCTCCGCCCGTGAGGGTCAGCGTGGAGGCTGTCAGCGTTCCGTCGGAATCCTGACCGGCGGCAATGGATACCCCCGCACTGCTCGCTATCGATCCACTTGCGATATCGAGCGTAGCGACCGCGTTGCTTCCCGAGGCCAGGGCAAGGGATGCGGAATTCAAGGTGCCGCTATCGGCGGTAACGGTTCCTTGCGCATCGCTTCCGCTTCCGATCACCAAGTCGCCTCCGCTACTCAAGGAAAAGACACCTGTTAGATCAATCACACCGACCGAGTCGGGGGCCGTTGCCATGCTCAGGACGCTTGCGGCAAGACTGCTGCCCGATCCGGCCACGAGGCTACCGGATGCGCCATCGGCGACACCGATTTTCACGGCGGAGGCAACACTGGCTCCTCCGGCATACGTGGCCACATTCACCATTCCGGTCGCATTCGCGGCGGTCCCGATGAACGTAGCCTCATCAACCGTCAGCGTGCCATTGGTGACCGTGCCGCTCATTCCGACAACGGTTCCCACGCCAATACGCAGGGCGGCTCCGGCACCGCCGGAAAGATTGGCGGTCAGATTCGAGTTGACCACGGCGATCGTTGCGGTGTCAGGAACACCATCCGACCAGTTGGCCGCATTGGCCCATGTGCCATCTGCAGAGGAATCGTTAAACGTGGTTACGGGCACAGCGAAACCTACGAACTGCACAACCACTTCACCGGCGGCGGCAAGGCCGTTTCCATAATGAACGGCGAATGCGTCATCCGGATTAATGGAGTTGGTAACGTTTCCAAAGGTTCCGTCTCCATCGCCGCCTGAGACACCACTGAAGGTGAGAATATTATCAATCACGACCCAGCTGTCGCCGATAGAGTAGGTGCCACCCAGCTGCATATCCAGCGTGGAGGTTGAACCCAGCTCAAGGATTCGCGGTTTAGCGTCGGTGGTGGCGTGAAGTGTCGCTATGGTCGATCCATCGGTTTGGAAAACCAACACCCCGTTGTTGTCGACAACGCATTCGTCTTTGAACCCGGGAATACCCACAGCGCCTGATTCGAAAACAAGCTGTCCGTTGAGGATTTCAACGGCCTTGATGGCATTCAGCGTTCCACCTGAATTGACATTGACGATGCCATATCCGCCGGCGAGATCGCCGACAAATAAATCCGCAGCATCGCCGCCAAGTGTCAAAGTTGCCCCATTGGCAATATTTACCGTACCAACCGCCCCGGATCCGACGCCGACATTCACGGCATTGCCGTTACGGTATTCCCCACTGTTGACATTTAGCGTTCCGGCACTTCCTCCTGCGCCCACATTGAGCTCTGCAGTCCCCGAAGCGTAGTAAGAGGTCGAAAAATTGGACGTAAACCCACCGTTTATTGTGCCGTCACCAGAAGTGCTTGAGACAACTCCGTTATCCCAGTTCCCTGCCGTTGTGAAGTCGCTATCAATCGCTCCCGTGAATAGTGTATCTGCCGATACCGCTCCAGCGACCAGACATCCGATCGTAATCGCTATGAGTTGTTTTTTCATTTTGTTTCTCCGTGTTTCTGTTTTCCCTTTCAGTGCCCGCCAGCTTAGCCAATGCGTAAAGCAACTGAAATTTACCAATGCTGACCTAGCTTGTATCACCCCTCCCCCTCCCCTGTATATTATGACCTTGCGTTTTAAATTTATGGTATTGCGCAATCCTAAAAAACATGAAATGATCCGATTGATCCGAAATGAGTTCAAACCCAACCATCGGAATAGCCATGGACTTCGTCCTCCCCGAGATCATCAACGGCGCGAGAGCCTATGGACGGAAACACGGGTTGCGGATCGATGCACGCTGGAGCGTGCGGGCCGACTGGATCCCCGGAAATCCCGGATGGGACGGAATCCTCGCAAACCTGCTCGGCGGAAAAGAAAGCAAAAAGAAAGTCGAAGCGCTGGGACTACCCGTCGTACACGTGGGCGAGGAGGGGAAAACGGCACTGCCACGGGTCGAGGCCAACTATGCCCTCTGTGCGAAACAGGCCGTGGAGGAATTCCGGAAACTTGGCCTTTCGCGAATTGCGGGCATGACATGGGGAAAAGCCCCCATTCCACTGAGATCCTACCGGGCCATGCGCGTGGAGTGCAGGCGGGCAGGGCTGGAGTTTATTCCCCTGCCTTTCCACCCGAAAGGATCGTGGCTAGAGGCGCTTCCGGCCCTTGCCAAGGAACTGGCCGCCATCGAACCTCCCGTCGGCTTCTTCTTCCCCCATGCCTCCGTCGTATTCTCCCTGCTCGACGAGCTGGCCAAATATTCCGTGGATGTGCCGAATGATGTTGCCATCATCGTCGTCGAAAAGGGGGTGCAGCAGAACGCCAAACTGGCCCCCATACCGTTGACCGCCGTGACCCTTGACCGCTGGCAACAGGGCTACGACGCGGCGCAACTGCTTCATCAGATGATCCAGGGAAAACCGCCGCCGACCCCGATCCGGCGGATCCCCCCGACGGGCCTGGTTCGCCGCCAGAGCACCGGCGTGGCGGGCGGAAGGGATCCGATCGTGACCAAGGCGCTCCATCTTATTTCCGAAGGACCACCAGAAGGGGTTGAAATCAACCGGTTGGCGCAACTGACGGGCACATCGCGGAGAGCCTTGGAGTTGCGGTTTAAAAAGGAAACGAGAACGACCCTTCATCGCACCATCATCAACCAAAGAATCGCCGAAGCCAAGCGCTTGCTGGGAACCGGCAAGTCGACCGTTGCCGAGGTTTCGGAACTATGGCGTTGCGCAGAAATAAATGACTAGTAATAGGTGATGGACTCTGGCATAAAGA
>CBDVCB010000070.1:0-14024 GCA_965372395.1 uncultured bacterium
TGCGGTTGGGGCAGTTTGGTTACGTCTCTCCGCTAGTGGTTACGTTGTGCGGCGAAAAGATGGTGGTTGCCATTGGATCGAACCAAGCCGCGAGGAAGTCGCGTAGCCGCTCGTCGAAGGATGGGGCTCGACCAAGCATACCCGGGCATGTTCTTGGACTCTCTGCCCAGGATGGGTCGGTTTTGTGGGATTATCAAGGATGGAAATGTCGGGTGACGGTTCCGCATCCTGTGCCTCTTTCAGGTGATCGTCTTTTTATTACGGGCGGATACTTGGCGGGTTCCGCTGAGATCCGGATTGTGAAAACGGGCGAAACTTTTTCCATAGAAGAGGTGGCTAAAACGAAAAAGGTGGGACCGCAGGTGCATCAGCCTATTCTGGTGGGGAATAATCTTTTTATCGTGAATAATTCGGATCGGCGGAACGATGGGCTGGTTTGCTGGAGTTTGGATGACGAGCTTCGGTGGCGAACCAAGGATGTTGAAGATGCTCCGAATTTCGCGCGCGGTGGGTTTATATTCGCCGATGGAAAGTTGATTATGCTCGATGGAAAGAGTGGTATTCTTTATCTCGTGAAGCCCGACCCCTCGGGTTACAAGCAGCTCGCCGCCGCCAAAGTAGTGGAAAAAAATGAAATGGCATGGGCTCCGCTTGCACTCTCTGATGGAAAGTTGATCGTCCGCGATTGGAACACGTTGAAGTGCGTTGATCTGAAATAGTTGGTCTGAAAGTCGTGCAGTATAGTTCCGGGTTCTTTTTTGGTGCGGATACAAGGTTGCCTTTAAAATCAGGCATTGTTTGCTGTGAAGTGGAGCGCCTTGAAATTGCCCGTCAGCCGCGCTTGATCTGGAACATGCAGATGCTGCCGGCGATGGCGGCGTTGAGCGATTCGCAGGCCGGTGCGAGCGGGATGGTGATTCTACGGGTGGCGAGCTGCATGAGTTCGGCGGACAGGCCGTGGGCTTCCGAGCCGATGGCGAGGATGGTTTTTTTCGGGAAGTCGGTTTCGTAGAGGCTGTCGCCGTCGTGTCCGGCGGTGGCGCAGAGGGTGTAGCCGGTGTCGAGCATCCGGTCGATGTCGTCGCGCGCGATGGGCCAGATGTTGCAAAAGGCGAAGGTGCCCATGGTGGATCGGATGACCTTCGGGTTGTAGGGATCGACGCCGTCGCCGTAGAGCAAGACCCCGTCGTATCCCGCGCCAACGGCGGAGCGGATGAGCGTGCCTAGGTTGCCGGGATCGCGGATGGTGTCGAGCAGGAGATAGTGGCCGGTGTCGGGGAAAAACTCGAACGGGACGGGGGAGGGGCGCACAATGCCGAGGATGCCCTGGGCGTTTTTAACGTCGGAGACTTTCGCGAAAAGATGATCGGGCAACATGATCGTGTCGATGTTGTCGGGTAGGCGCGGGTCGTTTTTCCAGTCGCTGGAAACCACGAGCGTTTCCAGTTTGTATTGCCGGCTTTCGTGCGTGAGCAGGGTGTCGATCCCGCGCCAGCCTTCGATGATAAAAGTGCCGCTTTCCTGTCGCGCCTTCTTGGAAGTGGCGAGGGCGCGCAGCTCTTTGACGAAAGGATTGGTGGCGGATGTAATTTCTTTGATCATGGTGACTTGGAAATTAGCGGAGGGATGATTAGCATAGCGAGAATTTTGCGGAAGAAACCATGAACGACCTATTTAAAGAACTGCCTTCCAATGTCACCCTGACGGCTGGCGCTGTGTTGCGCGACTATACCACCTTCCAGTTGGGCGGAGCCTGTCCGGCATTGATTGACTGCCCCGATGCGGCATCGCTGGCCGAAACGGTGAAGCTGCTGCACGCGGCATCGGTCGGATTCCTTGTGATCGGGCAAGGCTCGAACCTGCTGGTGTCCGATGCGGGCATGGACCGGGTGGTTCTGCGCTACTGTGCGGAGGATGCTCCGGATGTGCAGTTCGAGGGCTGCCGCGTGCGGGTTTCGGGCAATACGCTGCTGGACGATCTGGCGCGGTTGGCCATCGGGCGCGGCGTGGGCGATATTTCGTTTTGCAGTGGAATTCCGGGAACGGTGGGCGGGGCGATTGCCGGGAATGCCGGGGCGTTTGGCAAGCAGATCGGCGATGTGGTCGAATCGGTCCAACTGCTGGATGCGGACGGGCGGCGGCGCGAGATTGCTGGCGACGAACTGGGCTTTGAGTACCGCTCGTCGCTCCTCAAGCAAACGGGCGACGTTGTGCTCGGTGCGGTGCTAAAGTTGAAGCCGGAAGATATCGAAACGATGGAGGCAGAGCGCGAGCGCATCATGGAGCTGCGGCACAGCAAGCATCCCGACTGGCGGGCGATGCCGTGCGCGGGCAGCGTGTTCCGCAATATCGAGCCGACTTCCGCGGCGGACCGGCGTCAGGCGGCGGGCTGGTTTCTCGAAGATGCCGGCGCAGGGGATTTCCGGGTGGGTGGCGCGCGCTTGTTCGAAAAGCACGCCAACATTATCATTGCCGACCCCGGCGCAACCGCCCGCGATGTCTTCGAGCTTACCGAAAAGATGATTGCGGCGGTACATGGAAAGTTTGGTTTTAAACTGGAGCGGGAGATCAAGCTTCTAGGGAATTTTTGATGACAAAACCTTCCAGTGTCAATGATGTAGAGAAGTCCACGAAGTCGAAGTGGAGGCGTGGCGAAGTGCGCCCGCTGACGACCGACGAACGCGCATCCTTTGTGATCCTTTCGCTCTACATGCTGGCCTTTTGCCTCTGCATGTTCGTGTATTGGGATTCGCTGCTGCTGAACGTGCTCGGCGCGACCGTTGCGGTGTGCGGGGTCTTTTTGTTCGTGGCGGCCTTTTTCAATACCGAGGCGCCGGGGCAGGGCAACTCCATCCACCCGCTGCGCTCCTATCTTTTTAGCGTGTTTATTACGTTGCTCGTGTTGCTCTTGGTTCGGGTTGTCGGAGGCATGATCAGCAATTCCGTTTTGTCGGCCATCGTGCTCTATGGCGGGCTGCTTGCCGCCTTGGTGGTTTTTCGCAAGGCGCTGGTGCAGGTGGCCACGGCAATGCTGGTTGTGGTGTTTCTGTTCGTCACCATCAACAACTGGCACGACGTGCTTGCGGGGCATATGAGGTTCAAGGATGCCGTCCGGCAGAGCGGGCACGTTATTTTTCAGATCGGGCCCATTCAGGATGTGATCAATGTGCTGGTGACCGGAAACTATATGGGCTACCTCTCCCGGATCGACTACCGCGACGAGCAGATCAATATCCTCGCCATCCGCACCGTTGCCCATGCCCAAGACGACGAACTGGAAAAAACCAGGGCCATCCTCGGTTTCGTGAGCAACGAAATCCACTATGTCTCCGACCCGGGCGACGGGGTCGAGCATGCCAAGGATCCGATCACCACCCTGATTGCCGGGGGCGGGGATTGCGAGGATCAGACGCTGCTGCTTTGCTCCATGCTCGAAAGCGTTGGCGTGAAAACCTATATCGCGTTTACCGACGACCATGTATTCGCCTTGGTTCGGTTTCGCAACCGACCGGCCGGCCTGGATGTTGAACCGCACCTGTATATTGACGAAACACCCTGCTATGCCCTCGATGCCTCCGACCCGGGCGCAACCATCGGGAGGAGCGCAGCGTTGCCCGGCCGGGTGAAACGGGTTTTCGACGTGCGCGAAAAAGCACCGGTCTTCTTTACAACCACACGGTAACCGCAGTATCCCTATGTTTTGAACCGACCCCGGACTTTCCAACCCTCCGGAAAAAGGGTACATCTTTCCTCGTCATTGGAAGGGAAACATCATGCCAATTCGTGAATATAGAGCTACTGATCCGAAGAAATCCTGCGCCCACTGCAAGGAAGGGTTCGAGCAGGTCGAATCCATTGAAACCCCGGCCAGCACCGCCTGTCCAAAATGCGGCAGCACGGTGGAGCGCCAGATTTCCGCCCCGCGCGTCGGCGGCTCCAACTCCGGCTTCGACGACCGCGCCAAGAGCGCCGGCTTCTCCAAGCTCAAAAAACTCGGCCATGGCGAATACGAAAAGAAATATTAAATGCAAAAGCTAGATGGCCAGATTGAACGGGTCGTTTTCCGAAACGAGGAAAACGGCTTTTGCGTGTTGCGCGTCAAGGTGCGCGGCCATAAGGAGCTGGTGACGGTCACCGGGACCGTTCCAACCATCAACTCCGGCGAATGGATGGCGGCCGACGGCGAATGGTTTACCGACCCGCGCCATGGTCCGCAGTTCAAGGCCGAACAGATGCGCATGTCCAAGCCCGACACGCTCGAAGGGATCGAAAAATACTTGGCTTCCGGCCTGATCAAGGGCATCGGCAAGGAATATGCCGCGCGGCTGGTGAAAACCTTCGGGCGCGAGGTATTCGACGTCATCGAAAACTCGTCCGGAAAACTGCTTAAGGTCGAGGGGATCGGCAAGCTGCGCAAGGATCGCATCAAGCAGGCGTGGGACGAGCAGAAGAGCGTCCGGCAGATCATGGCCTTCCTGTTCAGCCACGGTGTCAGCACCACGCGCGCCTTCCGCATTCACAAGGTCTATGGCGACAAGGCCATCGAATTCGTCCAGCGCGATCCGTATTGCCTCGCGCGCGACATCCGCGGCATCGGCTTTCTCATCGCCGACCAGATCGCCATGCGGCTCGGCATCGCCAAGGATTCCGACCTGCGCGCCCGTGCCGGGCTGGAATTCGTGCTCGGCGAGCTGACGGCCAACGGCCATTGCGCCTACGTCCGCAACGATCTGCTCTCCCGCACCGCCGAATTGCTGGCTATCGATTTGCAGATCATCGAACGTGCGCTCGACCATTCCCTCGAAAACGAGCGGCTCATCCAGCGCGCAAATTTCGAGGGGCAGGATCTCATCTACCTGCCCAAGCTCTACTTTGCCGAAATCGCCCTCGCGAAACGGTTGCAACTCTTGGCGAGCGGGAAGCATCCGTGCCCGGCCATCGACGTTGGGAAAGCGCTGGCATGGGTCCAGCAAAAAACCGGGATCGAACTGGCGGACGCCCAGCGCGCCGCCCTCAAGATCGCCGTCGAGTCAAAAACGATGGTGGTCACGGGTGGTCCCGGGGTGGGCAAGACCACGCTGGTCAATTCGGTGCTGATGGTCCTCAAGGCCAAAAAGATGCGCGTGGCCCTCTGCGCCCCCACCGGCCGCGCCGCCAAGCGCATGGCCGAGACCACCGGCATGGAGGCCAAGACCATTCACCGCCTGCTCAAATACAATCCCGGAACGGGCGGGTTTATCCACGATGCCAAAACCCCGCTGGAGTGCGATGTGCTGATTGTCGACGAGTCGAGCATGATCGATATTGTGCTGGCGTCGCAGCTGGCCGACGCCATTCCACTGCACGCCGCATTCATCATCGTCGGCGATGCCGATCAATTGCCGTCCGTCGGGCCGGGCCGGGTGTTGCAGGATATCATCCATTCCAAAAAGATTCCCGTGGCGCACTTGGACGAAGTGTTCCGGCAGGCGGCAACGAGCCGCATCATCACCAACGCCCACCGGATCAACCAAGGCCAATTGCCGGAGTTTCCCGAAGCCCACGAAACGAGCGACTGCTACTTCGTCGCGGCCGACGATCCCGCCAAGGCCGTCACCCTGCTCGGCAAGCTGGTCAAGCAGTCGATCCCCAAGAAGTTCCACTTCAATCCGCTGGAAGAGATCCAGATTCTTACCCCGATGCAGAAGGGCGAGCTGGGCGCGCGCAACCTCAACCAGGTTTTCCAGCAGCTGCTCAACCCGCGCGGCGACGAGGTCGAACGCTTCGGCTATGTCTACCGCACGGGCGACAAGGTGATGCAGACCGAGAACGACTACGACAAAGACGTCTACAACGGCGACATGGGTCGCATCCTGAAGATCGACTCCGAGGCCTCCGAGCTTATCGTCGACTTCGATGGCCGCAAGGTGATGTATGACTTCCGCGAGCTCGACGAGCTCGTGCTTTCGTACGCCATCACCATCCACAAAAGCCAAGGCAGCGAATACCCCTGCGTCATCATTCCAATGCACACCCAGCACTATGTGCTCTTGCAGCGCAGCCTCATCTACACCGCCCTCACCCGCGCCAAGAAACTCGTCATCGTCCTCGGCACCAAGAAGGCCCTTCAGCTCGCCGTCTCTCGCGCCGAATCGCGCCAGCGCACCACCACCCTCTCCGAGCGCCTCAAGGAATATCTGTAGGCGCTTCGCGGTGCTTTTTCCGGTATGGGCGGGATCGATGATTCCACCGGTCAAGGCCGTTTAAAATATATGATAAACGGATATTTTGCCCCTAAACAACCCGATTTTGAGGAAAAATATATGATGTATCATATATCTTTTTGGCCGCCGGTTTTGGGTTTTCCTTCGGTGGCGTTGTTGTAGAACCCCCGGGTATAGTTGGCGACGATCCCGAAATAGGCGGCGAAGCCCGACTTCCATTCGATAAATTGATTCCAAACAATCAAGTGGGTGTATTATTCCTTGCTGGCCGTGACCGTATCGGGAATTTTATCGGAGGGCAAGAGATTGCCTGATGCATCAAGGTGACCGACGCCCATCAGTTCAACAATGCGTTCGAGCGAGAGGGCGATGGCGGCCTGTTCGAGCTCGGGGAGGGCTTGGAGGGCGACGGAGAGCTTGTCTTGCAGCAGGGCAGGGGCTTCGTAGGCCTTTACCTTCCCGCTGTCGGTGAGCTCCAGGAAAACCTTGCGCCGATCCTCTTCGTCGCGCGTGCGGATGATCCAGCCTTTGGAGGCGAGCCGGTCGACGATTCCGTTGATGGTGCTCATTCCCAGATCTACATCCTTGGCGAGTTGCGATTGGGTCATGGGCGCATTCTTCTGGAGGCTGTAGAGGCAGATCATTTGCGGGGCGGTGATCCGATGTTCCTGACTGAGTTTTTTCGAGTGGATGTCCACGGCGCGGATGATGCGCCGGAGCGACTGCAATACGCTCAGGCCATAGGTTTCAAAAAAGTCGGTTTGCGCGGTCGGGGTCTTTTTCATGGATCAGGTCTCTTTTTGGTAGAATATTTCGTGTAGGAAATAATCTAGCACGAAACATCTTGTTTGCAAGAACGGGTTCCCTTAGGGTGCTTTTTCACTTTTCCAATTCCTGTCCTGCTGGCGAGTTGGATTAGATTGCGGAGAAGGATAGGCGAATAACCAATAATAATAAAGTGAGGAGTTTTGCGAAATACAACGGAAATTGAAATAATCCCCCCCGAATCAATCGACGGTTACAAGTTAAACCGTCTTATCCAAGCCAGCCCACCACTGGATACCAACTCGGTATACTGCAATCTACTCCAGTGTACCCACTTCCCCGACACTTCCATCTGCGCCAAATCCGGCAGCGAGTTGGTTGGTTTTATTAGCGGCTATTTCGTTCCGTCCCGTCCCGACACACTGTTTGTCTGGCAGGTGGTCGTGGCCGAGTCCGCCCGCGGGCAGGGCCTTGCCAGCCGCATGCTCATGACATTACTTGACCAACCGGCCTGCAAAGAGGTGTGCTTTCTGGAAACCACCATTACAGCATCGAATGAGCCCTCGCGGGCACTCTTCCGGAAGCTGGCCGACACGTTGCATGCTGCGGCGGAGATCTCCGAAGGCTTTGACCGGGAAAAGCATTTTAACAGTAGGCACGAATCAGAGCAATTGTGGCGCATCGGCCCAATTCCTAAAACCCAAGCGAGGTTGTTGATATGAAGATATTTGAAGAAATCGAATCCGAAGTACAGAGCTATGCCCGCAACTTCCCGCGTATTTTCGACAAGGCGCAGGGCGAATTCATTCACGACGAGGATGGGAATCAATATCTGGATTTCCTGGCGGGTGCCGGTTCGCTGAACTATGGCCACAACAATCCGGTCTTTAAGAAAAAGCTACTCGAATATATCGAGGGCGACGGCATCTCCCATAGTTTGGACTTCCACACCGAGGCCAAGCGCCGGTTTCTGGAAACCTTCAACGAGAAGATCCTCAAGCCACGCGACCTCGAATACATGGTGATGTTTACCGGGCCGACCGGCACCAATGCCGTCGAGGCGGCCATGAAGGCGGCGCGCAACCATACCGGGCGCAGCAACATTATCAGTTTCACGAACGGGTTCCACGGCGTGAGCCTCGGGGCGCTGGCCGTCACCGGCAACTCGCACCATCGCGATGCTGCAGGCGTTCCCGTGCTGGGAAGCAGCCGCATGCCGTACGATGGCTATATGGGCGACGACCTCGATACTATCGAATATATGGACAAGATGCTCTCGGACTCGAGTAGCGGTATCGACAAGCCTGCCGCGGCCATTGTTGAAACCATTCAGGGCGAAGGCGGCATCAACGCATGCAGTGCCGAGTGGCTTCGGAATCTCCAGACGGTTTGCCACAAGCACGGCATGCTCCTGATTATTGACGATATCCAGGCGGGCAATGGCCGTTCCGGAAACTTTTTCAGCTTTGAGGAAGCGGGGATCAAGCCCGACATTGTTACCATTTCCAAATCGATCAGTGGCTATGGACTCCCATTCGCCGTGGTGCTGATTAAGCCGGAATACGACAACTGGAAGCCTGGCGAGCACAACGGAACCTTCCGAGGAAACAACATGGCCTTTGTTACCGCCAAGGCTGCGATTGATGAATATTGGAGCGACGACACCTTTGAAAAAGAGATTCAGCGCAAAGGCAAATATATCGAAAAGCGGCTAGACCAGATTGTTGAGCAATATGGCGAAGGCAACTTTACCACCCGCGGGCGCGGCATGTTCCGGGGCATCAACTGCGTCAACGGCGAGATTGCCGGAAAAATCACGAAGGCGGCCTTCAAGAAAAACCTGATCATCGAAACCAGCGGCGCGGACGACCAGATTGTCAAGCTCCTCTGCCCGCTGACCATCAAGGACGAGAACCTAGCCAAGGGCATCGACATTATCGAGGCGACGATCAAAGAGGTCTGCGAAAAGGTCGATGTCCCGGAAGAGAGCGACTACTTCGACGACGTCACTGTTGATGCCAATACCGGGGAATAAGAGGGTTTAAAATGATTGTAAGAACACTCGAAAAAGCAAACGCATCGGATCGCCGCATTGTGTCGCCGGACAGCAACTGGGAGAGCACGCGGCTACTGCTCAAGGACGACGGCATGGGCTATTCGTTCCACATCACCACCATCTACAAAGGCGCCGATTTCCATCTGCACTACAAGAGGCATCTGGAAACGGTCTACTGCATCTCTGGCCGCGGCGAGGTGGAAACTCTGGGCGATGGAAAAAAACATCCCATCGAACCCGGCACCGTCTATATTCTGGATCAGAACGACGACCACCTGCTCCGTGCCTTCGAGGAGATGAAAATGGCTTGCGTCTTCAACCCGCCGCTGCACGGCAAAGAGGTGCACCGGGCCGATGGCTCCTACGGCTTAGAGGCCGAGGCGGTTTCCGATTAGGACAACAAAAACCTTGTTTTAGTTTGTTCTGACCATTCGCGGTTAATAATGAAAGGGTTGAGTTCATGATCACCATAAGTTTTATGATTTGCCTGTTGGTGTTTGCCTTTATCGGCGGCGCCTCGATTCGGCACAGCAAAAAAACAACCGAAGACTATCTGGTGGCCGGAAACTCCATCTCCCCGTGGCTTGCCGGGCTGTCGGCGGTGGCCACGAATAACAGCGGATTCATGTTTATCGGCATGATTGGCTATACCTATGAATTTGGACTGGAGTCGGTCTGGCTCATGTTTGGATGGGTGGTGGGCGACCTGCTGATGTCGTTCCTTACCGTGAAGAAGATCAAGACCCGGTCCGACCGGTTTGGGTTTAATTCCTATGGCAGCCTGTTGGCCAATTGGTTTGGCGACAAAAACCGTATCACCCGCGCGCTGGTCGGTGTGTTGATAGTGTTTTTTCTGGGGATCTATGCCGCCGCCCAGCTGAAAGCGGGAAGCAAGGCGACCGTCGAGCTGCTCAACTGGCATCCGCATGCGGGCATTATTGTCGGGGCGCTCATTGTTTTGTTTTATTCCGCAGTCGGTGGAATCCGCGCCTCCATCTGGACCGATGCCTCGCAGGCCATCGTAATGCTTGGCGGCATGTTTTTGCTCATGGCTTCCGGCATCCATTATATCGGTGGTCCGGCGGTTTTGCTTGAAAAGCTGTCGGCGGTCAGTCCCGCCTACCTCTCGCTTTTCCCTCAAAAATCCGTGGTTGGGATCGGGCTCTTCATTACCGGATGGTTCTTTGGCGGCCTCGCCATTGTGGGGCAACCGCATGTGGTGGTTCGTTTCATGGCGCTGGAGTCGGCCGCGAGCGTCAAGCCCATGCGAAAATACTATTATGGATGGTTCACTTTTTTCTATGCCAGCACCATTGTCGTGGGCATGCTCTCCCGGGCAATTCTGGAGATTCCGCTGACCGATTTCGATGCGGAATTGGCGCTGCCTAAAGTAACCATCACGCTTTTTGAAACCATCCCGTTTATCGGCAAGGTGCTCATTGGTCTGGTGCTGGCCTCGCTGTTTGCCGCCACCATGTCCACCGCCGACTCGCTGGTGCTTTCCTGCTCCGCCTCCATTACGCACGACATGACCCGAGAGCCGATTAAAAAACTATGGGTCAGCAAAGTGGCCACCGCACTCGTGGTTTTGCTGGCTACCGGTATTGCGCTTTCTGGAAACAAATCCATCTTCAGCCTCGTGCTCGACGCCTGGGCCATGCTCGGCTCCGCCTTCGTACCCCTGCTGGTGATAAACGTACTCAACCGAAAAACCTCCGAGTTAGTCGAGGTCGCCATGATCCTTGTCGGTTTGGCTGGCTTCATTGTCTGCTCCATTCTCGGCGTCGGCTCCACCATCTATTGTGCCGCTCCAGGCATCCTTATCGGTTTCATACCCTTCGGCTTCGCCGTCGTGATGGGAAAGACGCAGAAAATGGGATAGGCACCTTGCGACCGTCAAAAAAAGTAGGACAGTGCTTCCAGCCTGTCCTGCTTTACCAACCACCTTAACTAAGCGCCGCTCTGCTCTGCCCTCTCCTTTTCCCAAGATCTATGCAGTGAGACGTCTTGTTTTTGTGGGTTCCCACCATTGGAAAACCGGCGTGGTGGTGTATAGTTCCGCGCAATATTTTTTTAAAGGAGACAACCATGGCAGAAAAAAAATGTCCGATAAATAAGCAGCAGCTGGAGGCGCTGACGGAGCGCTTCCCGACACCGTTCCATATCTATGATGAAAAAGGCATCCGCGAGAATGCACGACGGCTGAAGGCGGCATTTTCTTGGAATGCGGGGTTTAAGGAATATTTTGCGGTGAAGGCCACGCCGAATCCGTTTTTGATGAAAATCCTGAAGGCGGAGGGGTTTGGATCGGACTGCTCGTCGTATCCCGAATTGCTGCTCTCCGAGAGCATCGGTGTCGTCGGCGAGGAGATTATCTGTACCTCTAACAATACTCCGGCCTATGAATATAAAAAGGCCATGGAGCTGGGTGCGATCATCAACCTCGATGATATCACGCACATTCAATATCTCGAAGATCACATCGGTTTGCCGGAGCTGGTTTGCTGTCGCTACAACCCGGGGCCGCTCAAGGGCGGAAACGCGATCATCGGCCATCCGGAGGAAGCAAAGTATGGCTTTACCCGCGAGCAGTTGTTCGAGGGCTACCGTATCCTGCGCGACAAGGGCGTAAAGCGCTTCGGCCTGCACACGATGGTGGCGTCGAACGAACTGGAGGGTTCCTATTTTGTGGAAACCGCCCACTTGCTGTTTGAGCTGCTCGGAGAATTGTCCGCCGAGCTGGGCATCGAATTCGAGTTTGTGAACATTGGCGGCGGCATCGGTATTCCCTACAAGCCGGAAGAAACAGCCGTCGACCTCGAAGCTGTCAGTGAAGGCATCCGCAAGCTCTACGAAGAGCTGATTATCGAAAAGGGGCTGAAGCCGCTCGACCTGCGCATGGAGTGCGGCCGGATGATTACCGGGCCGTATGGCTATCTCGTTACCCGTGTGCAGCATAAGAAGCACACCTATAAGCAGTATGTTGGCGTTGATGCCTGCATGGCCAACCTGATGCGTCCGGCGCTCTACGGCGCCTACCACCACATTACGGTTCCCGGCAAGGAAGATGCACCGCTCGACTTGGTCTGCGATGTCACCGGATCGCTGTGTGAAAACAACGACAAGTTTTCCATCGACCGCGCCATCCCGCAGGTGGATATTGGCGACTTGGTTGTGATCCACGATGCCGGCGCGCACGGCCATGCGATGGGCTTCAACTACAACGCCAAACTCCGCTCCGCCGAACTGCTGCTGCGCGAGGACGGCGAGGTCGTTGAAATTCGCCGCGCAGAAACGGTGGAGGATTATTTTGCAACATTGGACTTCGAAGGACTACAGTCCTTTAAAGCATGAGGAGAATGAAATGTATTTTACTGGGGTATACACAGCACTCGTTACGCCGTTCACCGCGAACGGCGAGGTCGACTTCCAAAAACTGGAGGAATTGGTCGAATTCAATATTGCCGGCGGCGTAGACGGAATCGTTCCGGTCGGGACGACCGGAGAGTCGCCGACGCTCCGCCCGAAGGAACACCTGAAGGTGATCGAAACGGTCGTTGCAAAGACCGCTGGACGTTGCAAAACCATTGCAGGAACCGGTGCCAATTCGACGGCGGAAGCGGTCGAGCTGACCGAAGCGGCAAAGGCTTTCGGCATCGATGGAACGCTGCAGGTAACGCCGTACTACAACAAGCCCAACAACTCGGGCTTGGTTCAGCATTTCTCCGCCGTGGCCGATCTCGGTGTTCCGGTGGTGCTCTACAATGTCCCCGGCCGTTCCGCACGCGAGATCCCGCTGGAGGTCGTGGCGGAGCTGGCGCAGCATCCCGATATTGTTTCCGTCAAGGAGGCGGCTGGCTCGGTCGACCGCGTTAGCGCGATCAAAAGCCGTTGCGATATCGAGGTGATGTCGGGCGACGACTCGCTGGCTTTGCCGATGATTTCCGTCGGAGCATGTGGTGTGATCTCCGTGGCCTCGAACGTCATTCCTTCCGAAGTGGTGGGAATCATCCACGCCGCCCTCGCGGGCGACTATGCCACTGCGCAGAAGCTGCACCTGAAATACCACCAGCTGTTCAGTGATATGTTCATCGACACCAACCCCATCCCCGTCAAAGCCGCCATGGCGATGAAGGGTCTGATCGAAGAAACCTACCGCCTGCCGATGTGTTCCATGACGGATGCGAAGAAGGATGTGCTGCGCGCATCGATGGAGTCTGTTGGCGTGTTGTAGCGTAGACGGAGCTGGAAGCTCCGTCTCCATTTAAGGGGAAACCAATGAGTATTAAAGTTGTCGTTCTGGGAGCGGGTGGGCGCATGGGCAGAGCCCTGATCCGTTGCATCATGGAAGAAAAGGTCAGCGGTCTGAAACTCTTCGGCGCGGTCGATCTTTGGGATATCCCCGATCTTGGAAAAGATGTGGGGCTGATGGCCGGCACGGAAGAGACCGGGATTAAATTAATTAACAACCTCGAAGAGGTCGGAGCCGATGCAGACGTGATCGTCGATTTTTCGTCGCATTTTGGAACCGCCGGAAACGCACCGCGCATTGCGGAGTGGGGCACGGCCTGGGTGATCGGTACGACCGGCCTGAATGAAGAGGAGCTGGCCGCCATCAATGTGGCGGCGGAACAGACCGCCGTGGTGCTTTCGGGCAATATGAGCCTCGGGATCAACCTGCTCTGCAATCTGGTCGAAGCCGGCGCGCATGCGCTCAAAGGCAAGGGCTTCGACATCGAAGTGCTCGAACGCCACCACAACCAGAAAAAGGATTCGCCGAGCGGAACGGCGCTCATGCTCGGTCGTGCGGCGGCGGCGGGCTACGGTTGGAACCTTCCTGATGTTCACGTGGACGGCCGTGCCGGACTGCTCGGCGAGCGCCCCGAAAAAGAGATTGCCTTCCACGCCATCCGCGGCGGCGATATTGCGGGCGACCACACCGTCATGCTCGCCGGCATGGGCGAGTTGCTGGAGCTCTCGCACCGCGCCACCAGCCGCGA
>CBDVCB010000071.1:0-14023 GCA_965372395.1 uncultured bacterium
GTTTCGAGGTTGATCTTGCGGTAGTAGCAGTTGCGCGGTTCGCCTTTTGCGTTCTTGGTGTGGCAGATGCCGCCGCGGTTCGGACGCACAACAAACAGGAGCGAGTTTTGCTCGCAGTTGACGTAGGCGTCGAGCAGCTCGAAGGTTTCGCCGGAGGTCAGTCCTTTCACCCACAACTCCTGCCGCGACGAACTCCAAAGCACGAGCATTTTGCGCTTGAGCGATTCCTCGAAAGCAATCTGGTTGATATAGGCCACCAGAATGACCTCCTTCGTATCGGCGTGTTGCACGGCCACGGGAATAATTCCCTTCGTGCCTTCGACGGCCTTCTCCAACTTGCTCCAATCCAGCGCCAGCTCCAACCCTTCTTCCAATTCCTTGCTCATCGTTTTCTCCTTTAAATTACAACCTAACTTCAATTCCTTGATCGCGCATGTATTCCTTCACCTCGCGGATGGTGAATTCGCCGAAGTGGAAAATGGAGGCCGCCAGCACCGCGTCGGCTTTTCCTTCCGTAACACCATCGGCCATGTGCTGCAACGTACCCGCCCCGCCGGAAGCAATAATGGGAACACCAACCGCTTCGGAAACCGCGCGGGTCAGCTCCAGATCAAACCCATCCTTTGTGCCATCGGCATCCATGCTGGTGAGCAGGATTTCCCCCGCCCCGCGCCGGGTGCCTTCAATGGCCCATTCAATGGCGTCTAGTTCGGTTGGATTGCGACCGCCATGCGTAAATACGCCCCAGGTTCCATCGCCGTTCCGGCGCGCATCGATGGCCAAAACGGTACACTGCGAACCAAACATGTCGGAGCATTCGTTCAAAATATCGGGATTTGTAATGGCTGCCGTGTTGAACGAAACTTTGTCGGCTCCCGCTTTGAGCATGTTGCGCACATCGACCGGGGTACGGATTCCCCCACCGACGGTCAGCGGCATGAAGACCTGCTCCGCGCAACGGCGGACAATATCGACCATCGTCTCGCGCCCGTCGCTCGACGCAGTGATGTCGAGGAATGTCAATTCGTCCGCGCCCTGCGCCTCGTAGGCCTTGGCGCACTCGACCGGATCGCCCGCATCGCGCAGATCCACAAAGTTTACGCCCTTCACGACGCGTCCGCCGGTCACATCCAGACATGGTATAATTCGTTTTGCCAGCATAGAAACATCCCCAATCTCAAAAGGACGTGACGATATTCCAGCGATTGGAAAAACGCAAACGGGTTTTCAGGCTATTCAACGACCGGCGGCCAATCGTCGGTGCGGAACGGCGAGGCGGGAAAACCTTCCTTATTGAAGAGATTGCAATCCATCGGATTGTTGGCCCACGCATAGCGGACAGCCACAGGGTCGGAAACCTCGGATGAACAGACCACCACGGTGTCGCCAACAATCGCTGCTCGGGCAAAAACAAACTGTTTGTCTGCACCCGCGATGGCGAAGGTTTGGAGCGGATCCCCGCCCTGCTCAACGAGGCCGGAACCGATATCGTCGAACGTGACAACAATCTTGTTACCGTTCTTCTTCATGGACTTATAGATCGGGCCGCCTGCCACGACTTTCTTTTTGTAGGTTTTAGCAAGAGCCTGCTGCGCCAACCGGTAGCCAATGGCCTGTTTGTTCTTAGGGTGTATGTTTTTGGTTTCGCCCACATCGATACCGACGGCGATCCC
This sequence comes from uncultured bacterium, assembly GCA_965372395.1. Classification (GTDB taxonomy): domain Bacteria; phylum Verrucomicrobiota; class Kiritimatiellia; order Kiritimatiellales; family Pontiellaceae; genus Pontiella. Next base: position 1,674 of record CBDVCB010000071.1, read on the forward strand.
AACGTTTGGCACTTTGGCATCGAACCGGAGAAAGCCTTCACGAATAAATGCCCATTTGGAGTCTTCAACCGGCTTTGTCTGAGGTGCCTTGAAGTTGGGCAATTGAACGGCGTAGAAAGGAAAATCTGCATCCCAATCCTTGCGCCACTGAACAACCATGTTTTCGAGCAGGTCGCAGTAGGCCAATGCATTCCCGAGCGTTTTGGTATTCGATTCGCCCTGATACCAGATTGCTCCGCGCATGCCGTACGGCACGAGGGGATTGATCATGGCGTTGTAGAGGTTGGCCGGATAGTTTTGCGATTTGTGCGGATGGGTCTGCTTCCTGGGGCGACGCGGTGCTTTTTTGCCATCCGCCTTCGCCTGCTTTACTTTTTGTTTCCACGCTTCCAGTTGCTTGGCATACTGCCCTTCACTGGCCGCTTCGTCAAATTTACCGGCCTTGGCATCAAGCTGCGCTTTGTAATCCACAACTGCGGGAAATTGCTCCAACGATGCCAGTGGACTCCACGATTCGATGCGCGTTCCGCCCCAGCAGGAGCGAATCAGCCCAATCGGAACATCCAGTTCCTGCCGGAGTTCGCGACCAAAGAAATAGGCCGTCGCGGAAAATGCGCCAACGGTATCCGGAGAACAGACTTTCCATGAACCCGTGCAATCCTTTTGCAATTCGGCGCTGGCGGCCTTTTTCGTCAGAAACATGCGGATCAACGGATAATCGGCCGCTGCTTTTTCCGCCTCAAAATTCATCGCCTTTGAAACCGGCCACTCCATGTTCGACTGCCCGGAGCAAAGCCATACTTCGCCGACGAGAACATTTTTCACTTCTGCCGATTCCGCACCGGACACCACCTTCAGCGAGCGAGGTCGAGAGGAGGCTTTCATTTTTCCGAGGCGAACCATGAACGCTCCGGACACATCCACCTTTACGGTTTTATCCTTGCCAGCAAACGAGACCGTCACTTCCGCATCGGGATCCGCCCAGCCCCATACGGCGATCTTTTGATCCCGCTGCAACACCATTCCGTCCGAGAACAACGCCGGGAGCTTCAGCTCTGCATAACAAGAAACACCAACCACACATACTGCCAACCCAAGCATCCACCTGCGCATAACCCACCTCCGTTAATCTGGCCTACTCCGTCACATTAATGTCTTCATTGCACAACTCGCCAGCCACACTGTAGTGCCGCGCGGTCAAAACCGGTTCGTCATCCTTGCGTTCAACCGTGATCGCCAAGAACCCGCCCTGCACATTCAAATAGCGGTGTTCCGGCAACAGTTTGTCGTTGCTCCAGCCACCGGCATGCTTGTCGGACGTCGGCCCACACGAAAACTCCTTCACGCCCGTTTTGGCATCCACTGAAACATATTGCCAATGCCGATCGCCACAGGCCACATACATGTTTTTCTGCGATGCGATAAACTTCCGGATTTCATCGCCCTCGTGCGTGAAGCCTACGTTTGCATGATTGTCGTTTTTCTTTTTACGGTCGGGTCCCACCACCGGCGTTGGGCTAATGAGCACCTTGAACGTGGCATCGGATTCCCGCACCGTACGGAAAAACCATTCCTTTTGCCCCTGGCCCCAGATGGTCTTTTCCGGCCCATCGGGCATGTCGTTGGGACTGCGAAAATCACGTCCTTCCACCAGCCAGATTTGAAGATCCTTCCCCCACCGGATCGTGCGGTAGTTTTTTTCCAGCACCGGAAACTGCTCGCGGAAAAGTTCCAATCCCTGTTGCCAAGCCAGCTCGCCGTAGGCCTGCTCTGGCCAGGCATCGTCCTTGGTTGTGTCGTGGTCGTCCTTGATGAAATAACTCGGGATGGCTCGGTGGAACTCCACCAGATTCGGCAGGCCGTACATGCGCGTCATCTTGAACCGGGCAAACTCCAGGTTCGTGGCGAAGGGGCGCGGCTTGTCGTAGTATTCGATGTCGCCGGTATGGACAAAGAAGTCCAAACCGAGCTGCTGCATTTGCGGGTAGATTCTATGCCCTTTGGCTAAATCATCCCGCCGGTCGAAATCCTGGCCTGTCACCACGGCAAAGGCAATCGGAACGACCGTATCCACCTGCGGGGCCGTCCTAAAGCTTCCCGCAAACGACCCCCCATCCCTCGCCTCCACCTTCACTGCATATTCCGTGGCCGGCTGCAATCCGGTCAGATTGAACCGATGGGTGGAATCCGTGTCCGCACCCACCTTTTTCCAATCACTGGAAACCGGCTTGCCGCCCTTGGCCTGCCACGTAATCCGCACCGCGCCAGAAGCGCCCGGCACCGCGCCCTCCATATCGGCGAGCGTCTTTCCTTCTGGAAGTTGCGCCGATGCAGGAACCACATGCGCCTTCACTTTTTCGAACCTCGCACCGGCGATATTCAACGCAGGATTGCGAGTCAGGCGCGTCCAGACCATCGCCGAGTCCTGATCGACCTCGCCAATCTTGATGCCGTTCGCAAAATGCACCTCGGCCGAAACGCCCAGTGCAAACAAACCAAAAACAACTATCCAATATTTCATTCAAACCCCCTTTTTGCATCCTCATAGACCGTCCTGACCGCGACACCGTTTTCTTTTGCCAACGTGCGGCAGTCCTCGATTTCAGGCGAAGCCGTCAGGACCTCGCCATTGCGCTTGCCAATCTTGACCCGCACTGCACCAAATGATGTTTCCACGCTCTGGAAACCACGCTCCAGCACCGTGCGCTTGGACAACCGTTCCCGGATTCCAAACGTGGTGGATTCGCGAAAGATGAGATCGAGTGTTTTTTCGCGGTCGGCCGGGATGCAGAGTACCGTTAATAAAACACCCTGCCGCTGCTTTTTCATAAACACCGGCGTCGTGAAGACATCGAGCGCCCCCACTTCGAGCAGCTGGTCGAACAGGCAACCCATCAATTCCGGAGTCATGTCGTCGAGGTTGCACTCCAGCACGAGGCATTCGTCCGCCGTCGTATCTTTAGCCATTTCATAGAGCGTTGCTCGCAATAAATTTGGCCGATGGTTGAGCGTGCGATGCCCAAAACTGTAGGTCGTCTTAACGGCGTGACTCCCCAAAGCCGGAACCTCCGCCGTCCGCCAAGTGGAAATCAAAGCGGCACCCGTCGGCGTCACCAGCTCAAAGGGTTCATCGACTTCTTCGACAGGAAAACCTTCGAGCAGGCGAAGTGTCGCCGGCGCGGGATTCGGATAGGTTCCGTGGGCGCACTCGATCGTTCCGTGCCCTTGCGGCAGGTTGCGGATCGAAACGCCGTCCACGCCCAGCTTGTGCAGCGCAAGGCAGCACCCCGCAATGTCGACGATCGAATCCATCGCCCCGACTTCGTGGAAATGGATCTTCTCGATATCGATTCCATGAATAGCGGCCTCGGCCTCGCCAATGCGCTGGAACACCAACGACGCGGATTCCTTTACAGCAGCGGGAAGCCCACTCTCACCAATCAGTTTGAGAATCGTACTCAAGTGACGACCATGATGATGTCCATGGTCGTGATGGTGATGCTGTTCCTCAACCTTAACGGTTGCGCGAACCCCGCTCATGCCCTGCTCGACAACCTCTTCAACGACGATCTCGAAAGGATCGACATTGAGCGACTTCAGCTCTTCATTCAGTTCCTCGACCGATACGCCCAGCCCGATCAACGCGCCGAGAATCATATCCCCGCTCGCCCCGCCGATGCTTTCAAAATGCAGTGTTTGTTTCTCCATGATTGCTCCAAGGCAGGCGAGCCGCCTGCGGTACGAATTATCCAAATTGAACCAACCCGGCTTCGCGCAGGCTTAGGAAGTCGGTGCTGGAGTTATGCTTGCGGTGGCCGATAACGATGTGGTCGAGCACCCGGATCCCCATCACCTCGCCCGCGCCAATCAACTGCTTTGTAATCTTGATATCCTCCGACGACGGGGTTGGGTCTCCGGACGGATGGTTGTGTGCAAGGATGATCGCTGCACAAGAGTGCTCCAACGCCTTTTTAAAAAGTTCGCGAGGATGAACGAGGCTGCTGTTGAGCGTGCCTTGGCTGATTTGCTTTGGCTCGCCAATCAACCGGTTCTTGGTATCGAGCATCAGCGCCCAGAAAACCTCGTGTTGCAAAATCCGCGCACGTTCGCGCAAAACGGCGGCAGCTTGCTCGGGCGTAATAACGATAGGGCTTTCGCCAACGCTTTCCCGCGTTAGCCGCTGCGCCAGCTCCATCGCCGCCTTGACCATCTGCGCCTTGACCGGGCCAATGCTATCAATGGACTGGAGATCTTTGACCGATGCCTTAGCCAGCGCGGTTAGCGATCCAAAAGCAGAAAGCAACCGTTGCGAAACCTCAACAACGTTCATGCCCTTGGTTCCGGTGCGGAGAATCAATGCTAGCAATACGACATCGGAAACATTCTCCGCGCCCACCCGTTCGAACTCCTCGCGCGGCCGGAGTTGGGCGGGCATATCGCACACCCGCAAATTTTGCGGACGGATGGCATATTCAAGTTGGTCGGGATTCTTCGACATGTTGTTCCTCAACACACAACGCGGCTGGAAGCGCGCGTCTACTTTCCGGTGGAACCAAACCCACCAGAGCCTCGGCTGGTCTCCGAGAGTTCGTCAACCATTTCGTAGTAGATGGGGGAACAGTCGCAGGCGACGACCTGGAAGAGGCGCTGGCCTTTTTCGGCGGTGTAGGTGGAATCCTTGATGTTGTCGCACATAGCCATGAGCTCGCCGCGATAGCCGCCGTCGATCAGGCCGATGGAGTTGGCCATGCGCAGCGGGGTTTTGGAAATACTGGAACGCGGGATGAGGAAATAGGCGCGGCCATCCTCCGGTTCGCAGGCAATACCGAGCTTGATGGCCTTGGTTTCACCGGGTTCAATGGTGGTGTCTTCGAGTACGTAGAGGTCGAGTCCGGCATCGCCTTCGTGGAAGTGTCCGTGATCGGAATAGGTTTCGCGTGCGGCGTCGTTGAGCGGTTTGATTCTTAGATGCATTGTATTTCCCTATCTTTGGTTGTTAATAAATCCGCGTCATAGTAGCTTCCAAGACTTCAAACAACAAGGAGTAGGTTCATGTTGAAGCTGGCTATTTTTGGATCGGGATCGGGTACGAATGCCCAGGCGATTATCGACGCGGTCGAAGCGGGAACGCTGGACGTGGAGATCAAATGCATCCTGTCGGATGTGGAGGATGCGGTTATTCTCGAACGCGCCCGCAAGCATGACATTCCAGCCATCTATTTTGACTGCGCCCCGTTCAAAACCAAGCTTGATGGCGAGGGGGAGAAAAAGGTTCTCCGAATCCTAAAAGAGCATGACGTGAACTTTATTGCGCTGGCGGGCTTCATGCGGATTGTGAAGGATGGCCTGCTCAACGCATACGCCGGGCGCATCGTCAACATCCACCCCTCCCTGCTTCCCAGCTTCCCCGGACTCGATAGCGGCAAGCAAGCGTTCGACTATGGTGTCAAATTCACCGGCTGCACCGTCCATTTCGTCGATGCAGGTATCGATACCGGCGCAATCATCAACCAAAAGTGCGTCGCAATTGAAGATGCCGACACGCTCGACTCGCTCATGACCAAAATCCATAAGCAGGAGCACGAGGCCTACCCCGAAGCCCTGCAATGGATCGCAGAGGGGCGTAAAGGTACAAAGTAGCGCAAGCGTCCCGCTTGCCTGAACGAGCGAGACGCTCGTTCTACACTAAAAGGTGGTCTTCTTCGGGCTCGTGCTCGCGGGCGAGCTTGGCGTCTCCCCAAGAGAAGCGCATCAGCAAGAAGGAAATCACCAGCGCCGCAAGCAACCAGCCCACGCCCAAGCACAGCAACGCCTTGGTGGAATAGTCGCCATAGTTTCCGCTGAATTCGCTGTAGAGCGCGAAGCCGATCACAATGATCAAAATGGCGGGTGTGACGAATTTGACCAACACCTCCCAAAGCTTCGGAAGCTTGATCCCGCCCGCTTGGTCGACGTGGCGGCGGGCCACGGCGGCCTTGAGCACCCAACCCACCAGCAGGCATTCGACGATGCCGCCGGTGACGAGGCCATAGTTGTTCACGAAGTGGTCGACGATGTCGAGAATCCACAACCCGGCACGGGTGGTGAAAATCACGCTGCCGAGGCAGCCAATCAGGCAAACGACGGTTACGGTCTTCTTGCGGCTAAAGCTAAACTTATCGATGAGCGAGCAACAAAACGCCTCTACGAGCGAGATGGCGGAGGAAAGTCCGGCCATGATCAGCATCAAAAAGAAGAGCAGGCCAAAAATGGTTTGCCCGGCGGGAAGCTGGTTGATCGCCTCGGGATAGACGACAAATGCCAACCCCGGACCGCTTTCGATCACCTCCGCGAAAGGCACCCCCTTGGACGCCGCCATGAAGCCGATCGTGCCGAACACGGCGAAGCCGGTCAGGAAGGAGTAGAAGCAATTGAGTACAGAGGTGATGAGCGCGTTGCCGACAATGTCGGTCTTTTTCGGCAGGTAGCTGGCATAGGTGATCATGATGCCGAACCCGAGCGAGAGCGTGAAAAAAATCTGGCCAAAGGCCGCGACCCACACCTTGCTTCCGCCAGCTGTAAACGGATTGATCTTTCCCCACTCTGCGGAGAGGTAGTGCGTCTTGATCGCCTCCCACGCGCCTTCCAGCTGTAGTGACCAGCCCACGAGAACCAGCGTAAGAACAAACAGCAACGGCATGAAAACCATGCTTGCCTTTTCAATGCCATGGTTGACTTCGCGGTAGCAGATGGTCCAGCTAATCAACCAGGTCAGCACGGTTCCGCCAAGGATGGGCCAGCGGATACCGCCTAGATTGAATGGGGAGTCCGATACCTGCAGAAAGGTGTTCATGAAAAACGCGCTTGTGTCCGTTCCCCACGCTTGGTTGAACGAAAAGACAAAGTAGTTCATGCACCAGCCAATAACGACGGCGTAGAAAAGGGTAATGCCGAAGAAGGCGACGGTCGGCATCCACCAACCAATGGTTTCCCACCTGCGGTCGATGCGGGCAAAGGCCAGCGGAGAAGAGGCTTTTTCGCGATGACCAAGCGTATACTCCAGAATCATCAGCGGAATGCCGGCCAACACCAAGGCCACGGCGTAGGGAACCAGAAACGCACCCCCGCCGTTTTCGTAGGCCATGTAGCCAAAGCGCCAGATGTTGCCGAGTCCGACCGCCGATCCAATGGCGGCCAGCAGGAACCCGGCCTTGCTGCCCCACAGACTCCGCTTTGCCATGACCTGAATCCGCTAGTTCCGGTGGCGGAAGGTGATGCGACCCTTTTCCAGATCGTACGGAGAGATTGCAACGGTGACCTTGTCGCCGACGGCGATGCGGATAAAGTGCTTGCGCATCTTACCCGAAATATGGGCCAGAATTTCGTGCCCGTTTTCCAGTTCAACGCGGTACATGGTGGCTGGCAGTACTTTTTTAACCACGCCTTCCGCCTCGATTGATTCTTCTTTAGCCATGAATGCTCCTTTGTAAAAATTACGAAAAGGGGATGCTACACGGAATACGGGGCTTTGCAAGCCACGCGTTGAGCCATATTTAAATCAACTCCCCGGAAAAACCGTTTTTATAACCACTGGATTTTGTGGTAGGTTGCGTGATCTTTTTTTGGAGGAACTTCACCCGTGTACCTTAAAAGTTTGGAAATGGTGGGATTTAAAAGCTTCGCAAACAAAACCAAGCTCGAATTCGAGCCGGGAATGACGGCGATCGTGGGGCCGAACGGCTGCGGGAAAAGCAATGTTTCCGACGCCGTGCGCTGGGTGCTCGGCGAACAGCGCGCCCGCGCGCTGCGCGGTGCCAAGATGGAGGACGTTATCTTCAACGGAACCGCCTTGCAGAAACCCCTCGGCATGGCCGAGGTGAGCATCACGCTCGCCGACTGCACCGGATCCCTTGGCGTGGAGTACGACGAGGTCTGCATCGCCCGCCGCGTTTTCCGATCCGGCGAAAGCGGCTATTTCCTCAACCGCAAGGCCTGCCGCCTCAAGGATATCCAGCGGTTGTTCATGGATACCGGCATCGGCACCGACTCCTACTCCATCCTCGAACAGGGAAAGATCGACCAAATTCTCAGCTCGCGTCCGGAAGACCGCCGCAACGTCTTCGAGGAGGCCAGCGGCATCACCAAATACAAGGCCGACAAAAAGGAGGCCCTGCGCAAACTCGAACACACCGAAGCCAACCTGCTGCGCCTCGCCGACGTCATCCGCGAAGTCAAGCGGCAGATCATTTCGCTCCAGCGGCAGGCGGGCAAGGCCAAGCGCTACAAGGATCTCGCCGAGGAGGTGCGCGGACTAGACATCTATGTGACCCGCGAAAAGCTGGCGGAATACGCGCAAAAGATCAACGAATTCACCGGGGAGCTACAGGTGCTCGAACGCGCGGTGCGGGAGCTTCACGAGCAGGTGGAATCCGCGGAGTCCGAAGCCGAATCCTCCCGCCAGACCCTGACGCAGCTGGAAGAAACCATCTCCCAGGCCATGGAGCGGGCCTCCGCCGCCAAGAGCGAACTGGAGCGGACCCGAAACCTGATCGCCATGAACACCGACCGCATCGCGGAACTGGCCACCCTCGCCCAGCGCAACACGCAGGAAACCGAAGAAGCCCGTACTCGGCTGGAAACCCATCGCACCGAACTCGACAAGATTATCGCCGAAATGGCCCGCTCCAAAGAAGAGAAGACCGTCGCCAAGGAAGAGCTCGACCGCGCCATGCGGCTACAAAAGGAGGTGGAGGAACAGATGAACTCCACCCGCGCGCAACTCAACAGCCTGCGCAACGAGTCGATCGCCCTCGATAGCACCGCATCCAAAATGCAAAACGAGCTGAACGAACTCGATGCCCGCGACCGCTCGGCCATGCTCAAGAAAGAGCGCCTCGCCACGGAAAAGGCCGAACTCGAACGTTCGCTCAAGTCGTTTGTCGGGCACCAGCAGGAGATGGATGCCAAGGTCGAGACGCTTTCCGCAAAAGTCGCCGAGCAGGCCCAGTCGCTCAACCACCTCAACGGCGAGCGCAGCGGACGGAAGGATCGGATTGCCGATCAGGAACGCTCGCTGAACGAAAACCTCAAAACCATCGCCGCAAAACAGGCCCAGCTTGAAATGCTCTCCGGGGGCGAAGCCCGTCAGGAGGGATTCCCGCCCGGCGCACAGATGCTGCTGGATCCGCCCGGCAATTTCACGCTCGACCGCGGCGGCATCATCGGCCCGTTGGCCGAGCAGCTCACGACTTCGCCGGAATACCAAACCGCGCTCGAGGCCATCCTTCGCCCATGCATCGACGCCATTGTCGTCAAGGACGAAGCCTACGCCCGCGACGCACTTGCCTGGCTGCGCGACCAGGAAGCTGGCAGCGCCCGCCTATTGAGCGTCGCCGCCTCCAAGGAAGAAGCCCCGCTCGACACCTCCTCGCTCGTCGGCAAGGGACTCATCGACCTCATCACCTTTAGCGACGATGTCGCGCCTCTCGTGCGCCGCCTCTTCTGGAACGTGCGCGTTGTCGGCTCCGAGCTGGAGATCCCCGGCATCCTGTCGTCCGACACCATCGTGGTTTCGCAAAACGGCACCGTGGTTGCGGGCGATGGATCGTCCGAAATCTGGATGCCCGGCACCGAGGACAAAAGCCCCCTTGCCCGCCACCAGCTTCGAGAGAAACTGCAAGGCGACATCGGCAAGCTCGAAGCCAGCGCCCAACAGCAGGAAAACACCCTCGAAACCCTGCGCGGCGAGGAGTCCGGCATCGTATCGGCCATCGAAAACGCACGGAAAACGCTCGAAGAGTTCCGTCGCGAGCTTGCGCTCCAGGAGGGCGAGCGGCAGGTGATCGTACGCGAAACCGCATCCGCGCGCGAGCGCGTCGAAACCGTTGGCTTCGAACTCGGCAACCTGATCGATGGTGAAAGCAAGGGCGTTGAACTCCGTAGCCGACTGGCCACCGAATTGCAGGAATCCCGCAATCGCCAAGCCAACGTCCGCACCCAGATCGCCGAACAGACCAAGAACCTTTCCAGCGTCGAGGAGCGGCGTTCCGACGCCCTCTCGATCACCTCCGAGCACCGGATCGTATTCTCGCAAAAATCCCAGGCGCTCGAACACCTCATCAACCGCAAGCAACCCATGGAGGCGCGCATCCGCGAGTTGGACGAATTGATTGCCGATCGCACCAACGGAGTCGATTCCTATAACCAGCGCATCGACGGCCTCAAGACCTCCAGCGAGACCGAAACCACCAAGATCGAGCCCCTCGAACAGCGCTTGCAGGAAACCGCCCAGACCTTGGAAAACGAACGCGCCCGGCGCGAGGAAACCATCCGCAACCTCACCACCGCCGAAAATCGACTGCGCGGCCTGCGCGATTCCATGGAAGACAAACTGAACAAGAAATCCAGATTCGAGGTCGAACACGCCGAATACAAAATGCGCCACGACAATGCGCTGGAACGTATCACCGGAACCTACCACATCACCAAGGAGGAACTGGCCGAGGCCGAGGCCCCGCGCTGGGAGAACGACGAGATTCCGGATCGCGAGACCATCGAAACGCGCGTTGCCGAAATCCAGGCCAAGCTCGACGCCATGGGTCCCGTCAACCTCGTCGCCATCGAAGAGCACGCCGAGCATGAGGAACGCTTTGCCTTCCTCAACAAGCAGCAAGACGACCTCGTCGCCGCCAAGCAGCAGTTGCTCGACATGATCAAGACGATCAACGCCACCACCACTGAAATGTTCAAGGACACCTTCGACAAGGTGAACGCCAGCTTCCAGGAAATGTTCAAGAAGCTCTTTGGCGGCGGGTCGGCCAAGCTGGTGCTGACCGACGACGAGGACGTGCTCGAATCCGGCATCGAAATCATCGCCCGCCCGCCCGGAAAGAAACTGCAGACCATTTCGCTGCTCTCCGGCGGCGAGCGCACCATGACGGCGGTCGCCCTGCTCTTCTCCCTGTTCATCGTGAAGCCCAGCCCCTTCTGCGTGCTCGACGAACTCGACGCCGCGCTGGACGACGCCAACATCAACCGCTTCGTCGATGCCCTCAAGGAATTCCTGAAGCAGTCGCAATTCATCATCATCACCCACAGTCGCCAAACCATTGCGGCGGCGGACGTCATCTACGGGGTAACCATGCAAACGCGCGGCGTCTCCAAAGTCGTCTCCATGAAGTTCGCCGACTACCAAAACCAAGAGAAGGATATGAAGTAAAGGAATCCGTAACGAGTAATGCGCAATTCTGCACATTACAAGTTACGCATTACCCGTTACTCCTCAACCCCATGAACAGCAAACAACAATTCGATTTTTGGTATGCCGTAAACAATACGGAATTGGTGGTCTCGCCGACCAACCGCCTTGAAACCTTCGGCGACACCATCGTGAACTACCACTTGGTCTGCGAGCTCATGGACAGCGTCGGCAAGGTGCGCATCCGCGAAGGCCAGCTCAAGGCGCTCAAGCCGGAGATCATCACGCCGCAGTCGCTCGGCCAGATGGATCTAGAGGATTTCGGGCAGGACGCCAAACAGTATGCCGACTGGCTGGCCGAGCACGGCGGCGACCTCAAGATCCTCCAATACGGCTTCCGCATCCAGAAGCAGGAAATCAAGGAATATGTCGTGACCGACCATCTCGACAACGTGATGGAGCGGGTCAAAAGCGATGCCGCCGCGAAGGATGATCCGCTCAGCGCAATCCTTATCGGAGTCGACTCCCCGTGGGAGGTCTGCCTGCTCAAGCTCATGGTCGATCTGGTTCAGCACTCCGCCCGAGGCAACATACAGGATATCCAGCATCAGGCCATCAACATGCAAACCAGCCTGGAGGAAAGCATCGAACACGGATTCCTCGACGCCTCGCGCGATCCGTCGAAAATCAATGCCCTGGCAGACCGGCTTAAGCAGAACGGACTTTGGGAAAAATACGAAGACCGTTTCTTCGCCCTCGTCAAGGCCTCCGGAAACCGAGGTTGAACTAATCCGCTTACGCGTCAGGCTCTTTCCAAAGCCATCTTTTATGGGTAAGACTCCCGTTCTCACCGGTATTCATGAGGAGCGCCTTACTTCTCAAATCCCATCACATTGCCTCCGGCGAATTATGCTTCGCGGCGCAGAATTTCCACAGAATAATTAAGAACAGAATGATTCTTCAGAACGGCACTCCGATAATTATTATGTTCTTAATTGTTCTGTGAATATTCTCTTGGTTTGGGTTCCGGCTCCGTCGGGTTGGGTTGAAATCAGTTCCCGATCAAAGTCACTCGGGATGTTTGATAGGGAGAAAAAATATCCGTATATGATATAAAATCACCCAATATAAGGCCAAATCACCCTAAAATATATCGTATACTATATAAATAAAG
>CBDVCB010000072.1:0-13923 GCA_965372395.1 uncultured bacterium
GCCAACTGGGAAGTCCTCGGGCTGGATAAAGGACAATGGGAAGCCCTCCATGCCAACCTCGGAATTCTATTTATTGTTGCGTGCCTCATCCACACCATCCTCAACTGGGACTGCATCATGGCCTACCTCAAGAATAAGGCCCAGAAAACCCGGGTTTTCACAACCGATTTCAATATTGCGCTGTTCATCACCCTCGCAATAACCTTCATGACCCTGTTCGAGCTGCCGCCCATCAACGCCATTCAAACCTTTGGCGAATCCCTCAAAGCCGCGGCGGCAGACAAGTACGGCACCCCGCCCTACGGCCACGCCGAAGACTCGACCGTCCAAAGCTTCTGCAGGCGGACAAGAACCGATCTGAACGTTGCCATGGAGAATCTAGCGGCGGCAAAATTCGAATCGGTTTCCGAAAAGGCCACGCTATCCGAAATCGCCAGGGCCAACGGCTTGACCCCGCAGCAGGTCTATAACGTGATAAATCCGGAATGACGCAAAAACACCGCTGACCGCCGTTCAACCCGTTTCTTGATTCCTGTCAAGGAACGGGTTTTAGATTTCCGGCAAGGTGCCCTCAACCATTTACAAAAAGGAGTTCAACATGAAACGGAAGATTATCGAAATCAACGAAGACCTCTGCAACGGATGCGGTGACTGCGTGGTGGGTTGCGCGGAAGGCGCCCTCCAAATTATCGATGGGAAAGCCAAGGTCGTAAAAGAACAGTTCTGCGACGGGTTTGGCGACTGCATTGGAACCTGCCCGACCGGCGCACTGAAGATTATTGAGCGCGAAGCCGAAGCCTACGATATCGACGCCACCCGCGAACATGTCCTTAGCACCGGCGGCGAAGAAGCCGTCAAGCGCTTCGACGATGCCAATGCCGAGCACGATGCCAAAGAAAAACCCGCTGCTCCTAAAATGGGCGGATGCCCCGGCATGCAGGTGCGTTTTGGGAATAAAGACAAGGCACCAGGCACTAAGCACCAAGCACCAGGCACCAAGCACCAAGCACTGGAAACCCCGGGTTCCGGACAAGTCATTAAATCCGATCTCGAGCAATGGCCCATCCAGTTGCACCTCGTTCAGCCCAGCGCCCCATTCTTCGACGGTAAGGAACTCGTAATCCTCAGCACCTGCGCCCCCGTTGCATCGCCCGACGTCCACTGGCGCTTCGTCCGCGGCCGCTCGCTCGTCGTCGCCTGCCCCAAACTCGACCGCACCGAGGGCTATGTCGAAAAGCTGGCCGGCATCATGGCGCAAAACAACATCCCGAAAGTGATCGTGGTCCGCATGACCGTCCCCTGCTGCGGCGGACTCAGCATGATGGCCCAACAGGCGCACGCCGCCAGCGGCCGCTCCGATCTCATCGTCGAGGAAGTCACCATTGGCCTTGACGGCGAACTCATGAAAACCGAAAAAATTGCAGGATAATGTGGAGGGACGGGCTCTGTCCCGTCCTATTCCTGCGCGACCGTTCTGCCGTTAGGACGACACGGAGGTCATCCCTCCACCAAAAAGGAAAAAACCATGGAAAATTTAAAAGGCAAAGTACTGAACCTGAAAGACGAGATCGCCTACGCCGACGGCGCAGTGGTCAGCAAAACCCTGCTCAAGAAGGAGACCGGAAACATAACCCTGTTCTCCTTCGACAAGGGCCAGGGCCTCAGCGAGCACACCTCGCCGTTCGATGCGGTTGTGCAGGTGGTCGAAGGCGAAGGCGCATTCATCATCGACGGCAAAATGAAGACGGCGAAAGAGGGCGAAATGATCATCATGCCCGCCAATATTCCCCACGATGTCCAGGCCGCGGAGCAGCCCTTCAAAATGCTACTCACCATGATCCGATCCAAGGCCTAGCGAAGGAACTCATCCGGCCAAGCAAATTTCGCTATTGCAGAAGAGGCAAACCGCACCAGCGCAACACGCGTCCACGGACCCTTGCCCCGCGTTGCGACGGCATTGGAATTGTGTCGGGCCAAACGACTGTCAGGATCGAGGGTGGAGCCAATGTAGTAGTGTCCGTTTGTTTCGGACAGGAGGATGTAAAAATACCCCGGCATTGGAAGCTCCAAAAAAAATGGAGCCAGCGGTCAGAGTCGAACTGACGACCAACGGATTACAAATCCGTTGCTCTGCCACTGAGCTACGCTGGCTCAAAAGGAACGGCGAATTATGCGAATATCGCGGTCGAAGTCAATACGCCGGATTCAATAATTTCCTTTTTCGGCGGGATCCGCGCCCTCCGTGCCGCCGCCAATGGATCCGAGCAGCGCGGCGAGCTTTTCCTTGGCGGCATCCAGCCTTTGAAGCAGCATCTCGCGCACAAAGGTGCTGACCTCTTCAAACTCGTCGCGGCAGTCGATGAGCCGGTCGAGTTCGCATTGCATATGTTCGAAGTCGCACTCGTCGACGGTGCCGGCGGACACGTGTCCGAAGGGGGCGAGAAAGTTGTCGACCTTCGACCCGCGGCTGATCCCGATGATGGGAACGTGCACGATGGATGCGAGGATAAGCAGGTGCAACCGGCTGCTGATCACTAGATCCAGCTGGTTGGCAATCGAAAGAATTTCGCCGGGTTCGCGGCGGCCTTCGATCACGACCGACATCTCTTTGTGCCGCATCCGGCTTTGCAGGTTTTTCATCAACTCAGCATCGGTCTGGGGGTTCATCGGCAGAAAGACGACATGGTGCCCGCTTTCGGCCAGGCGGTCGAGGAAGTCGACCAGTTCCTGCTGGTGCACGAGCTGGCGCTGGGCGGAGATGCATAGCCCGATCTTTCTGGTCTTGGATTGCAGGATGGTCTTGGCCGCTGCGGTCAGCGACAGGTCTTCCCATGCGACGGGTTCGAGCCGTTCGGCGGGGTCGGCCCCGACCATGGCACCGGGAACGGAGCCGCAGGCCTGCACGGCGACGAGCGTTTCGGGATCGCGCAGCACCACGAGGTCGGCGGCGGCGAGCTGCCGGGCGACTTTGCCGCAAGCACGTGCCTGCATCTGTTCTTCGTAGCGGCGGACGTAGTCGATGCGGCGCAGGGACGCCAGACCCAGCAGGGAGAGCATGGCTCTGCGCTTGCCGGGCAGGAGCCGGTATGTATGGGGATTGAGTTCGTCGTTCATGCCGACGCCCCACACCACGGTCGACGTGCCGGCGCGCTGGGCAATTTCCAGCATCTCGAGCGGAACCTCCGGGTAGTCTGAAAGACCGGTTGCGCCCGACCAGATAAAGACATCGGCGGAAGACAGGCGTTCTTCCATCAGCGTTTGGCTGAAGGGCGGCTCGAAGCCAAAAAGCTGGACGGTTTCGATGCCGAGCTTGGCGGCGGTGGCTTCGGGATCGTCGGTGCTGGCGGTGATTTCCGCGCGCGGACAGATTTCGCGGAGCATCTTGACCACGCATTCGAGGATGGCCTCGTCGCCAACGTTGTTGCGTCCAAAGGGGACGCCGCCCAAAAGAATCTTCATCGCCCGTTTTATGCCATGCAGAAGGGGCTTTTAATAGTCTGCTTTTGCACATAATCTCCGGCGCATGGAAACCAACCAGCAACTTATCCTGGCCAGCGCCTCGCCTCGCCGGCGCGAACTGCTCGCCATGCTCGGGTTCGACTTCCGCGTCGTCGTTCCTGAAATCGACGAGACACCCCGGCCCGATGAAAAACCGCGGCCCTTTGCCGAACGGATGGCGGAGGAGAAGGCCTGCGCGGTGGATGGAGAGGGAATCATCGTCGCGGCGGATACCATCGTGGTGCAAAACGAAACGATTCTTGGAAAACCCTCCGACGACGCCCATGCCTGCGAAATGCTCGCGACACTTTCCGGCAATACGCACGAGGTGGTTACCTCGGTCTGCGTGAAAAATACCGAGCGAACCGTGGTCTTCTCGGTCGGTACCGAGGTGGTTTTCCGCACCTTGACCAAGGCTGAAATCCGCCGCTATGTCGCGACCGGCGAACCGATGGACAAGGCGGGCGCCTACGCCATCCAAGGAGGAGCGGCACATATGGTTCGATCCATCAACGGCTCGTACACGAATGTGGTCGGCCTCCCGCTATGCAAGCTGCATGAAATACTGGTTTCCTTTTGATTAATCCATGCAATCCCACTACAGTCGCGGGGTTTGTTAGGTGGATGCCCATGCTTGATGTTCCCCAAAAAATCTTTTACAACCTTAAGTGCCTTGCCACCGCCATTGTAGCGGTTGCGCCGGCGCAGGCCTTCGCGGTGGATGGCGGCTCCACTATGTTCGGGCATCTTTCAACCGATGGGGTCACCATCGCGATTCTGGCCTCCAGCACCCTGCTGCTGACCGGGTTTTTAATTCGCCTTCGCCAAATGTACAACGCCCTTTCGCGCAAAGCCGAAGCGTTGGATAAAAGCGAAAAGCACATTCAGATGATCGGCGACAACCTACCCAACGAGACCCTCTTCCAGCTGGCCTGCGCGCCTGGGAATCGCTTTTCGTTCAACTATGTCACCAAGGGCTATGAGCGGGCCACGGGCATTGATCGGCACCGGGTGCTCCAGGATGCCAAGCTGGCATTCGACCCTATCTACGAATCCGATATCCCGGTTCTTCAAAAGGCCCACCAGCTGGCCATGGAAACGCTCGCCCCGGCGGATCTGGAGATCCGGGTGCTGGATATTTCCGGGAACCTGAAGTGGATTCGCATCAGCGCCGTGCCCCATCGCGAAAACGGAGGATTGGTCTGGGACGGTTTCATGCAGGATATTTCCGACCGCAAGAAGATTGAGGAAACCCTCACCGAGGAGAAGCGCAACTTCCAGAACCTGTTCGGCACCATTGACGACTTTCTCCTCGTATGCGATATGAACGGCAACCTGCTCCATGCCAACCCCTCCGTTGAGCGGCGGTTGGGATACGGCTTGGCCGAATTATGCTCGATGAGCCTTTTCGAACTCTATCCGGAGAAGCTGCACACCGAGGCCTATCAAGTGATTGCCCTCATGCAGTCCGAGCAATCCACCGCCTGCAACTTTCCCTTGCAGATGAAAAACGGCGGAACCATCCCGGTTGAAATGAACATTTTCCAAGGTTTCTGGAAAAACCACAAGGCCATCTTTGGTATCGCGCGCGACATTGGAAGCCGTCGGCAGGCGGAAACCGCGTTGCGTGAATCGCAGCAAATGCTGCAGTTGATCATGAACACCATTCCCATGTCCGTGTTCTGGACGGACAAGGATTCCGTCTGCCTCGGTGGAAACAAGTCCTTTATGAAGGAGTGCGGTCTCGGTGGCGCAGAGGATGTGGCCGGGAAAACGCCGTATGACCTTTTCGGCCACGAAACCGCGACACGCATGGTCGAGAGCGACCAACAGGTGATCAACACGAACCAACCCTTGCTCAACGACCTTCGCTCGTTCACGCGCCTCGACAACAGCATCGGATGGCGCGAAACGAGTAAATTTCCGCTGCACAACGAAGACGGGAGCGCGGTCGGTGTGCTGGTGGTCTGGCGCGATGTGACCGAACAACGCCAAGCCGAGGAGCGCCTGAAGCGCACGCTCGAAGATATGGAACGCTTCAACCAACTCATGCGCGGCCGCGAACGCCGAACGCTCGAACTCAAGGCCGAGATCAACACCCTGCTGGCGAAGATGGGGCGGGAAACCAAATACCAGACCACGGCGGAAAGTCTCTAATGGCGAAAACAACCCCCACAAAAAAACACCGGGCATATGGTCTGTTTGCGATCGCCGCCGCCATCTACACCCTCGGGGTGGTGGCCTTCTCTACCTGGTCCTATTTCGAGCACCGCGCCATTCTGTTCGCGCACATCGACGAGTCGTTGATCAACGCGACCCATGCGACCGAACAAATTATTGGCCGCATATTCATTGAATGCGCCGTAGAGTTCGAGACCGTTCACGAACCGGGCCATGCAGCCAATCAGATCGAACTGGATCGCTTTGCCGAAGCCTGCCGATTCGATGCCATCGGGGCGATAGCCATCAAGGGAACGAATCTTTGGCCCCTCGTCGTTGGAATTGATAGCAACGGAACCCACCACCCCGCCAAAGCGCTCTTCCAAGCTCCGATCCTGTCCGGGGAACTCGCCGCAATCCTGCGGTCGGTCGCAACCCATGAAAACGACGGGATCCGCATGCAAAGCCTGCGCCATGAAAAATATGGAAGCCTACGTGTGGCCGTTCGCTACGAACCCATCGGTGCCCAATCCGGCTATGCCTTGGTGGTTGCGCGCAACATTGGCTATATGGACAGCCTAATGCGGGCGCAGGTTTTCCGCAAGATTGCCAACGGGGTGTTCCTGCTCGTCATGGCCTTCCCCTTGATTGCCTTGTACACCCGCGCGCGAGTGAAGTCCTCTAGACAGTTGGCCGCCCTGAACGAGCGCCTTCAACAGGATGTTGAAATGCAGAAGAAGCACGCGGCTGAACTCAAGGACGCCATCCACGACCTTGAACGCTTCAACTCGGTTGCGGTGGGACGGGAAGGCCGCATCATCGAACTGAAAGCCGAAGTCAACACCCTGCTCGAACAAGCGAACCGGATCAAGCGCTACAAGGGCGACCACATCGAATAGGCCATTTACCCGAATGAACAAGGAACCCCATCTAAAGCTACAGACGCGACTGGCCCTCGGCTTCGCGGCGGGCGCTGTGATCAATGTACTGTTGCTCTCTGCGGCGCTTTACGGCCTATCCCTGGCGAACGACCCGTTCTTCTTCTATTTTTCAGGCCTGTTCCTCCTGCTGGTCGCCTGCATCGGCTACCTGGTCGGCTCCCACCTTGGCCGGCGCTTTGAAAACGAAAGCCGCGAAGCCCACCGCGAGATGCACAAGCAGTTGACCGTGGTCCAGGAGTTGATGAAGGCCAATGAGTTTCTTGAGACGGAATCGATCGATCTCAAGAAGCACCGCAAGACCCTGCTCAGCATCATGGAAGACGCGGAGCGCTTCAACGACGAGCTCAAGCGCGAAATCGCCGAACGCCAGCGCGCCGAGACCGAGGCGGCGCAGGCCAAGGAAAACATGGAGTTGGTTCTGCACGGCGGCGAGCTGGGCTATTGGGATTGGGACATCCCGAACCAGACCCAAACCTACAATGATCGGTTTGCCGCCATCCTCAACCACCTCCCCGGACAGGTGGATGGAAACAGTGCATGGAGGAAGGAGCATATCCATCCCAACGACCTCGAAACCGCACACCGAAACCTCGACAACCACCTCGGTGGAAAAACCGAACGCTATACCAGCGAGCACCGCATACGCCGGGATCCCGGCGACTGGATCTGGGTGCTCGACCAAGGCAAGGTAATCGAGTGGGGCAAGGACAAAACCCCGTTGCGGATGGTCGGCACCCTGCTGGATATCACAGCCCGCAAGGAATACGAGATGGAGATGGAGGAAGCCAACCAACTGCTCGACAAGCGCAGCCGCGAACTCGAGGAAAACCAGCACATCGCCATGGGCATGATGGAAGATGCCAACGAGGCCCGCGATAGCCTTGAACGCGCCAACCGCCAACTGCTCGTTGCCCGCGAAAAAGCCGAACAGGCCACCAACGCGAAATCGGACTTCCTCGCCAGCATGAGCCACGAAATCCGCACCCCCATGAACGGCATCATCGGAACCACAAGCCTGCTCAGCGACACCCCCCTCACCAAAGAGCAGAACGAATACCTGCGCATCATACAAACCTCCGGCGACGCGCTGCTTACCCTGCTCAACGACATCCTCGACTTCTCCAAGATCGAGGCCGGCAAGCTGGCCCTCGAATCCCAGCCGTTCGACCTGCGCGAAATGTGCGAGCATATCACCGAGCTGCTCACCTCCACCGCCCTCGAAAAAGGAATCGACCTCACCCTGCGCTTCGCCCCGCACACCTCCCCGTGGGTTGTGGGCGATGCCGGACGCATCCGCCAAATCCTCACCAACCTAGCCAGCAACGCCATCAAATTCACGAGAGAGGGCTACGTCTACATCGATGTCGCCTCCGTGGCCGGCACCGAGACTGAAACCACGATCCACTTCAATGTCACCGATACCGGCATCGGCGTATCCAAGGAGGAACTCCCGCAACTCTTCCAAAAGTTTTCGCAGGCCGACTCCTCCTCCACCCGCGAATTTGGCGGCACCGGCCTTGGCTTGGCCATCTGCAAGCAGCTCGTCTCCCTGATGGGCGGGAAGATCGGCATGGAGAGCGAACTAGGCAAAGGATCCTCCTTTTGGTTCCGCCTCAACCTGCCCACCACCCCAACCCCGAAACCCACCGCGATCGACCAAACCATCTTCCGCAACGAACCTGTGCTCGTCATCGACGAAAAGCGGATCATGGGCCAGGTCCTCACCGAATGGCTCAACCGCTGGGGCCTCAAAGCCGACATCTCCACCTCCATCAAAGACGCGATCGGAAAACTCCGGGAAACCCGCTACCGCATCGTCCTCATCGAGGAACACCTCGCCTATGCCTCCGAAACCCCCTTCTTCAACGACCCCGATTTTGAGGATCTCTCCCTGTTTATCATCTGCTCCATCACCAACCGCGACTTCCGCTCGCTCGACCGCGCCGGACTGGCCACCAACCTCGTCAAACCCATTCGCCTCAACAACCTCCTAGCCAAAACCGCGCGCATACTCGACTACACCCTCGACCCCCAACCGGCCGACTCGCAACCGCACATCGAGGCCTCCGCAATCGCAACCATGGGCACCCGCCGCATCCTCGTCACCGAAGACAACCTCGTCAACCAGACCGTCGCCAAACGCATGCTCGTCAAGGGCGGATTCGAGGTCGACGTTGCCGAGAATGGCGAACAGGCCCTGCGCAAGGTTGCCGAAGGGGTTCACTACGACCTGATCTTCATGGACTGCCAGATGCCGCGCATGGATGGCTACGAAGCCTCCCGCCGCATCCGAGAATTCGAAGAGAAAAACGGCGAAGGCACCCGCATCCCCATCATTGCCCTCACCGCCAACGCCATGCAGGGCGACCGGGAAAAATGCCTTGATGCCGGGATGGACGACTACATCCCCAAGCCCGTCAAGAAAGAGATGATGTTCGAAATGCTCCGCCGCCACCTTGGCTGAGATTCCAGGTCGCATAAAACCATCCATTCGCGGGGACTCTCCGAAGCCGTCATCTCCTGTTGGTTGTTTCCCCAGTTGTCGTAGGGGGTACACCCGAAGAGGAAGAATCGTCACATTGAAAAAATAGTTTCAGAACGCCCGACGCCCGGATACACGAAACAATCAGCTCTCGTTATGGAGCTGCGCTTCGAGCATGGGAAGGGCGTGCCCCCACCCTTGGGCAAGGGTGTGGAGATCGTGGCGCAGGCGGGTGGATTCCTTGAAGCGCTCCTCGTTGGAAAGATCCGTGCGTTGCGAAAGAGCCGCCTGTGCCCGCTCAAGCCGCCACTTCCAGAATAGCAGGATATAGCGTTGCGCCAGTTCGACCGGCGTGGTTTCCTCATCGATCGCGCGCGACTCCTCGACCTGGACACGGCTGATGACCCTCTGCGTCTCCTCGTCGAAATCCTGGAATCCTTCGGTGAGGGTTTCGGGCAGATCGACCATCAGCAGCTCGACGAGTTCGCGGCAGATGGGATCGACGAGACAGTCGGCGGGCAGATAGTCGTGGACGAGCGACTGGACGTCGGGATAGTGGTGGACGAGCAGTTCCAGCAGGCTGATCTCTTCCTTGGGATAGGTTTTGGGCGGCGCGGCTTCCGGCACGGCCTCTTCGGCGCGGCGCGGCGCGGGTCGCTGGTTTTTCTTTTCTCGTATCAAATCGCGAACAATCGTTTTGTAGTCCAACCCCAGTAGCGTTACAGCCTGCACCATTTTGGTTCGACGCATTTCACTGGGGCTACTGTTGATCAAGCTCATTGCCGCTTTGGCAACCCGCATTCGCCCTGCCTCGGTTTGCATGTTTTCGCGACCCCAGAGACAATTCATCAGAAAATCAATAGCCGACGGAGCCGCATCGATCAGTGCGGTCAATGCCTCGGCGCCGCTTTTTTTGATGAGCGAGTCGGGATCCTCCTTTTCGGGGAGGGTGACGACGCGGACGCTGAGTTCGGCGGCGATGAAGATCTCGGATGAGGAAAGCGCGGCCTTGACGCCGGCGGCATCGGCGTCGAGCACGAGGACGACCTCGTCGGCATAGCGCTTGATGAGCCGGGCGTGGTTTTCGGTGAGCGCGGTGCCTTGCGAGGCCACAACATTCGTCAGCCCGGCCTGATGGCAGCGGATGGCGTCGATCTGCCCTTCGACGACGATGGCTTGGCGAGCCTCGACGATGGGCTTGCGAGCCTTGTCGAACGCAAACAAAACCTGGTTTTTGCGGAAGAGCAGGGTTTCGGGGCTGTTGACATATTTCGCCCCCTTCTCGGCCTTGTTCATGATGCGCCCGCTAAAGCCGATGACCCGCCCCATCGGGTCGCAGATCGGAAACATGATGCGGTTGCGGAAGCGGTCGTAGTGGCTCTTTTTGCCGTTGCGCTCAGAGGGGACGACGAGTCCGGCGGCTTCGAGCTGTTCGGCGGTATATCCTTTCTTGAGCGCGCGTTTCATGAGGCCGTCCCATTCGTTGGGGGCAAAGCCAATCTGGAACTCCTTGATGATTTCGGGCGGAAGGTCGCGCTCTCCCATATAGCGCCGCGCTTCTTCGCCTTCGGTGCCATCGGCGAGAAGGCGGTGGTAGAAGGCGGCGGCTTCGCGATGGATCTTGTAGAGCGCATCCTTGTCGCCGCTCTTTTCGGGCTGCCCGCCTTCGTAGACAATTTCCACCCCGGCGCGCTCGGCGAGAATCTTGACGGCCGTGACGAAGTCGACCTTTTCGTATTCCATGACAAAGCGGAAGACGTCGCCCCCCGCACCGCAACCGAAGCAATGGAAGATCTGGCGGGTTTCGTTGACGGTGAACGACGGCGTCTTTTCCTGATGGAAGGGGCAGTTGCATTTGAAGGTGGAGCCACGGCGACGAAGTTGCGGCAAGTAGGAGCCAACCACTTCCACCACGTTGCAGCGGGCGCGGATCTCTTCGATCGTCTCCTTGGGTATCATCGCCATGCAAAGAGGAATACCCCAACCCCGCCGCAGCCTCAACTTTTCCCGTCCAGAATTTCCGTGCAACGGGGTTGCAGTATGCGGATTCCGTCTTTAGGCTCTTCGGAATCAATCAAGAAAGCGAGGCACTAATGAACCTGAAAGAATTTGGCGAGTTGAACAACGAACGCTTTCTGCGAGAGGCTTTCGATGCAACGTGCCGCAAAAAACTGGTTCGCGCCGCCCTCCTCCGGCGGAACATCTATCTGATCCTGTTCTTCGTGGGATTTCTATGCATCTTCATCGCCGGGCTTTCCGGATGGCTGCTGCTGAGCATCCTGTCGCTTTTCCTCTCAACGCTCTCGCTGGTCGTGATGACCAAATACGACACCCAGCTCTTCTTCCTGAAGATTATTTCCAAAAAGGAGGAGGGAGAGGCCAACTTGAGTGTGAAATCCCGCTCGTAGCCTCTCGTTTCGCCCTATTCCGGAAGTCCGGCTTCTTCTTGGTAGATCAGGGCTTCGCGCATTTTGTTGAACCCCTCGCCGACCGTTGACTTGTTCAGGCGGGGTTGGATGCGCGGAACAAGCTCATAGCAGACGAGCTTGCCGACACGGGATCTCTCGCTAAAAGAGTCGCGGAATTTGGCCGGACCAAGGATCACTAGGAAAATCATGACAAACAAGGCCGTCAATGCGCCGCGGATAAAACCAAGGACAAAGCCATAGGTGCGGTCCGACCGGTCGGAGATCTGCGTTTTGAGCACATTCGCCAACAGCTTGCTGACATAGATAAAAAAGACAACCGTGAGTACCGCCAAACCAGCGAGGATCAACCACATCATATGGGTCTCGTTCAGATTGCGGAACAGGCGGCCCAAATAGCTAAAGATCGCCGGATAGGCCAAAAACAGAAAAGCACCCAGCACCACGAAGGTGATAATATGCGCCACCTGCCCGGCAAATCCCTTTTGGAAGCCTCCCAGCGCAAACAACAGCGCCACCGCAACGTATGCAACATCAATCAAACTCAGCCATTCTGGAATCATCAGATCATCCTCCTTTCCCAACCTCGGGAATTATGCCCTAATTATGAGCAAGATCAACGCCACATTCAGTTGAATGTGGATTGTAAAGTTAATCGGAAACAGGGAAAACGGCTAAAAAAGGTTCACGACCCATTTTCGGGGAGACGTATTGAATTGGAGAAAAACAGGCTCTTCCCACCTTGCCGGGCCGCGAACCGATACTACACCACTCTCTCCGTAGCGGAAGATCCCTGCATCGCCTATCCAACGCCTGCTCCTATCTAATCCACCCCTCCTGTAATCACGCTAATAACCGTATTGCCCATAAAAATCCACGAAGAACCTTTTTACCGAGGAACACGATCAAACAAGAGCAACGGAACCGTTATCTTGGATTGCCCTTTGCAGGAGGTTTGCACCTGCAAGGCCGATGCCGCAGGAAGGCTATCCGGCACAACAGCCACCCTCAACTGCCAGCGCCCCTCTGCCAGCTTCTTGATCTCAACCGAACCCTCGGCAGCTTCCAGCTTGGCGGAAAGAACCTCGAACGCCCGCCCGTCACCGCTTCGCAACATGACAAGTCGCTCGGTTGCCTTGGAGGAACGGGAGGAAAATTGAATCTGATCGGGAACCACCTGGATGATTGGCCTCACCGTTCCAATAATTGGAACCTTCACCGTGCCGGATGAAAAGTTGAGCTGGATCATCCCATTGAGCTTGCCCACCGCCAACGGCCCCGAAGAACCGAGTTTGATCGTCCAGTTCCGCTGCTGT
The DNA here is from genome assembly GCA_965372395.1 of uncultured bacterium. Taxonomy (GTDB): domain Bacteria; phylum Verrucomicrobiota; class Kiritimatiellia; order Kiritimatiellales; family Pontiellaceae; genus Pontiella. Next base: position 12,824 of record CBDVCB010000072.1, read on the forward strand.
AGCCGAGATCCAAGATCTAGGTTGTCCACGGATACGGGATCGAGGATCCCATCTACAGTGGCCTCAATCCCCTTCACCTTCGAAACAACCGACTCCAATACCACTCCCTTCTCCAGCAGGTTCGTCGCGGTGATTGCCTGATCGACCTCGCTATCGGGCAGTAGCGTTCCAAGCCGCACCAAGCGCGGAGAGAACTCCACCGGACGCTGGAGCGTACCGGTCATCTTTAGTTCAAAATAGGGCCTTCGCCGGTCATTCGAAGCAATCAGGATTTGCTTGTCCTGCTTGCCATAGCGGTTCCGCGTGGTGAACACCGCTTTGCACACCGCATTCGACCCCGGAAGAATCTCCATCGGCTTGATCGATGATGTTACCCCGCAACAATTCTTGATCTTCGCAATCGTCACCGGACTGCTACCCCGGTTCCACAGCACAAACTCATGTGTAATCTTCTCCGACCCAATCAACGTCCCAAAATCATGTTTCGGCGCGTCGCAGACGATGCGCGGCGCGGCTGCTGCTTTGCTAGCCGCAAGCGAGCACAGCACAAACAAAATAGCGGCAAAATAATTCAGAGGCAGAATGGTTTTCATCGGGATATATTTTGAAACTGCCATTGATTGCATTCCTTGAGCTCTCTCGCGGCCATCCAATTACAAGGTTTCTGTCTCGTGCGCATCGGAATTATTGCCGCTTCGCTGCCGTCTCTTCAAGCCAGCCTGACTTCGTGTCTGCCTCAAAATCATTCTGCCCGTATTTCCCCTGCTTAGTTTCTTTGAGTTCTATGCGCTCTTTCGCGGCCATTCAAATTCCGTGTATTCGGTGTATTCCGTGGTTCAATCCCGGGCATCCATTTTGGCCAAAGCCATCTTCGCCGCCGCCGCGATCTGCCTGTTCTCCGCCAGGGCGTACGACTCCAGCAACTCCCGGTCATTCGGCGTCCCCACCTCCCCCAGCGTCACAATCGCCGCCGAACGCAGCAGCACCGTCTCCCCCGTCTGCGCCAGCGACCGCGCCGCCTCTACCATTTCCGTGTATTCAGTGGATTCCGTGGTTAAATCATCCGTCATCGCCGCAAGTCTCAACGCTGTTAGGCGCGA
>CBDVCB010000073.1:0-13859 GCA_965372395.1 uncultured bacterium
TTCCGGGTTTGATGTGTTTGTAGTGCAGGCAATTTGCCGGTAGAGTGGGTGACATTGAAGGGAGTATGTCATCCATGAAAAAGGGATTAGGATTCACAGATGTCTTTTGCATTGCCGCCGGGGCGATGATCAGCTCCGGTATCTTTGTGCTGCCAGGGCTGGCCTTTTCGCTGGTTGGGCCTGCCATGGTCGTTTCCTATTTGATTGCGGGGATGCTGGCGTTGATTGGCGTGTTCAGTGTGATCGAATTGGCGACGGCGATGCCCAAGGCGGGTGGCGACTACTATTTCCTGACCCGTAGCCTTGGTCCGCTGGTGGGCACGGTTTCGGGATTGCTCAGTTGGTTTGCGCTGTCGCTCAAGACGGCTTTCGCGGTCTTTGGCTTGGCCGAGGTGGTGTTTCTTTTGAGCGGAGGGCGGGTTCCCCTGTTTGCCACCGCGGCTCCGGTGACGTTCTTTTTTGTTGCCCTCAACATCAAGGGTACGGAAGCGGCGGCCAAGTTCGAGGTGGTGCTTGTTTTTGCGCTGCTCTTGCTGATGGGGGGGTATTTTGCCCTCGGCGTGCCTAATATTCAGCTTTCGCACTTCCGTCCATTCATTGTCGAGGGCGGTGGAATCAGGGCGATTTTTTCCACGGCCGGTTTTGTCTTTGTCTCCTTTGGAGGTTTGCTGAAGACCGCGACCATTGCCGAGGAAGTGCGCAATCCGCGACGGAACATTCCGGCCGGCTTCATCGCCGCCACCGTCGCTATCACGGTGCTCTATGCCTTGCTGTTGACGGTGACGATCGGGGTTCTTCCGGCGGATGAACTGGCGGATTCGTTCACGCCGATTGCCGACACCGCGCGCATTTTCGCCGGACCGGTCGGCTATATCGCGATTACGGTTGCGGCGGTGCTGGCATTCATCACCACGGCGAACGCGGGGATCATGTCGGCCTCGCGCTATCCGCTGGCGCTCGGTCGCGACAACCTGCTGCCGCCGTTCACGGCGAAGGTAAACAAACAGGGTTCGCCGACGGTGGCGATCATCCTGACGGGTGCGGTTATCCTGGCGTCGCTGCTGCTCGATATTGAAAAACTGGTAAAGGCCGCCTCGGCAGTGGTGATCAGCTCCTACATTCTTTCGGCGGCGGCTGTGCTGGTGATGCGGAAGAGCAAACTCACCAATTATCGCCCAACCTTTCGCGTGCCGTTTTGCCCGTGGCTACCCCTGTTTGGAATCGCCTGCTTTTCATTTTTGATCTACGACATGGGCATGGCAGCCATCGAGATCAGCCTCGGTTTGGTTGTGCTGGGACTGCTGATCTATTTTTTCTACGGGCGAAAACGCACCAATATGGACTATGCGCTGTTGTACGTTACCGAAGGGGTCGTGAACCGGAATCTTTCAACCGACTCGCTTGAAAAGGAGCTGTACGAAATTATTCACGACCGCGACGAAGTAGTGCATGACGCTTTCGATGAAATCCTCAAGACCGCCGATGCGCTCGACCTTGAACCCGGTGCCACGCCGGAGAGCCTGCTCGATGCCATTTCCCAATCATTGGAACAGGAGTTGTCGCTTTCGGAAGAGGAAATCCGCAGCAAATTCGCGGAGCGCGCCGCACAGGGCAGTTGCGTGGTTACGCCGTTTGTTGCCATTCCGCACATTATCGTTGAGGGAGATGGGCTCTTCAGGATTTTGCTGGTGCGCAGCCGCGAGGGCATATCGTTTGAAACGGATACTTCGGTGAAGGCGTTCTTTGTGATTGTCGGCAGCCGCGACATGCGCAGCATGCACCTCAAGGCGCTTGCCGCCATCGCGCACATTGTACAGCATCCCGAGTTCGAGAAGCGCTGGGCAACCGCCAAGAACGAGGTGCAACTCAAGGATATCCTCCTGCTCAGCGAGCGGATAAGGATGTAGGAGTCTTTAATCCTAATTGGATGACATTTCCCGTGGGTTGGCATTTTTAAGCCAGAATCATTACCGCATTAGTACCTATATTTTGCCGCTTCTGTTTTTTCGTTAAAAATATTGACAAATTGAAGGTATAAAAATAGGGTGCCGGCAGATTTGGAGAAAAAATATGACAAATATATCTATAGAAGGCGGGCAAGCGATTATTCGGTGTCTGGAAAACGAAGGAGTTGAATATATATTCGGCTACTCAGGCGGATCGGTTATCCCCATTTTCGATGCCATGGTTACGACGGAAACCAAGATCAAGTTTGTTTTGGTGCGCCATGAGCAGGGTGCCGCCCATATGGCAGATGGCTACGCCCGCGCCACCGGCAAACCCGCCGTGGTGCTGGTTACAAGCGGACCCGGCGCAACGAATACGCTGACGGGCATCATGACCGCCCATATGGATTCCGTTCCGATGATTGTCCTCACAGGGCAGTCGGTTTCGTGGATGCTTGGCAAGGATGCTTTCCAGGAGGCGGACATCTTTGGCATCACGATGCCCGTGGTTAAGCACTCCTATCTGGTCAAGAAAACCAACGACCTTCCCCGGATTATCCGCGAGGCGTTCCATATTTCCACCACGGGCCGGCCGGGGCCGGTTTTGATCGATATCCCGAAGGATGTCAGTGCGGGGCCATGCACCGCCGACCTCCATGCGGAAATGGATCTTCCGGGCTACAAGCTCGATGCTTCCGTTGACCACGACACGATCCTTGAGATTGCCGAGGCGCTGGCGAAATCGAAGCGCCCGTTGATCCTCGCCGGGCACGGCGCGCTGATTTCCAGGGCGGACGGCAGTCTGAAGGCCTTTGCCGAGAAGGCGCAGATTCCCGTAACGAATACGCTACTGGGCAAAGGGGTTTTCCCGGAAACACACGAGCTTTCGCTGGGCATGCTGGGCATGCACGGAACGGCCTACGCCAACAAGGCGATCTGCGAGTGCGACCTGCTGCTGAATATCGGTTCGCGCTTCGACGACCGCATCCTTGGCAAGCCGGACGAGTTCTGCACGGACGCGACGATTATCCACATTGATATCGATGCCTCCGAGATCGGCAGGATGATCCAGCCGCAGATCACCTGCGTGGCCGATGCAAAGATGGCGATTGACGAGCTGGCCAAGCATGTCCCGGAGTTGGAAACCACGGACTGGCGCAAGCATCTCGACGGCTATAAAACAAAGTATCCGTTGAAGTTCAAGCGGCAGGGTGGGCTGAAGATGCAGCATGTCATCGACGAGTTCTACAAGCTTTCCGAAGGCAAGGCGTGCGTGGCGACCGACGTGGGGCAGCACCAGATGTGGGCGGCTCAGTTCTACAAGACCGATAGCGGCTACAATTGGCTCAGCTCCGGTGGCGCGGGTACGATGGGCTTTGGTCTGCCTGCCTGCATCGGCGCGGCATTTGGGCGTCCCGACGATCTCCATATCTGCTTCATTGGCGACGGCGGCTTCCAGATGACCTTCTTTGAATTGGCAACGGCTGCGCTGCACAAGCTGCCGATCAAGATCGTGGTGCTTAACAACCACTATCTCGGCATGGTTCGCCAGTGGCAGGAGCTTTTCTACGAGGACCGCACCAGTGGGGTCGACCTCGAGGGCAACCCGGACTTCGTCAAGCTGGCCGAATCGTTCGGCATCAAGGGCTTCAATCTGCGGCGCCCCGGCGACGTTAAGCGCGTCCTGCAAAACGCGCTCGACTACAACGACGGGCCGTGCCTGATCAATTGCGAAGTCGAGAAGACGGACAACGTGTTCCCGATGATTCCCGCCGGAGCGCCCATTGGGGACATGCTCATCGAACTGCCGACTAAAAAACTCGAAAAGCCGACGGGTTCAACCTAATCGAAGGAGATTGCCATGCCGAAATCAGATAAAGCCATGCATACCTTGAGTGTCTATGTGGCGAATAAGCCGGGTGCGCTCGCACGTATCGCCCAGGTATTTGCCCGCCGCGGATTCAACATCGAATCGCTGGTGGTCTCGCCGGCGATCGACGGCCATTTTTCACGGATGACCATCACCTGTAGCGGAGCCCCCGAAGGGCTTGAACAAATCATCAAGCAGATGGCGAAGCTTGTCGATGTGCTGCATTGCATCGACCACACCTACGACAAGTCGGTGATGAAGGAGATGGGACTCATTAAAATCGCGGTCGACAGCGAAGGCCGCTCGGAAGCCTTGCAGATTGCCGAGCACTATGGCTGCAAGACGGTCGACCTTACGACGGAGTCGATGATTCTCCAGGTGGTTGGAAGCCCGGCGAAGATCGACGCGCTTGAGGAAATGATCGCCAAGTTCCGCATCATCGAGCTGGTGCGTACCGGCAAGGTGGTCATGAGCCGCGGCCAGGAGACAACCTGATTTTTCGGAGAGGCCGAAGGGGGAGGGGGTAGGGCGACCTACCCTTCTTCTTGTTCCAGCAGAACGACCTCTTCGCTGGTCGTATGGAAACGGTCGTCGACTCCTTTGTTGGTCGGGCAGCCGACAATCGCGATCAGCTCTTTCATCAGGAAAGTAAGGTGCGCACCGCTGTTGTTGGCGATATCAAGCATGTTGCGCTGCTCCAGAGTAACCTCCCCGACGTATCCTCCAATCATCATTTCGAGCGATGCGCTGATGGCGGTTAGGGGCTGCATGAGTTCCTGCGAAATTTCGGCGATGCTCGAAAGGAGTTCCTTGCGGGACATTTGCTTCCCTTGACCTCCGATGGTACCGGTGTCATCAAGTTGCTTAGAAAGAACCTGAAGCTTTTCCTTGGTGGAGTCGAGTGAGTCGTCGAGGTTGTTGCTGGCCTGCCCGAGCAGGGCCTTCATCCGGTTTTCATCGGTTTTGTCCGACTTCATCAGGCTTTCGAGTTTCTCGAACACCGTGGCCAGAGTGCTCAAGCCGGCGGCTATGGGGGGGGGCGGCGCATCGCTGCCCGCCCCGCGGCTATCGACCACAATGCGGTGCCAGTCGGAAGGGGGGAAGTCGGTGTTGGCCAGCAGTTCCTCGGCCTCGCCGATGCCGTTTGCCTGCACATAGGACTTGAGTTGGCTCTTGTTTTCTTCGATGGATTCGCGGTGTTCAACATATTGGTTGGCCGCTAGTTCGAATCCGAGTTTTTCGTCCATTTCGCGGACGGCCTGTACAATTTGCCGATCCAGTTCCGGATCGGAATCGCCCGCCAGAAGGCGCATTTTGTCGAGCATGCTTTCTTCCAGCAACAGGAGGGATTTTTGCAGGTTGGCTATGCCTTCCGAACCTTGGAAGGCGGGTTGCTTGCGCAATCCGTCGAAGGTGCGGCGCAGGCAGCCAAGAACCACGTCGCTAAGCGATTCGCCGGACAACTCGGAGGCCGTTTGGCGGATAGCAACGGATTCCATGATCATCCGCCCCAGTCGGTCGGGATCGGAGGCAAGTCCGGAAAGTTCTTCACCCACATTGCCTTCATCGCTTTCCACATCGCCTTTCAGAAAGGCCACAATCTGGTCGACATGGACAGAACTTCCGCCATCTCCGTTGCCACCGCCTTCGAGGTCGTCTTCGAGCACAAGGACACCATTTCCGGCAGCGCCGGGTAGATCCCCTTTGTTGGCGACCGTCTGGTCGTCGCGGACCGCTTCGTACCGGGTGCTTTCGGAGGTGATGTGCGAGAGGGAGGCTGCGCCAATGCCGGCATCGAAATCTTCGGCTTCGTTGCAGGCTAGCAGTTCAACGAGGCGGGAGAGTTCCTCCTCGGAAATGTTGCGGTCGATCCGTAGCCCGGTGATTCTCAGTCGAACAAGGCGGCGCTCAAGCGACTTGAGCAATATTCCGGTTGCGCTGATTGAGGCTTCGTCCACGGTCATAGCGCCGTTGAAGGCGCCGATATATATTTTTTTCCGGTCGGAAAAGAGCTTTTGCATGGTTTCGTGGGCGGATGCGATGGCTTGTTTGAACGCCGGATGCTGGGTCCCGTAGGTTGAAACAATATTGATTGATCGGCCCAGAGCCGTGAGTGCCCCATGTAAAATGTGGTCATCAATGGGTTGTGCTGGTTTGCTTGTCTCTTTTGGTTGCATGCTTTTTCCCTGAATACGGATTGATCTCAATTCAATAAGGCAAAGCAGATAGCATGCCGAATACGGGAGTTGGAGCACTTATTGGAGGGTTTTTTCCGCCCGGCGTAAAATATCCAGACAAAAGCATCAATATTTGAAAATTTCGCCCCGAAAACGTTGTGTGCAATCCCCTGTCCGCAGTTTTTGGAAACACCTGCGCGCGATGCATGCCAAGCTAGGTAAATTTGAAGATGGACAACCCGCCGTAGCTTTGTCAGCCTCCCGTTTCGTATGTCGAAAGAGATAGGAGTAAAGCATGCCGGCAAAAAGAACGTATAACGTCAGGGTTCAAAAGGATTTTATCGTATTGGCGGGCGTTTCCTTTTTTCTATGCCTTTGGGCTGTCAGGGATGCGTGGTTTACCACTGACAAGAAGCTGAAAGAACATCCACACCTCGTCGAGGCTTCCTTTAAAACCGCCGGAACGGTTGGGAAAGTCCATGTCGGCGTCGGCGATTCCATCGGGGAGGGCCAGTTGCTGGCCGAACTGCGCAGCACCAAGATGGAGGTGGATTTCGAGTCGGCTAAAAAGGAATACACCGAGGCGAAGAACAAGTATGCGCTCACGCAGGAGACCTTGGGCAACGCGGCGGATAGTGGAGCAGGCGACGAAGAGATCACCGAGATCAAGGATTCGGTCCTTCAGACGAAGGCCGCGATGGATGCCGGCCTCAAAAAGGTGGGGGAAATCCGTGTCGCGCTGGATTCCACCGAACTGCTTACTCCCAAAAAGGGCGAAATCGTGGAAGTGCTTGTGTCTCCACATGGCCACATCGAGGCTGGGGAGACGGCAATGGTCATCGATCCAAAGGATCACTTCTACCTCTTTAATAAAAGTCTGGCCATTTTAAGCTTCATTGCTTTTTGGGTTTTCCTGTCGCTGCATCTTCTCGCCTCCTAGGAATCCATCTAATCCGCTAATTACTATAGGATTAGCTTGACCGTTCTATTCGGCTGGCTATTATCCGTTGATCATTTTAGTGCGCATGCTCGCGCGACTTATTGAAACACCTTAAACCCAAGGGGATATATAAATGACTAAGAGAGATTTGGTGATGCGCATTGCCGACGAAACCGGCCTGATTCAGCAGGATGTCTATGCCGTTATTCAGAAGAGCCTGGACTACATTGTTGATGCCTTGGATGAGGGCGATACCGTCGAGTTCCGCAACTTCGGCGTGTTCGAAGTGCGCGAACGCAAGCAACGCATTGGCCGCAACCCCAACAAGCCGGAAGACGTGGTCACCATTCCTGCGCGCAAAGTGGTGAAGTTCAAGCCCGGCAAAATCATGCGCGAAAGAATCACCGGCTGCTAGCATTGCCGATTTAAGAATGCCGATTGCCGATTGAAAGGCTTTGGCTGGACAAGGGCATCGCAGACCCGCAAATCAAAAATCGGAAATCGAAAATGGCATCATCTGAGTTCCAGCCCCTGCAAGGCATGTCGGACATCCATGCGCCGGAGATTTATCTTTGGCACATGATTGAAGAACAGGCCCGCCAGCTTTTCTCCTGCTACGGGTATGAAGAGCTGCGGACCCCCTCGCTCGAAAAACTCTCCGTCTTCAAGCGCTCCATTGGCGACACCACCGACGTTGTGCAGAAGGAAATGTATGCCTTCGAAGACCGCGGTGGCCGCGAGCTCGCGCTGCGCCCGGAAGGCACGGCTGGAACGATCCGCCATTTGGCGGGCCGGGGAGAGGAAGGCCAGAACGCCCGCGTTTTCTATATATCCCCCATGTTCCGCTGCGAGCGCCCGCAAGCCGGACGCAAGCGGCAGTTCCATCAGGTCGGCGTCGAAGCCACCGGCGAACCCAACCCCTTGGCCGATGCCGAGTGCATTGCGCTCCAGCAGCAGCTGCTCGAAGCGTGGGGCCTGACCGGATCCAAGATCCAGATCAACAGCCGCGGCACCAAGGAAGACCAAAAACGCATCTCCGACAACCTCCGCCAATTGCTCGACGAACACCGTGGCGACCTTTGCGACGACTGCCAGCGCCGGATGGACGAAAACGTCCTTCGCGTGATCGACTGCAAGAACGAAAAGTGCAAGGCCATTGCCGCAACGCTTCCCGAAATGCGCTCGTTCATGACGCAGGAGTCGCAGGACTATTTGGATACCGTGATCGAAACGCTCGGCCAGATGGGCGTGGAGGTTGAATACGATCGCAACCTCGTGCGTGGACTCGACTACTATGTCCACACCGTCTGGGAAATCACCCACGACGCGCTCGGCGCGCAGAATGCCATTGCCGGCGGCGGACGCTACGAAATCGCCCTCGGCAAAAAAGCCATTCCCGGCGTCGGGTTCGCCATGGGCATCGAACGCGTCATTACCTCGCTCGAGGCCTGCGGAGTCACGGCGGAGCAGTTTGCGCCCAAGGGCGGGCTATGGCTGGTATCGCTCGGCGACGAAGCCCTCGCCGCAAACATGCAGCTTGCGCGCGAGCTGCGCGGCAAGGGCCTGCGCTGCGGCATGGAGCTCGAAGCCAAAAGCATGAAGGCGCAAATGCGCAAGGCCAACCGCGTCGGCGCGGAAAAAGTCATCATCCGCGGCGAAGACGAAATCGCCAAGGGAACCGCCATCGTCAAGGATATGGCCGAAGGTTCGCAAGAGGAAATCAATTTAGAGGACATGACCCGTAACGCGTAATTCGCAACTTATTACGCATTACTCGTTACGGATTAATTTAGGAGAAGCACATGCACAGATACAGAACACACACTTGCGGCGAACTTAGAAAAGAAAACGTCGACCAAACCGTCAAGGTTTCCGGTTGGATCAACAGCGTCCGCGACCACGGCGGAATCCTCTTCATCGACCTGCGCGACCACTACGGCCTGACCCAGATCGTGATCGACCCCTCGCAACCCTTCTACAAAGGCGTCGAGCACTGGCGCGTCGAAACCACCATCTGCTTCACCGGCAAGGTCGTCGCCCGCTTCCCCGAAGCCGTCAACCCCAAGCTCGCCACCGGCGAGATCGAGGTCGTCGCCGAAGAGATGGAAATCCTCGGCGAAGCCGCCGTCCTTCCGTTCCAGGTTGCCAAGGACGAAGAATGCAACGAAGCACTGCGCCTCGAATACCGCTTCCTCGACCTCCGCCGCCAGAGCCTGCACAACAACATGATCCTGCGCTCCAAGGTGATTGCCCGGATGCGCGAGCTCATGGTCGCCCACGGATTCCTCGAAATCCAAACCCCCATCCTTACCAGCAGCTCGCCCGAAGGCGCGCGCGACTACCTCGTGCCCAGCCGCGTCCACCCCGGCAAGTTCTACGCCCTGCCGCAAGCCCCCCAGCAATTCAAGCAGCTGCTCATGACCTCCGGCTTCGACCGCTACTTCCAGATCGCCCCCTGCTTCCGCGACGAAGACGCCCGCGCCGACCGCTCCCCCGGCGAGTTCTACCAGCTCGACATGGAAATGGCCTTCGCCACCCAGGACGATGTCTTCGAAGTCAACGAAGACGTCCTCTACAAGCTCTTCACCGAGTTTTCCGGCAAGCAGGTCGACAAGCCCCCGTTCGTGCGCATCCCCTTCCTTGAAGCAATGGAAAAATATGGCTCCGACAAACCCGACCTGCGCAACCCGCTCGTCATGCAGGACGCCACCGAACTCTTCCGCGACTGCGACTTCAAAGCCTTCGCAGGCGTCGTTGCATCCGGCGGCGTCGTCAAAACCATTGCCGCCAAGGGATGCGCCGGGCAGTCCCGCAAGTTTTTCGACGACATGATCAAGTTTGCCCAGTCCGTCGGTGCCAAAGGCCTCGGCTACCTCCGCTGGAACGACGGTGAAGTCCAAAGCCCCATCGCCAAATTCCTTTCCGAAGAAACCCTCAATGCCCTCAAGGAACTCGGAAACGTTGGCGACGGCGACGTCATGTTCTTCATCGCCGACCAGCTCAAAGGCGCCACCGAAATCGGCGCGGCCGTCCGCGACGAACTCGGCAAGCGCCTCGAACTCATCGATCCCAACGTCTTCAAGTTTTGCTGGATCGTCGACTTCCCCATGTACGAGCTCGACGACGACGGCAAGGTCGAATTTTCCCACAATCCCTTCTCCATGCCGCAGGGCGGCATGAAGGATATCGAGGAGAAAGATCCGCTCGAAATCCTCGCCTTCCAATACGACATCGTCTGCAACGGCACCGAACTCTCCTCCGGCGCCGTCCGCAACCACAGCCCCGAGCTGATGTACCGCGCCTTCGAGATTGCCGGCTACGACCGCTCCGTCGTCGACGATAAATTCCCGGCCCTGCAGCGCGCCTTCCAGTACGGCGCACCGCCGCACGCCGGCATCGCTCCCGGCGTTGACCGCATCATCATGATGCTCGCCAACGAGCCCAACATCCGCGAAGTCATCGCCTTCCCGATGAACCAGAAAGCGCAGGACCTGTTGATGGGCGCCCCCGGCAACGTCGAGCACCACCAGATCCGCGACCTTCACCTCAAAATCAAGCTCCCCAAAAAGGCCGAAAAGGAAATCGAAGACCAGTCGGAACCCGGACTTTAGGGATTTTTTGGAAAACTGTAGCCATGATCCATGATCGCGGGGCTAGAAAGGGTGGTGGCCTCACTGCCCAGACGCCGAGGTCGGCATCCTTTCAAACACACAAAAACCGCCCCTTCATCTGGGCGGTTTTTTGTTTGTCCGGCAAAGCCGACAAACCCAGACATCTGAAAGACGGCGTCAGGGGGCGTGATTTCGCCTCTGCAGAGCAACATATATCTGCACGAAGTCCTCGACGGCTGATTAGCTTCTCGTTTGAACTGGCACCCGGCAAAACGCGCATGTTGCGCAAAGCCGCTTGGATCAAGAAGAACCGTCACCGTGGACTACGCCCGCTGATGGCAACGCTAATCCGCAAACTGCGGGGGCACTATAATTATTATGGTGTCACGAACAACGGCAACAGCCTGTAGGAGTACTGGGAACACGTCAACCGAGTGGTTTTCAAATGGCTGAACCGTCGTAGCCAGCGACGGAGCTTTACCTGGAAAAAGTTTAACGATATGTTAGAGCGGTATAAAGTACCGCAACCCTACATAAAGAAAACACCGGGCAGGAAACGGTATGTTGGATAATCGACCCGCACGCCGGGATCTGTACGGGGGCGCCCAGCAATGGGCGGCTCTACCGTGATGAAAGCAGAAAAAGATGAAGAGAAAAGAAATACTACCCAAATGGATAAGAATTTTCGCATGGCTCCATCTCCTGTGTTTTTCTGCCCCCATTATTTTCATCGTCGGTTTAATTGGTGGTGAAGCCAGTTTTACAATGTTTGGATTGAGTTATTCCGGATCATCCTTACAGCCAATCGCAGTTTGGAATACATTCATAGCAACGCTAGCTGCAGTTGTTTCCTATGCAATTTTGTGGGGAAAAAGTTGGGCAATCGAGCTGGGAGTTCCCTACGGCTACTTAGCGATTACGTCCTGTGCGGCAGCAACCATCATAAGGTTAAAAACAGGAGGAGGAATCTACATTCCCCTTGAACCTTTACTTCTTATTCCATTCATCATTGCACTGAAAAACAACTCAAGCCGTTGGGATGGTTTTGATCCTGACACTGAAGAACAGGTTTCGAAATCGGGTAAGGGGGAGTTTTTAGGGGAGTAGAATTTATGAATGTACCAGGATTGGTTTTATTGTGATATCCCACCACGGTAGCGTTCTTGACCGGAAATGGAGCAAACACCGCACTTTTACCCCCGAACAGCGAAAGACGGGTTAACCTGCCTCCGGCTTTGCCGGGGGCTTTTTTGGTTTGGCGGGGCGGTCGTTGGGCTTGCCGCTCTTTTGCCGGTCGGCGGAGGGGAGGTCGATATCCATCAGATCGTTTTGGGTGCTGAGCAGGAGCAGGCGGAGCTGGTTCTCGATGTGGACGGGGTAGGGCAGGACGCGCATTTGCAGCAATACCTGGATTTGGTTGGGCGTGAGTTTTAAACCTTTATATTCGGATTCCAAAACAAACGTGCAACCCTCTTTCCAGCCGGAGCAGCCGTAGGCGGTTTTACCTTTGATAACCTTCTTTCCGCAGAGGGGGCAGTCGCCCCAGCGGGAGGTGTCGAGTTGGGTGGAGGTGCTGGATTCGATGAGCTCGCGGGTGTAGGAAACAATGCCGTCCATGAAGCCGGATGGATCGGCTTCCTTGCGTTCGATCTGCTTGAGCTTTTCTTCCCACTCGCCCGTCATTTCCGGCGATTTCAGGAGAGGATCGTGGATGAGCGCGATGAGGCACCGGCCCATGTCGGTGGCGCGGACCTGCTTTTTTTCGCGCCGGATATAGTTGCGCCGGATCAGCGTTTCGATGATGGCGGCGCGGGTGGCGGGCGTGCCGATGCCGCGTTCTTTCAAGGCTTCGCGCAGGGTGTCGTCGTCGACGAGTTTTCCGGCGGCCTCCATGGCGCCGAGTAGCGTGTTTTCGGTGAAGGCCTTGGGCGGCTTGGTTTTTCCTTCTCGGATGGAGGGCTCATGTTCGCCGCTCTCGTCTTTTACAAAGTCGGGAAGGGTTTGGTCGTCGTCGGTCTTCTTTTTCTTTTTCGGGAATAGAACCGACCATCCGGCCTCAACAATCCTCGTGCCTTTGGCCTGAAACTTTACCTCGGCACTTTCGCCATCAACCGTGGTGATCTTTTTGACGCAAATGGGATAAAAGGCGGCGATGAATTGGGTGGTGATGGCGTCGTAGACAATCTGTTCGTTTGCGCCGAGCGAGCGGGGGATGATACCGGTCGGGATGACGGCGTGGTGGTCGGTTACTTTCTTGTCGTCGACGATGCGTTTGGTGAAGGGGAGCTTGGTGAGGTCGAGCGGTTGGATTTGTTCGGCGCGGAGGGCTTTGAGTTGCTCGAAAATCTTTGGGATGCGCGGCTTCATGTCGGCGCTGAGGTAGCGCGAGTCGGTCCGCGGATAGGTCACGAGCTTGGCCTCGTAGAGGTTTTGCGTGGCGGCGAGGGTGTCGGCGGCGGAGAGGCCATGGCTCTTGTTGATTTCACGCTGGAGGGTGGTGAGGTCGAAGAGCTGCGGGGGTTGCTCCTTCTTTTGCTTGCCGCCTACGCCGGTGATGGCGAAGGGTTGCCCAGTAATTTTTTCGAGTAGCACTTGCGCCTTCTCGGGTTGCTCGAAGCGCTTGCCGGTGTATTTGAATACGACGCCGCGGTATTTCGTGGCCAGCTCCCAGAAGGGCAGGGGGCGGAACTTGTGAATTTCGTCGTCGCGCTGGACAATCATGGCGAGCACGGGAGTCTGCACGCGACCAACGCTCCAGAGAACACGGTCGTCGCCGGCGGCGAGGCGGCCGTGGCGGACGGTGAAGTAGCGCGTGGCGTTGAGGCCGACGATCCAGTCGGATTCGGAGCGGCAGCGGGCGGCTTGGTAGAGCGGGTCGTAGTCGTGGCCGTCCTTCAGGTTTGTGAAAGCCTCCTTGATGGCGTCGGGCGTGAGGGAGCTGAGCCAGAGGCGGCGGATGGGCTTGTCCTCGCAACCGCTCAGCGCGAGGATGTAGCGGAAGATGAGTTCGCCTTCGCGCCCGGCATCCGTGGCGCAGACAATCTCTTCGGCCTCCTGGCAGAGCCGCTTGATGGTCTCGAACTGCTCGGCGACGCCGCGGTTTTCGATGAGCTTGAGCTTGAATTGGTCGGGTACGAACGGAAGGGAATCGAGGGTCCATCTTTTCAACGCGGGGTCGTATTCGCCGGGTTCGAGCAGGGTGACGAGATGGCCGAACGCCCAGGTGATGGCGCAGCCTCGCCCTTCGATGTAGCCGTTTTTCTTGCCCGTGATTTTCAGCACGCTGGCAATGTCGCGCGCGACGGATGGTTTTTC
>CBDVCB010000074.1:0-13811 GCA_965372395.1 uncultured bacterium
GATGGCCTTCCTGTTTGTTAACCACGCCTCGCCGCCGCCCCGTCGTTTTAAGGGATGGGCGGACTATTCCCGGAGTCCGGTGCTTCTGTGCCCAGCTCCTCCAAGGCCTGAAAGGCGGCCTTGCGCTCGCCTTCTCGTTTGCTGCTAGCGGTGGCGTTCCAGCTTTTGCCGCAGGCGGTTACTTCGAGGGTAAAGCGGCGGTCGTGCTCGGGGCCGGCGGTTTCGATGGTTTTGTATTCGGGTATGCCGAAGCCGTGGCACTGGGCATATTCCTGCAGGTCGCCTTTGGGGTTGCTTTTGGACGTAGCCTCCTTCATCTCGTCGAGCTCGGGCAGGAACACCTTCTTGAAAATCTTGTTCACGGCGCGGGCGCCGCCGTCGATCCACGCAGCGCCGATGATGGCTTCGACGGCATCGGCGAGGTTGGAGGCGCGCTGGGCACCGCCGTTCTTTTCCTCGCCGCGACCAAGGCGCAGGTGTGGCCCGATTCCGATGGATGAACCGATCTTCGCAAGCTTTCGGTCTTCCGTCAGACGGCTGCGCAGCTGGCTCATGTCGCCTTCGCGCGCGTCGGGATTGTTTTTGAAGAGGTGTTCGGCGGAAATGAGGCTGAGCACGGCGTCGCCAAGATATTCGAGCCGCTGGTTGTCGTCGTCGGTGGCTGTGTTTTCGTAGCGGAACGAGGGATGCGTGAGGGCAAGTTCGAGTATGGACTTTTTCTTGAACCGGTAGCCGATGACTTGCTCAAGTTTGCGATAACTGGGTTTCATGGTTTCTTAGAATGGGGCGGCGGTTCCGATTTTGGTGTTGATGGCGGCTTCGGCGATGGAGCGGCCATCGACTAGCTTGGGTTGCGGGCGTGGCCGCCAGAGACGACGACGACTTTTGACGACCAGCTTGTGGCCCGGCAGGAATTCGAGTTTGGAGAGGAGCCAAAGCAGGGGGTAGGCGATGCCGGCGAGGGTGTTCAGTCGACGGTAGCGGTAGAGCACGTCCTTTTCGGGTTTTTTGCGCACCAGCCAATAGTGGCTGCCGATCATCTTCTTTTGAACAAATTCACCCACGGTAGCGGCGCATTCAAGCAGGCCGTTGGAGTAGCAAGTCGTTTCGGGCACGTCGAATCCATCTTTGAGAATGTGGTAGAGTTCGTGGCTGGTGTAGCCGTTGCGCTTCAATCCCTTGGCGATGGGCGAAACGCCGAGTAGGCGTTGAAGCAGCGCGGTGAGGCTGATGGGGCGGCGGCATTCTTCGCTGATGACAACCCATCCATCGGCTTTAAGGATGCGGTGGCATTCGCGGATGAAGTCGCGGTCGGCGGCAAATCCCTTGAGCGCATCGACAATGACCACCATGTCGAAGCTTTGGTCCTCGAAGGGAAGTTTCCCGTGGTCGATGAGTGTGATGGACTCGTTGGTGCTGTAGCCAATGGAGTCGGCGGCGCTCTCGGTGGATACGGCGGTCCTCCAGCTTCCACCGAGGCTGCGCAGATGGGTGCTAACCATGCCGTCTCCAGAACTGATTTCCAGGCATTGCCGGCCCGCCGTGCTGCCGATCAGCGCCTCGATCTTGTCCAGTTTGCGGGTGCGGCGGATGGAGCGCTTGAAAAGCTTTTCCTGCCACAGGCGAATTTCGCCGTCTAGATTGTTATCCATTTCTTTCATAGTCGATTGCAGGGGATTATAGGAGCGAAGGGGGTGGTTTAAAGATTATTCTATTCCCGAGAGGCCGCTTTTATCGGCTTTGGCGGCCGTGATGCCGACCACCTGCCCTTTGAGGTCGTTGGTGGACGGGAACCGAACGGGGACATAGTGCTCGGAATAGCCTTGCGCCATTCCTTCCTTTGCCCGCTCCACCAGAACCTCGATGGGCTTGCCGAGGAATTGGTTGTGGTAGGCCAGCGCCATTCCGTCGCCAAGTTGGCGCAGCCGTTCGCTGCGTTCGGCGGCGATGGCGCCGTTGACCTGGCGGCGCATTTTGGCGGCGACGGTTTTCGGGCGCGGGGAGTAGGTGAAGATATGCATCTGCGAGAAGCCGACCTTTTTGCAAAAGTCGTAGCTCTCGTCGAAGTAGGTGTCGGTCTCGCCGGGGAAGCCGACGATGATGTCGGTGGTGAAGGCGGGATGGTCGAGCGCAGCGAGGGCGCGCTCGACGGCGGCGAAATATTCGGCGGCCGTATAACCGCGCCGCATGGCATGCAGCACGGCGTCGGATCCCGACTGAAGCGATAGGTGCAGGTGCGGCATGATGTTCGGCGAGGCGGCCCAGACGCCGAGCAATTCGTCGGTGAGCTCGCCGGGGTGCAGGCTGGAGAGGCGGATTCTTCCCATGTTTGGGATTTCGACAAGGTGCTGCAGCAGCTCGGCGAGCGACGAGCCGGTTTCGCGGCCGTAGAGGCCGACGCTGACACCAGTGACGACGATCTCACGATATCCGTTTTCGGTGAGCAGGGTGGCTTCGTGCACGGCCGCTTCGATGGTTTTGTCGCGCGGTTCCTTGCGGAGTTGCGGGACGATGCAAAACGAGCAGCCGATGTCGCAGCCATCCTGCACCTTCAGGAACGCGCGGGTGTGGTCGCCAAAATTGGAGACCGCAAAGGCGTCGGTTTCAATGGTCTTGGCCTGGTTGGCGTTGGGCATGTCAAGCTGGTCGAGCTGTTCGGCGAGGTGCCGGAGCCAGTCGGAACCGGCGGGTACGCGAAACACAGGGTCTTGATCGACCTGTGTTAGTTCATCGTTCGCCGCGCAACCGGTCACAACCACATGGGCGAGGGGATTGTCGCGTTGCATTCGGCGGATCGTCCGCCGCGATTTCTGCGCGGCGGCGGCCGTCACCCCGCAGGTGTGGATAATGATCACATCTGCATCGTCCGCTATTTTGGCTTTGGCCAGTCCGTAGCCCTCAAGCAGTTGTTCGATCTGACGGGCGTCATATTGATTGACCTTGCAGCCAAGGACATTCACTAAATAGGTCTTGAGGTGGGGTTTGCCTGTGGTGTGGTCGGCTGTTTTCATAAGGATCTTTTAATTTGATCGCAGGCCAATTTCGTTCAGCAAGATTCTTCGTCAGGGCGGGGTAGAGAAGGTGCTCTCCCATGTAAATTTCAGTGAGGATAATAGGGCTGCTTAATGAAATTCAATTCTAATTTGGTATTTTGCGAGTTCCCGCTTCCAATGCCCGGTTGGATTCGGCACTCTCCGAAAACTAAACATGTGTAACATGAGCGTAATACTTGGGAATATCCGCTTCATCTTGTCGCAGAGTTGCTTATCAAGGGGTATGAAATGGTTCTGAATAAAAAGGCAACGATACTGGCCGGTCTGCTCGGGTTGTTGATTGGAACCGGGGCATTCACTTTCAAGTATGCCGAGGGCCTGTCCTATTTCAGCACCGATCCCAAGGCCTGCATGAACTGCCATATCATGACGCCCCAATATGATTCATGGCAAAAGTCGAGCCACCACGCCGTGGCCGGATGTGTCGACTGCCATCTGCCGCACACCTTCGTGGCCAAATATATCGCCAAGGCCGAGAACGGCTACCACCACTCCAAGGCTTTCACGACGCAGGAGTTTCAGGAACCCATCATGATCAAGGCAAAGAATAGCCGAATCCTGCAGCACAACTGTGTGGGGTGCCACGACGATATGGTTCATGAACTATTCAAGAGGGACATAACCAACCCGGATGCAGTCAGCTGCATCCATTGCCATGCATCGGTGGGCCACGGTGCGTTGCCGGTAGGCATTGGCGGAGCAGATCGCGGAGTAAAAAGGGAAAGGAAAAACCATGAGTGAACTAAAGAAAAAATCGGGAAGCGCGGGACTATTCATTGGAATCATCGTCGTGGTGGCGATCGCTGCCGTGGCCGTGGCCGCATTGTTGACCAATATTTTCGAGCGGAAGAGCGAGGGCAGGAATCCATACGTCCGCTTGGTGGAAGTTACCGAGGATACCACCGACCCAGCCGTCTGGGGGAAAAACTGGCCCAAGCAGTACGACTCCTACAAACGGACCGCGCTCACCACCAGCACTCGTTTTGGCGGACACGGCGGCAGCGAAGCCCTGCCGGAAGAGAAAATCGAGCGCGACCCATGGCTCAAGCGCATGTTTCTTGGCTACGCCTTCTCGATCGACTATCGCGACCGTCGCGGCCACGCCTTTATGCTCACCGATCAAGAAAACACCAAGCGCCAAACCAAGCCGCAGTCCGGTTCCTGCATGCACTGCCATGCCGCCATCATGCCGGTCTACCGCAAGCTCGGCGACGGCGACGCACTGGTTGGAATGAACAAGACCCACGCCATGTCCTATCAGGAACTCAACAAGATGGTGCACGACATGGGCCACGGCCACTCCGTCTCCTGCGTCGACTGCCACGACCCCGACTCCATGCAACTACGCGTAACCCGCCCGGCCTTCATCGTCGGCATCCAGAAACTCGCCGAGTCCGACGCCCCCGTCCCGGCCATTCCATCCATCGAAATCTGGCGGCAAGGTTCGCGCAAGACTCCATACGATCCAAACATCGATGCCACCCGCACCGAAATGCGTTCGTTCGCCTGCGGCCAGTGCCACGTCGAATACTACTGCTCCAGCGCCATGCCGCTCACCTTCCCGTGGGGCAACGGCCTGAAGATGGACGACCTCGAAAAGTATTGGGACGAAACCGTGCTCCCCGACGGCTCCCGCTTTTTCGACTACAAGCACAAGGAATCCGGTGCGGAAATCCTCAAGGCACAGCATCCCGAGTTCGAACTCTGGAGCCAAGGCATCCACGCCCGCAGCGGTGTCGCCTGCGCCGACTGCCATATGCCCTACATGCGCGACGGTGCCTCCAAGATTTCCGACCACTGGGTACGCAGCCCGCTATTGAACGTCAACCGCGCCTGCCAGACCTGCCACCATTTTTCCGAAGCGGAAATTCTGGCGCGCGTCGACACCATCCAGGAAAAAAACTACAACCTCCTGCAGCGCGGCGGTGCCGCTCTCATGGATCTGCTCGATGCCGTCGACGCCGCCAAGAAATCCGGAGCAACGGTCGAACAGCTCAAGCCCGCCCTGGAGCTCCAGCGCAAGGCACAATGGCGCCTCGACTACATCGCCGCCGAAAACTCCATGGGCTTCCACGCTCCGCAGGAGGCCGCGCGCATCCTCGCCGAAGCCGCCGACTACGCCCGCCAAGGCCAAGTCGAAGCGCTTAAACTCACCAAATAGCTTCCTGCCCCAGGGAAACCCACAGGCCGCGCCGGCTCTTCGGCGCGGCCTTTTTCTCTTTGCATGGGTCACCAAGCGCATCGGCATTTGTCCTGATTTGTTTTGTTTCATCTGTATGCGTCTTTTCGACCACCTCCTGCCCGAATTTTGAAAATGAGTTAAAATCGCCGACTTTAAATCAACCAAGGAGTCGACGATGTTTCACATGAATAAAAACCTGAAGGTGGTGCTGGCGGTGGAGCCAGTGGATCTGCGCGGGCCGCGTCTGCGCCTATTAAGTCAAGGCATGACGTGTCTTTGTCGAACGCATTCCTGTATAATGCGCGATATGGGTTTCACACGGGAACATTTTGATCGGATGGTTGATGAGGGCATGGTTCTTCGTTCGGAAAACGATCAGCTTAAAACCGAAAACCTCTTGGTTTTGCGCGGCAGTTATCGGGTTCTGACTAAAAAAGAGGACGGCTAACCATCGGGTTGAGCATGCCCGGTATCAAAGGAGCGGATGCGATCCATGTCGCACTGAACCGCCACGGAGAGCGAGGATGCACTCTGGATTGTCCCGGGGGGTCGGGTCAGCGAAGGAGCTGGTTGATCGTATCCAGATTGGCGGTGCCGGGGCAAAGTTGCTTTTCGGTCAACTCGCGCAGGGGGATGTCGGTGGTGTTCATGGTTTCGTGGATCTCCTGCGAGTCGGAATCGATGAAGAGCAGTCCCGTGAGCACTTTGTCTTCGGCTTTGTATTCTTGCATCAACGACAGCGCGGAGCGGCGGCTGTGGATGTCGAGCTTGGGGTCGATCTTGTGCAAGTTGATGACGGAACCGTCGTGCATGGTGACGAACTCGTCGGTACCTTCTTCATAGTCGGTGGTAATCTCTTCGGCGGGCGGGACATAGTCGACGGTGTTGGTGGAGGCCATGTGCTGGCGGATATAGTCGTAGGCCTTGGTCGATCCGGGAACATTGTTGAAGGTGACGCAGGGCGAAATTACGTTGATGAAGGCGAAGCCCTTGTGGACGATGGCGGCTTGGATGATGGGGACGAGTTGTTTTTTGTCGCCGGAAAAACTATTGGCCACGAAGGTGGCGCCGAGCTGGAGGGCGATGGCGCAGAGGTCGATGGGCTCGAGGGCGTTGGGTTCGCCTTTTTTGCTGGTCGAACCAATGTCGGTCGTTGCGGAATCCTGTCCCTTGGTAAGTCCATAGACACCGTTGTTTTCGCAGATATAGACCATGTTGACGTTGCGCCGCACGATGTGGGCAAACTGCCCCATGCCGATGGAGGCGGTGTCGCCATCGCCCGAAACGCCAATATAGAGCAGGTCGCGGTTGGCCATGTTTGCTCCGGTGGCGACGGAGGGCATGCGGCCATGCACGGTGTTGAATCCGTGCGAGTTGCCGAGGAAATAGGTGGGGGTTTTCGAGGAGCAGCCAATGCCGGAGAGCTTGGCGACGCGGTGGGGCGGGATGGACATCTCGAAACAGGCTTCGATGATGGCGGCGCTGATGGAATCGTGTCCGCATCCGGCGCAGAGCGTCGACACGGCACCTTCGTAGTCCTTGGTCGTGAAGCCCAGTTTGTTGGTGGGTAGGTTCGGGTGGCGGAAGGCGGGGATTTCATAGCTCATGGTTCACTCCTGAATGGATCCAGTATCTGGAAATTATTTGGCCCATAATCATTTTGCCTAATTGATCCCGGTTCTTCTACGCGGCGAGGTGGTGGTGCGCAGGATCCAGTCGCGGATTTGGTGGCGGATGAAGCGGGCGGTAATCGGGCTGCCGTCGTAGTGCAGCACGGGGATCAGTTTTTCGGGGTTGAAATCGAGTTCGCTGATCAGCAGTTCGCGCATTTGCGCATCGCGGTTTTGTTCCACCACGAAGACATAGTCGTGCTGTTCGATGAAGCCCGCGATCTCTTCCGGGAAGGGAAACGCCTTGATGCCGAGGCTGTCGAGCGAGATGCCGTGCAGGGCTTCGAGGAGGTGGAGGGCTTCCAGCGTCGAGGCCTCGCTGGTTCCATAATGAATGACGCCGACCGTGCAGGGTTTGTCGGTCTTCCGGATCACCGGGGGCGGAACCTGTTTGCGCGCGGTTTCCCACTTCTTCATCAACCGTTCCATGTTGGCGACATATTTTTCGCCCGATTCGGTATAGACCGCATATTCGTCCTTCGAGGTGCCGCGCGTGAAGAAGGACCCCTTGGTGGGATGGGTGCCCGGATAAGTGCGGAAGGGAATGCCGTCGCCGTCTGCATCGTGGTAGCGGCCAAACCGCTCCTCCATGTTTTCAAGATCCGCCTCGGTCAATACCTTGCCGCGGTCGTAGGTGCGCGCATCGTCCCATTCCAGCGGGTCGGACAGGTTGTCGTTCATGCCCAGATCGAGGTCGGAAAGAACGATGACCGGCGTCTGGAAGCGTTCGGCCAGATCGAACGCGGTGGCGGTCAGTTCGAAGCATTCCTTCGGGGTGGAGGGGTAGAGGCAGATATGCCGGGTGTCGCCGTGCGAGGCATAGGCGGTCGCGAGCACATCGGACTGCTGCGTGCGCGTCGGCATGCCGGTCGAAGGCCCGGCCCGCTGGACATCGATGAGCACCGCCGGGATTTCCGCAAAGTAGGCCAGCCCGAGGAATTCGGTCATCAGCGAAAGGCCGGGGCCGCTTGTGGCCGTGAAGGCGCGTGCGCCATTCCACGAGGCCCCGATCACCATGCCAATGGCGGCCAGTTCGTCTTCGGTCTGCACAATGGCAAAGTTTTTCTTCCCCGTATCCGGGTCGATGCGCAGTTTCCGGCAAAATTTGGCAAAGCTGTCGATAACGGAGGTGGACGGGGTGATGGGATACCATCCGGCCACCGTGGCACCGCCGTAGACCGCTCCGAGCCCGCAGGCGGCGTTGCCGTCCATCAGGATTTGGTTTCCCACCTTGTCCCGACGCTGGATGCGATAGGCGATCGGGCATGCGTGGAGTTCCTTGGCGGTGTTGTAGCCCATTTCCACGGCCTGGATATTCGGGGCGATCAGCTTTTCCTTGCCTTTGAACTGGTCGCTTATCAGTTTGGTGAGAACCTCGAGTTCCATGTCGAGCAGCGCGGCGAGCGCACCGACATACATGATGTTGCGGAAGAGCAGGCGCTGGCGTTCTTCCTGGTAGGTTTCGCGGCAGCGCTCCATGAACGGGATGCCGATAAAGTCGATGTCGTCGCGCAGGTTTCGCGGGTCGAGCGGCTTGGAGGAATCATAGATGAAATATCCGCCCTTTTCCACTTCGGCCATGTCGCGCTCCAGGCTCTGCGGATTCATGCAGACCATGATATCGATTCCGCCGCGGCGGCCGAGGAAGCCGTCTTCGTTGATCCTCACCTCGTACCACGTGGGTAGCCCTTGGATATTGGAGGGGAAAATATTTTTCGGCCCAATCGGCACGCCCATGCGGAAGATGGCTTTGGAAAACAGGCGGTTGGCGCTGGCCGATCCGGTGCCGTTCACGTTGGCGAACTTGATGACAAACTGGTTGGTAACGATGTCGCGCTTCATGGGAGCCCCTATTGCGTATTACAGTACTGCGTATTGCGTATTTTCGGTTCCTGGAAAATGTTCTGCCCTCATCTGTCTTGTCCAGCCCGGGGAGTGATGTAGAGGAATTTCTGCATGTCCCATGCTGAGGTGGGGCAGCGCTCGGCACATAGCCCGCAATGCAGGCACACATCCTCGTCCTTCACCATCACGCGACCGGTCGAGAGGTCTTGCGAAACAAAAAGATCCTGCGAGAGGTTGTGGGCCGGAACATTCAGCCTGCGCCGCATGTCGGCCTCTTCTCCATTTTCAGCAAACGTCAGGCAGTCGACCGGGCAGATATCGATGCAGGCGTCGCACTCGATGCAGCTCTCGGCGGTGAAAACCGTTTCGACATCGCAGTTGAGGCAGCGCTGCGCTTCTTCGAAGGCGGTGGAGGCATCGAAGCCCAGTTCCACCTCGAGCTTGTGGCTGTGGATCGCGGCGTCGAGGTCGACATGCGGGACGGCATGGCGCTCTTCCTCGGTCACCATGCTTGCATAGCTCCAGTCGTGGATGCCCATTTTCTGGCTGATCAGGGTGGTGCCCGGACCCGGGCGATCCCTGAGGTCCTTCCCGTCCAGGAATAGATCGATCGAAAGCGCGGCCGCGTGCCCATGCGCCACGGCGGTAATGATGTTTTTCGGGCCGAAGGCGGCATCGCCGCCAAAGAACACCTTGGGGTTGGTGGACTGGAGGGTGAGGTCGTCGACCTTTGCCAGCCCGGTTTTATTAAACTCGATTCCGGTGTCGGGTTCGATCCACGCAAAGGCGTTGGCTTGGCCGATGGCCAGCAGCACCAGGCTGCATTCCACGATGTTCGCCTCGCCGGTCGGCGTGAAGACCTCCGTACCGTCCCCAGCGACGGAATATTCGATCATCTCGAACTTCATCGCCTTGAGCTGGCCGTCTTCAACCACGTATTCCATGGGATTGTGGTTTTCAAGGATGGGAATGCCCTCGGTCTGGGTGTCCTCGATTTCCCATGGCGAGGCCACCATGGCGTCGATCGGCGTACGAATCAAAACCTTGACGTTTTCGGCGCCGAGCCGCAGGGCGGTGCGGCAGCAGTCCATCGCCGTGTTGCCGCCGCCCAGCACGACAACGTCTTTTGGGGCTTCTGTCAGGTGCCCGAATGCCACCTCGGACAGCCACTCCACGCCAACCCGGATGTTCGCGCCGCCATCGCCCTCATAGCCCGGAAGCTTGAGGATGCGGCCGCTGGGTGCGCCGGAGCCGACAAACACGGCATCGTAGCCTTCGCCGATCAGCCCCTTCATGCTCTCGACGCGCGTGTTGAAGAATGCGTTGACCCCCATGTCCAGAATATAGCCGGTTTCCTCGTCGATGACTGTTTCCGGCAACCGGAACGAAGGAATCTGCTGGCGCATGAAGCCGCCGGCCTTGGCGGTGGCTTCGTAGAGATCGATCTCGTAGCCCAGCGGCATCAGGTCGCGCGCCACGGTCAGCGACGAGGGGCCTGCGCCAATCAGTGCAATGCGGCGGCCGTTTTTTTGTTCGGGAATCTTTGGCAGGCGTTCCTTGATCGCACCCTTCATGTCGGCACAGACGCGCTTGAGGCGGCAGATCGCCACGGGCTTGTCCTCGACGCGGCCGCGCCGGCAGGCGGGCTCGCAGGGGCGGTCGCAGGTGCGGCCAAGAATGCCTGGGAAAACATTCGATTCCCAGTTGACCATATAGGCATCGGCGTATCGGCCGGCAGCGATGAGGCGGATGTATTCCGGTACCGGCGTGTGCGCCGGACAGGCGAATTGGCAATCGACCACCTTGTGGAAATATTCCGGATTGCTTGTATCTGTCGGCTTCAAATCCTGTCTCCGCTTTCGCCAATCCAACAAAGGGATGTTTCATCCCTCCTGTACTCGCCTGATCTTTAGCTTGCGGAATATAAATCACAGTTAATTGGGTATTTCAGCATTAAAATACCTAAATCGTGCGATTTCCATCATATGGCCCGGAAAATACCCGGCCAACGCACTTCAAAGCCCCGATGCAAAACAACCCCGCCAAGGTGGCGGGGTTGTTTCCAGCGAGCAGGATCGTTCTTTCCGCTAGCTTATTTTGCATGGAACTCCGCCACCTTCTCCCAGTTGATGACATTGAAGAATGCACCAATGTAGTCGGGACGACGGTTCTGATAGTTCAGATAGTACGCATGCTCCCAGACATCAAGCCCGAGGATCGGAGTCCCGTCGCAGGGGACATCCTTCATTAACGGATTGTCCTGGTTCGGGGTGGAGCAAATGCTCAGCTTTCCACTGTCGTGCTTGCAGAGCCACGCCCAGCCGGAACCAAACCGCGTGGCGGCCGCCTTGCTGAACTCATCCTTGAACGCATCAAAACTTCCGAAACTTCCGTCGATGGCTTCCGCAAGTGCTCCTCCCGGAAGGCCCCCTCCATTCGGACTCATCACCTCCCAGAAAAAGGAATGATTGGCATGGCCACCGCCATTGTTGCGCACGGCCGCCTGCTTCTCGACCGGAAGCTCGTCAAGGCGTTTGCAAAGTTCGCAAACTTCGATTCCTTCCAGTTCCGTGCCTGCAAGGGCGGCGTTGACGTTGTTGACGTACGCCTGATGATGCTTGGAATGATGGATCTCCATCGTACGCGCATCAATGTGTGGTTCCAACGCATCATATGCGTAGGGAAGTGCTGGTAGTTCGTATGGCATGGTAAACCTCCGATTGTTTTTTAATTAACGCCATATTGAGATGCAATGCAGGATTGTCAACTAAATAGAACCGAAACGGTACATTATTGTTGAGAGGCGCGGTCTCAAGGATTTTGGTTGAAATAATGTCCAAACCTTGGAGAATGCCCGTTCACTTTTTTTGGAATCAGATTTATGGACAGTCAGCAGAACATAGCCATTCTTGGGATCGGGCTGATGGGCGCATCGTTGGCGCTCGGACTGAAAAAGCGCGGGTTTACGGGCCGCATCCTCGGCTATGCCCGCCGTGAGGAAACCCGTGTGCAAGCCTTGGAAAGCGGCATCGCTGACGAAGTGTTCGCCGATCCTTCCGAGGCGGTGCGCGAGGCGGACATTGTCGTGGTCTGCGTTCCCATCTGGACCATTGCCAAGCTGGCGGGGCAGATTGTTCCGGCCCTCAAGCCCGGCGCGGTGGTAACGGATGTCGGCAGTACCAAGTCCGAATTGCTCAAAACCATGGAGCCGTTGTTTAAAAACAGCGCGGCCCATTTTGTTGGATCGCATCCCATCGCGGGTTCCGAGAAGACCGGCATCGAGGCCGGGGATCCGGATTTGTACGAAGGGCGCCTCACCGTGGTTTGCCCATCCGAAGGGGCGCTGGTGATTTCCAATCTTTGGAAGGCCGTTGGGTCGGAAGTGGTCGAAATGTCACCCGAACAGCACGATGCCATGCTGGCTTCGACCAGCCACCTGCCGCACATGGTCGCCGCCGCGCTTGCGCGTTCGGTCGCCGACGGCGATCCGGCCAAGAAGGCCGACTTCTGCGGCACGGGCTTCAAGGACACCACGCGCGTGGCGTCCGGCTCCGCCGATATGTGGGTCGATATCATCGACACCAACCGCGCCGCGCTCGAAACCGAACTCGACCGCTTCCACGAAGAGCTGCAGGGACTCATCAAAATTCTACGCGACGGAAACGGCGACGATATCCGCACCTGGCTCGAAACCGCCGCCGCCGACCGCAACCAAATCCTTGAACTCAATAGGTTTCTAAAGCGATGAAGTCGAAAACCGTTTTCCCAGCAAAGCTGGAAGGAACCGTAAGGGTTCCCGGCGACAAAAGTATTTCCCAGCGCGTGGCGATGCTCGCTTCGCTGGCGGACGGCACCTCGAAAGTAACGGGCTACCTTAACGGCGAGGATGCGCGCAGTACGCTTTCGGCGATGGAGCAGATGGGCGCAAAGGCGGAGTTTCGCGACGATGCGCTCTACATCACCGGCGTGGCGGGCAAGCTTCAGCAACCGGATGAACCGCTCGACATGGGCAACTCGGGGACGGGCACGCGCCTGCTCGCCGGCCTTGTTGCCGGCGCGGGCGTCGAGGTCTCCATGATCGGCGACAAGTCGCTCTCCACGCGCCCGATGGGCCGCATCCGCCATCCGTTGGAACTGATGGGCGCGCACATTGGCCTGACCGGAAAACGCGGCACGTTGCCGATGATGATTTGCGGCGGAAAACTGCAGGGTATCGGTTATCTCTTGCCGATGGCTTCGGCTCAGGTCAAGTCATGCGTCCTGCTCGCCGGGCTCTTTGCCGAAGGCAAAACCACCGTGATCGAGCCGCGCCCGACGCGCGATCACACCGAAAAACTTTTTCAGGCATTGGGCATTCCAATCACCATTGACGGACTGGAAATTTCCATCGAAGGCTTTGGTTCCGAAGGTCCGAAATACAAGGCGCGCGACTTCGTGGTGCCGGGCGATTTTTCATCGGCCGCCTTCTGGATCGTGGCCATCGCCGCCCGTCCGGGCGCGGAACTGGTGCTTGAAAACGTGGGCCTCAATCCACGCCGTACCGCGTTGCTCGATGTCATGCGCCGCATGGGCGCGGATATCGAAGTCACCGTGACGGAAGGGCAGGGCGACCCCTACGGAACCATCAAAGTGAGCGGCGCGCAATTGAAAGGCACCGTCATCGAGGGCGACGAAATCCCCAACCTGATCGACGAGCTTCCGATCATTGCCGTCGCCGGAGCGCTGGCCGAGGGGAAAACAGAGATCCGCGATGCCGCCGAACTACGCGTCAAGGAATCCGACCGCATTGCGGAAGTCGTGAAAAACCTCCGCCTCTTCGGCGTCGAGGTCGATGAACAGGAAGACGGCATGATCGTCTCAGGGCCAACGAACCTAAAAACCCCCGACGTCGCCATCGACAGCCACGGCGACCACCGCATCGCCATGTCGATCGCCATTCTTAACAGTTTCAGCGATGGGGCTATCACGATTGAAAACGTCGGTTGCGTGGATACCTCCTATCCCGAATTCTGGCAGCATATGGAACAACTGGGCGGAGAGGTGGAGTAGTTGAAACACCAA
>CBDVCB010000075.1:0-13608 GCA_965372395.1 uncultured bacterium
GGGCGGAACGCGGCTGATGTTCAGGCACGGATGGAAGTCAGTGAAGCCGTCCGCAATATCAAGCATTGCATGGATCTAAGCGCGATTGCCGAATTCCGGCGCGACAACTCCGCCAAGGAGGCGGCCGTGGCACTCAAGGAGGTGCTCGACCGCATCGAGCTTCCGAAGGACAAGAACATTCCCGACCGCAAGGCGATGACGAACGAGGATGGTTCGCTGATCGAACGGTGGACGATCCCCAACACCGAGATTACGCTCCATCTGATCAAAGAGGGGTCGCTCGAAGGATCCTACCAGTTTAGTCCCGCCACAGTGGAACGCGCGGGGGAATTTTTTCAGCGCGTGGCGCATCTGCCCTATAAAAAAGGGGCAACGGAAGGGTTTGCAACATCCTACCTAACCTCGCCCGGCAGCAAGTGGCTGGCGAAGGTGGTCAATTGGTTGCCGGCCTCCATGCGGGAACGCAAGAATGGACAGGCGACCTGGCAATGGATCGGCATTGTGGTGGTGCTGCTTGGGGTATTTCTACTTATGGCTATGATCTACGCTCTGGGCCGCCGTGTTTCGCGCGGCGGGGCTGCGGGAGGACTGGTTAAATATGTGCTGGGACTCGCGTTTCCCATCATGGCCGTACTTGTTCCCATGAAGGCGATTGATGTCATCACGGATCAACTGGTGATTTCCGGATCGACACTCTACGTGGTCAAATTCAATCTTGGGCTGCTGACCCTCTTTTGCAGCATGGTGGTGGTGCTGGGCATTGGCCGCCGCGTGGGCGAGGTGATTGTTTCCGCGCCCCACATCAAGTCGCAGAGTGTTGATGCGCAGCTGATTCGCATTATGAGCCGCTTGATGGGGTTCATCTTCGCGATGGTGCTGTTGCTCCAAGGCGGGCAGCATCTGGGTATCCCGCTTTCGTCGTTGTTGGCCGGTGCCGGAGTGGCCGGGGCGGCGCTCGCGCTCTCCGCGCAGGACGTGCTCAAGAATATATTCGGCAGCATCATGCTGATCATGGACAAGCCTTTCATCGTGGGGGAGCGCATTAGGATCAAGCACTACGACGGCGTCGTCGAGGAAGTCGGCCTGCGTTCCACCCGGCTCCGCCTGCTCAACGGCCACCAAGCCATTATCCCCAACGAAGAGATGGCGAAGACCGACATCGAAAACATTGGCCGCCGTCCCTTCATTCGACGGGTCACCGATATTCCGCTATCGATCGGCATCACCTCTTTCAAGGCGAAAAAAGCAGTCGAAATCGTGCAGGAGCTCTTGAAGGACCACGAAGGGTTCAACCCGGAATTTCCGCCCCGCGTCTGGCTCAACGATTTCGAGCGCGACCACCTCGAACTGCGCATGATCTATTGGTACCACCCGCCGGAGTATTGGAAATTCACGGCTCATGCCGACATGGTAAACCGCCAGATTCTTGACGCCTTCGAGGCCGAAGGCATCGCCATCGCCCTTCCGGCCTTTACCACTCGCGTGGAGGATGCGTCCGGCTCGTTGGTGGCTTCCTGCATTGGGACTTCGAAAACCTAATCTTCGAATCCCTCTCCTTATTTTATCTTTTTGACGTTGAATAGGATGGAATGGGTCCTATAATCCGGTTTCTCGCTGAGAGGCAATCATCAAGAGGAGGCACAAAATGAAGCGGTCATGGTTCGTGGTCACAGCAGTTGCACTATTGACGGTACTTGCCGTCCATGCCGGAGAATTCAAGGGCAAGATCGCCCGGTCCTACGAAGAATCCAAGGAGTGGTGGCCGACCGATCCGACCCCGCCGGAGGGCGCGCCGAATGTGATTATCTTCCTGCTCGACGACACCGGGTTCGGTCAGATCGGTTGTTTTGGCGGGCTGACCGAAACGCCGAACATCGACAAGCTGGCGGCGAACGGGCTTCGTTTCAATAATTTCCACACCACAGCACTCTGCTCGCCGACGCGTGCTTCGCTCATGGCCGGACGCAATCCCCACTCCATCGGGCTCGGTTCGCATGCGCTGACGGCCATGGGCTTCCCGGGCTACAACGCCATCATGCCCGAGAGTGCCAAATCGGTCGCCAACTATCTGGCCGAGCATGGCTACATCAACTATGCGCTGGGCAAGTGGGACCACACCCCGCTCTACGAAGTTTCGCAGGTCGGCCCGTTCGATCGCTGGCCGAGCGGCGAGGGCTTCCAGCATGCCTACACCTTCATGGCGGCGGACGTGCACCAGTTTGTTCCGGTCATGTGGAACGACCACACCCCGGAGCCCTACCGCAAGAGCGTCCACCTCGACCAGGATCTGGCCGACCGTGCGATTGAATGGATCACCGGACACAAGTCGATCAAGCCCGACCTGCCGTTCATGATGCTCTGGGCATCCGGTTCGATGCATTCGCCGCACCACGCGCCCGACGCCTATCTGAAAAAATACCGGGGCAAGTTCGACATGGGCTGGGACCAGGCGCGCGCGACGATTCTGGAAAACCAGAAGCGGCTCGGCGCGATTCCGGCGGATACCCAGCTGACCGACCGCATCCAGGAAATCCCCGCGTGGGATTCGCTCAACGAAGACGAGAAAAAGCTCTACGCCCGGCAAATGGAGGCGTTTGCCGCGCAGCTCGAACACGTCGACTTCCAGATTGGCCGGGTGGTCGAGTCGCTCGGGCGGATTGGCGAACTGGACAACACGCTGATCTTCGTGACCTCCGACAACGGCGCGAGCGGCGAGGGTGGTTTGGCCGGAACCTTCAACGAAACCTACGTGCTCAACGGGCTGCAAACCCCGTTCGACGCCAACATGCGCCACTATGCCGACTGGGGCCGCGAAAACACCTATGTCCACTACCACGCCGGCTGGGCGATGGCCGGCAACACGCCGTTCCGCTACTTCAAGCAGAGTTCGCATCGCGGCGGGCAGCATGATGCGCTGGTCGTGCATTGGCCGAACGGCATCAAAGCTAAGGGCGAGGTGCGTAGCCAATACCACCACATCGCCGATATTGCCCCGACCATCCTTGAGGCGGCGGGTATTGAAATGCCGAAAACGTATAACAGTGTGGAACAACAACCGCTCGATGGTATTTCGATGAAATATGCCTTTAACGACCCCGACGCGCCGAACCGAAAGCAGCGGCAATATTATGAAATGTTCGGCAACCGCGCCATCTGGGTGGATGGGTGGAAGGCCGTTACGTTGCACGCCAAACGCATGCCGTGGGTGCTGAACACCGTCCTGCCGTTCGAGCAGGACGAGTGGGAGCTCTACCACGTGGCCGAGGACTTTTCCGAAAGCACCAACCTCGCCGACAAGTATCCAGACAAGCTGGAAGAGCTGCAAAAAATCTTCGATGAGGAGGCATGGAAATACAACGTCTATCCGCTCTACGACGACATGATCGCGCGGCTGGCCAAGCAGCAGGATCGCCTGTTCGGCGATCAGAAGGTGTTCACCTATTATGCCCCCGGTGCGGTGCGCATTGCCGAGAAAACCTCGGCGCCAGTAAAGAACCGCTCGCACAGGATCGAGACCACCATCGATATCACCGGCAAGGAGGAGGGTGTCATTGTTTGCGTGGGTGGGATGACTGGCGGCTTCACGATGTTCATCAAGGGGCGGCGACTCTACTACGACTACAACTTCCTCGATGGCGTCTACTACGGGCTTAAATCGCCGAAGCTGCCTAAAGGCAAGGTCGACCTGAAGTTTAACTTTATCAAGACCGGAGAGTTTGCCGGAACCGGCGAGCTGTATGTGAATGGAGAAAAGGTCGACGAGGTTGAAATGCCGCAAATGCACATCAGCACCTACTCGCTGGCCGAAACCTTCGACATTGGTCGCGACACCGGCACGCAGGTCTCGAAGATCTACAAGGACCCGTTCCTTTTCACCGGGGCGTTGGATAAAGTCGTAATCACCATAACAGAGTAAAGGTGCGCAGCTGGACTAGTCGCGGAAGAGGGCGTCGTACTGGTTGGCCCAGTAGGAAATCAAGATGTCGGCCCCGGCGCGCACGAGGGCCGCCGTCGATTCCCGGACCATGCCCTGGAGGTCGCCCCAGCCGCGCTCGGCGCTGGCATGCAGCATGGAATATTCGCCGCTGACGTTGTAGGCGGCGATCGGCAGGTCGGTGGTTTCGCGGATCCGTGCCAGCACGTCGAGATAGAACAGCGACGGTTTGACCATCAGCATGTCCGCGCCTTCGGCCTCGTCGAGTTCCGACTCGCGCAACGCGGTGCGCAGGTCGCCGTACGAGGCCTGGTATCCCTTGCGGTCGCCCTTGCCGGGCGATGACTTTTCCGCGTCGCGGAACGGGCCATACATGGCCGAGGCAAACTTGGTGGAATAGCTCATCAGCAGGGTTTGATCGAATTGGTTTGCATCCAGCGCGGAGCGGATCGCCAGCACCTGCCCATCCATCATGGCGCTCGGTGCCACGATATCGGCACCGGCCGCGGCATAGGAAACCGCGATTTTTGCGAGTATTTCGTTGGCGGCATCGTTGTCCACCTCGCCGGTTTCGGTGAGCGGGCCGCAGTGCCCGTGGTCGGTATAGGCGCAGACGCAGACGTCGGCCGTCACCACCAGTTCCGGAAACCGTTCCTTCACTTCACGGATGGCATGCTGGACGACACCTTTTTCGTTGTAGGCCGCCGTTCCGGCGTGGTCTTTTTCGGAGTCTTCGACCAAACCAAACAGAAGGATCCCGCCGATGCCGGATTCAACCACGGGTTCAAGGTCGATCAGCAATTGGTCGGCGCTCAGCCGCGACTGGCCGGGCATGGCCTCGATCGGTTCGCGTTTCGCCGCTCCATCGATCACGAAGGCGGGCCAGATAAACTTTTCCGGGCCGGGCAGGGGAGTATCGAGCATGCTGCGAATCCCCGCACTCTGGCGCAGGCGTCTTAGTCTGGTTTCTGGAAACATGGGTTGCTCCTCGCTTCTTTAAAGAAGCAAAGATACTCCAGTCGCCGGGAGGTAATCAAAGCCTGTTGCCCGTTTTTTTTCTGAAAAATGGGTTGATTTGGTGGAGTATGTTTGCACATATTACCAAATAACGAATCGAGGAGATGCGATGACGGCAAGGCAAAAATCGATATATGCGGCCAAGGCGAAGGTGCTGAAGGCGCTGGCGCACCCGACGCGTCTGTGGATGGCGGAGCGGCTGGCGGATGGTGAAATGTGCGTGTGCGAATTTGTCGACAAGATCGATGCCGACTTTTCGACGATCTCGAAGCATCTGTTGGTGTTGAAGCAGGCGGGCATTGTCGAGGACGAAAAGCGAGGCAAACAAGTATACTATAAATTGAAGGTGCCGTGCGTTTTGAATTTCATGCACTGCGTGGAAGAAGTGCTTAAGAGCAATGCGGAAGCCCATGCTGCGGTTCTGCTGAAATAATTTTTTGAACAATATTTGGTCAAAAGGTCAAATGACATAATGGGGCGACGATGACTTGGAAAACAGAATGGAAAAAGCTGGCGTGGATCATGGGAATCTTTTTGGCGTTCTTTTATCTGCCGGTAGGAAATGCGCGGTTCGACAACGCGGTGATGGAATCGCTGCATCTGGCAAAGTGGTATGCGCAGGAGCATGTGCTGCTTTGTCTGGTTCCCGCCTTCTTCATTGCCGGGGCGATCGCGGTATTTGTAAGCCAGGCGTCGGTGATGAAATATTTAGGAGCAAAGGCTAATAAGGTGTTGGCCTACGGGGTGGCTGCTGTTTCAGGGACGATTCTTGCGGTTTGCTCCTGCACTGTACTTCCTCTCTTCTCGGGAATCTATAGGATGGGCGCTGGGTTAGGGCCTGCGACTGCTTTTCTCTATTCTGGACCGGCCATCAATGTGTTGGCCATAGCATTGACTGCTCGTATTCTTGGTGCCCAGATGGGTATTGCCCGCGCAGTCGGTGCCGTGGCATTCAGCGTTATTATTGGTCTACTGATGCATCTGATCTTCAGGAAAGAGGAGCAGGAAAAAGCTGCGGCGCAGATGATGCTTCCCGACGAGGAAGTGTCCCGCCCACTCTGGCAGAACGGGCTGTACTTCTTTTCAATGGTCGGCATCTTGGTCTTTGCCAACTGGGGGAAACCCGATCTGGACACCGGACTATGGGCAGCCATCTATTCCGCAAAGTGGATCGTTACTTCGGTATTTGCTGCGGCACTGGGCGTGATGCTCGTGCTTTGGTTTAATATCAAGTGGTGGAAGGTCGCTCTAACTGCATTGCCGACGATCATATTCGCACTCACCTTTCCCGAACAGCCGATGGTGGCTTTTGCTTCCGCCGTTATCGGACTGTCAGCATTCACCAGCACCGACAAGGCTGAAGCAGGAGAGTGGTTCTCTTCCTCTTGGAGTTTTGCCAAGCAGATTCTTCCGTTGCTCCTGTTCGGGGTGTTGATTGCTGGGGCGTTGTTGGGACGTGTTGGGCAAGAGGGGTTAATTCCTTCGGAGTGGGTCGCCACAGCGGTAGGAGGAAATTCGCTTCGTGCTAATTTCTTTGCCTCATTTGCAGGTGCGTTTATGTATTTCGCCACGCTCACGGAAGTGCCGATTCTGCAGGGGTTGATCAATAACGGCATGGGTAAAGGTCCTGCACTCGCCTTGCTGCTCGCCGGGCCGGCACTTAGCCTTCCAAACATGCTGGTCATTCGCAGTGTACTCGGCACAAAGAAAACCCTCGTGTTTGTTTCACTGGTAATTGTTATGGCTACAGTTAGCGGGATGCTGTTCGGGGTCTTGTTTGCATAGGAACAACGGAGACAGAAAAATGAAAATTCAAGTATTGGGCACGGGATGCCCGAAGTGTAAGAAGACGGCGGAAGCAGCTGAGGCGGCCGTGAACGAACTCGGCATCGAAGCCGAAATCGTAAAGGTTACCGACCTCAACGAGATCATGAAGTTTGGTGTGATGTTGACCCCCGCGCTGGCGGTGGACAGCGAGGTGAAGATCGTAGGCAAAGTGCCTACTGTCGAACAGGTGAAGGAAATGCTGAAATAGGAGATGAAACCATGACAGCGGAAAACAGCAACGTATGTAGCGGCGGGCCGAAACTGGTGTTCGCTTGCTCAGGAGCCGCAGACGTCGGTGCCGTGGCCGATAAGGCCGCACGGAAAATGACCAAGGAAGGAAACGGGTGCATGTTCTGCCTCGCCGGAATTGGCGGGCGCATCGAGCCGATCATGAAGAAGACCGCCACCGCCGATAGAATTCTGGCGATCGACGGCTGCCCGCTGAACTGCGTGAGGGCGACGTTGGAGAATGCGGACTTTACAGAATTCGAGCATCTTCAACTGGCTGACCTTGGGTTGGAAAAGGGATCGACTCCCGTTAACGACGAAAATATCGGTAAAGTGGCCGAAGCCGGTGCTGTGCTACTGGCAGGATAAGACATATGAGTGAACCGATTAATTGGGCTGCAGAACCGGACGACAGCATCGTCTGTTTCTGCAGCCAGGAGGACAAAGGTACGGTGGTTGCGGCGATCCGTGCCGGCGCATCGAATATCAAGTCGGTGGAAGAAGCGACTCGTGCAGGGTTGGGTGGCCGATGTAAGGAACTCAACCCGAGGAGTCGTTGCTGCCATTCAGATATCACTGCCTTGCTGGGAATTTACGGGAATGTTTAAACAGGAATTCAAATGAAGAAAAATATTATAATAGTTGCTCTATTGGTCATCGCGGTTGTAGCTGTGGTGGGAATCAAGAACCGGAAGTATGAAACGGCGGTATCCCCCGGATGCGCGGAAGGTGCCTGCACGTTGCCGATCCCTCAGGAAAAGATGATGCCGGAGAGCGCGATTACTGAAGCTCCTGTGGCGAAGACGCCACTTCCCAAGCTGCTTGATCTCGGTGCGGGCAAGTGCATTCCATGCAAGATAATGGCGCCAATCCTTGATGAAATGACGGAAACTTTTTCTGGACAGCTTGATGTGGAATTTATTGATGTTTGGGAAGATCAAACCGTGGGTGCAAAATATGGAATCCGGATGATTCCAACGCAGATATTCTTCGATGCCGAAGGCAAGGAACTTTTCAGGCATGAAGGCTTCTACGCCCGCGAAGACATCATAGCCAAGTGGCAGGAACTGGGCGTTGAATTGACCGAGCCAACAGCGGATAACTAGCCGCGAAGGAACGCAGAGAACGCAAAAAACACACATATCACGACTCACGTATTACGAAGGAGATTCCATGGAACAGATTTTTACAACATTGACGCATGCGGTGGAGGGGACGCCGCTGATTGCGCTGTCGACGGCTTTGCTTTGGGGTATCCTGAGCATTCTCCTCAGCCCTTGCCATTTAGCTAGCATTCCGTTGATTGTCGGATTTATCGATGAACAGGGGCGTACCAGCCCGTGGCGGGCTTTCTTTATTTCCCTGCTGTTTGCGACCGGCATCCTGCTAACAATTGCGGGTATCGGCGCGATCACTGCGACCGCCGGACGGATGATGGGCGATGTCGGTCGCTACGGGAACTATTTCGTGGCTGTTATCTTTTTCGTGGTTGGGTTGCATCTGATGGGGGTCATTCCCATGCCGGGAAGCGGTTCCGGGCAGGTTGGGATGAAACGTAAGGGGTTGCTGGCGGCCTTTGTACTTGGTTTAATCTTCGGGGTCGCCCTTGGCCCCTGCACCTTTGCCTACATGGCACCCATGCTTGGGATCACATTCCAGCTCGGTGCTGAACAACCCCTGTATGCAGGCAGCCTGTTGCTGATGTACGGCGTCGGCCACTGTTCTGTCATTGTGCTGGCCGGAACCTCCACCGGACTGGTGCAACGCTACATGAACTGGAACGAAAGCTCCAAAGGTGCCCTCATCCTAAAAAAAATCTGCGGCCTCCTCGTTCTGCTTGGCGGCCTCTACCTCATCTACACTGCCCCGTAGCCATAAAAGGCTTTTGTTCCGGGTCCAGTGGTTTTTTAAACGAACATATTGACAGTTAGCTAATTAATGAAATATAAGGGCGCCATGAAAAACACATTGGGAATCCTCAAAGCACTCTCCGACCGGAATCGGTTGCGTATTGTCGCCGCATTGACTTGCTATGATGAACTGGTGGCCTGCCAGATTACAGAAGTGCTGCAGGTAACCGGCGCAACGGCCTCGCGTCATCTAAGCATATTGCATCATGCGGGACTGGTTGATAGCCGCAAGGATGGCCGCTGGGTCTATTTCCGTCTTGTTGAGTCATCCGATAACGAGCTGGTATTCCAGTGGTTGGAAAAAACGTTTTCAACTTCGGATCAACTGGAAGAGGATTTTAAGGCGTTGGGAAAAATCATTGCTCTGGGACGAGAAGAACTCTGCCGTATGCAGCGGGGCGAAGCGTGCTGCCCAAGATAACCGGGAATATAGGATGAGCAGAAAAGAGAACGAAGATGCCGGGATCGGTTTTTTTGAGAAATACCTTACCGTGTGGGTGTCCCTCTGCATGGTGGCGGGAATCCTGATCGGGAAGTTTCTGCCGGGCATTCCGGCCTTCCTCGGAAAGCTGGAATATGCGCGGGTCTCGATCCCCGTCGCCGTCCTGATCTGGGCGATGATCTACCCGATGATGATGAAGGTCGATTTAAAGAGCGTGAAGAACGTCGGTAAAAATCCCCAAGGACTGTTTATTACATGGATCACCAACTGGCTGATCAAACCCTTCACCATGTTCGGCCTGGCCTGGCTCTTTTTCCATGTCATTTTCAAAAACCTCATTCCACCGGATCTGGCGAAAGACTACTTGGCTGGCGCCGTGCTCCTTGGTGCGGCTCCCTGCACGGCCATGGTCTTTGTCTGGAGTCATCTGACCAAGGGGAATCCGGCCTACACCGTGGTGCAGGTGGCCACCAACGATCTCATCATCTTGGTTGCTTTCGTGCCCATTGTTAAGTTCCTGCTTGGGGTGAGCGATATTTTTGTTCCGTGGGATACGCTCTTCCTTTCGGTGGTGCTTTTCGTGGTTGTTCCGTTGACGGCAGGCACCTTGACCCGGGGACACATGCTCAAGACCAAGGGGAAGGACTATTTCGAAAATACCTTCCTGCCTAAATTCAGCAATATCACCATCATTGGCTTGCTGCTGACGCTGGTTATTATCTTTTCCTTCCAAGGCAATGTCATTCTAGAGAACCCATTGCATATTGGCCTGATTGCCGTTCCGCTGATCCTCCAGACCGTGCTGATCTTCTTCATCGCCTATCTCGCGGCCAAGGCGTTCAAGCTTCCGCACAATGTGGCCGCCCCCGCAGGAATGATCGGAGCTTCCAACTTTTTCGAGCTGTCCGTCGCCGTCGCCATTGCCCTGTTTGGCACCACCTCGCCCGTCGCCCTCGCCACCATCGTCGGGGTGCTGGTCGAAGTGCCCGTCATGCTGATGCTCGTTGGGTTTGCCAACCGCACCACGAATTGGTTCATAAAAGTTTAAACCGAAAGGAAAATCCCATGTCTGGAAAAATAAAACTCTTGTATCTCTGCACCGGAAACTCCTGCCGTTCGCAAATGGCCGAGGGCTGGACGCGCGCGCTGAAGGGCGATGCCATCGAAGTCTATTCCGCCGGGCTCGAAACCCACGGCCTCAATCCCAGCGCCGTCAAGGTCATGGCCGAAGCGGGGGTCGACATCTCCGGTCAAAAGTCGCAGCACCTCGATGAATTCATGGATCTGGATCTCGATTGTGTCGTAACCGTTTGTGATCATGCCCGCGAAACCTGTCCGCTCTTTCCCGGAAGCGCCACGGTGGTTCACCACAGCTTTGACGATCCACCGAAGATGGCGCGTGCCGTCGCCGAGGCTGGGGGCAACGAAGAGGCGCAGCTCGATGGATACCGCAGGGTGCGCGACCAGATCAAGGTCTTTGTTCTAACCCTGCCAGAAGGGTTGGGGAGGTAGTTCCGATTCGGGGTTCATACTTAATGAAGTATGAATTTAATTTTCATAAAACTACTGTAAACAAAGGGGTTTCGGATTTTCCACATCATACTTCATTAAGTATGAAATGGGAATTTCCCGTTATGGATAGACACAAAAAAGCCCCCGCCTGAGGAGGGGACTTTTTCATGATCCGGAGCTTTCCGGGATGTCCGGGCGGCTACGCTCCCAGCTGGTAGCGGACATAGCGCTTGATGCTGATGGTGTCGCCGATTTCCTTGGACTTTTCGGCAACCAGATCCGTAACGGGAACCTTGTCTTCCTTCACGAAGCCCTGCTCGACAAAGCAGATCTGGGAGAAGAACTTGTTGGTTTTCCCTTTCAGGATGTTGTCGATGATGTTTTCCGGCTTGCCTACGAGCTGCTTGCGGAAAATTTCCTGCTCGGATTCAATCAACTCGGCAGGCACTTCATCGCGGGTCAGATACTGCGGTGCGGCGGCAGCCACGTGCAGGGTCAGGTCCTTGGCGAGTTCCTTGTAGACCGGATTGGTGATGGTGTCGGCATTTTCACAGCCGAGTTCGACCAGGACGCCCACCTTGCCACCCATGTGGATGTAGGAGGTGATCGAACCGGTGCCTTCAACCGTCCACTTGACGTTGCGGCGCAGCTGTAGTTTTTCGCCGATGGATGAAATCTTTTCGGTGATTCTATCGGCAACGCCCTCGGCCATTTGGTCGGTTTCATGGTTGAGCGCTTCATCGCGCAGCTCGGCAACAAACGCCTGGAAGTCTTCGTTGCGGGTCACGAAGTCGGTTTCGCAGTTGACTTCGATCATTGCGGCGCTTTGGGCATCGGCTGCGACATTTGCCGCGACATTGCCTTCCTTCGCTTCCTTGCTGGCGCGCTTAGCCGCCACTGCGGCTCCGCGCTCGCGCAGGATTTTTACGGCGGCGTCAAAATCGCCATCGGTTTCCTGCAATGCCTTTTTGCAGTCCATCATACCTACGCTGGTTGCGTCGCGCAGTTCCTTTACCATGCTTGCTGTAATAGCCATTTGATTTAAGTCCTCTCTAAATTATGCTTCTTTTTTCTCTTCGGATGTTTCTTCGGCAGGAGCTTCCTCGGTTGCGGCGGGAGTTTCTTCCGTCACTTCCTCCTTGGCGGCAGCAGCTTCTTTTTCAGCCTTGGTTTTCTTGGCGGCGGCAGCCTTCTTTTTCTTGGCGGCGGCTTCCTTTTTCTGCTCCGCGATCTTCTTCAGTTCCTCTTCGTCGGCAGGAGCCTCTTCTTTGGCCTTTTCAGCAGGCACTTCGACAGCGGGTGTTTCTTCAACCTTCGCCTCTTTGGCTTTCGGTTCTTCTGCAACAGTCGGTGTGGCTTCTTCGGTCTTGGCTGTCGCGGGAGCTTCTTCCTTTACTTCCTCCTTGGCCGCTTTTTCTGCCTTGGCTTTTTTTGCGGCATCGGCTTCAGCCTTCTTCTTGGCGTCGGCCTTCTTTTTTTGCTCCTTGATTTTCTTCAGGACCTCTTCACGCTTCTTCTTATCTTCCGCTTCTTTCTTCTGGCGTTCTTCGCGGGCGATTTTCGCCTTTTCACGCTCTTCGGCCTCGACCTTTTCACGGGCTTCCTTTTCGGCCTTCGCCTTGGCCGTGTAGATTTCGTGCGCCTGCTTAATGGTTTCTCCAAGAACCTCGGCAATCAGGCCAATGGAGCGTAGCGAGTCGTCGTTGCCCGGAATTGGATAGTCGACTTCGTCCGGGTCGGTGTTGGTATCGACCAGCGCAACGATGGGGATATTCAGGCGGTGGGCTTCGGCGATCGCCAGTTTTTCGCGGTTCAGATCGATCACGAACAGGGCACCCGGTTTCTTTTCCATGCTGGCGATACCGCTCAGGTTGCGTTCCAGCTTGGTTTTTTCGCGGCGCAGGACGGAGATTTCCTTCTTCAGCAGTTTCTCCATGCTGCCGTCGTTTTCCATTTTTTGGAGCTCGCGCATGCGGGAGACGGAGGAGCGAATGGTCTTGTTGTTGGTCAGCATGCCGCCGAGCCAGCGGTGGATCACATAGGGTTGCTCAAGGCCTTCCGCCGTTTCCTTGATGATTTCGCGCGCCTGCTTCTTGGTGCCGACGAACAGTATTTTTTCGCCGCGCAGGATGATATCGTTGAGGAAGGTTTGCGCGAGTTCGAGCTGCGAAAGGGTTTTGTTCAGGTCGATAATGTAGATCCCGTTCTTCGCGCCGTGGATATAGCGCTTCATTTTGGGATTCCAACGTTTGGTCTGGTGACCGAAATGCAGGCCTGCATCAAGCAAATCCTGCACGCCAACGGTTTTCGTAAATGACTCAGTCATTTGATCCTCTCCTTCTGGTTTAACAAGTTATAAACAATCCGCTTTGACACACCACGAGGTCAGGTGGCCTTCGCTTCTAACCGGCACTTACCGATTAATTAAGGCGCGGAATATACGGAGGGTTCCGCGGTTTCGCAAGGTTTAAATGCCACCGATTCTTTTGTCTCGGGTGGTGTCTCGGGTGGTCGAATAAAGTACGTGTGGCTAGCTGATTGTCTCAAGTGAGTCTGTATATTGTGGTATTTAACGTAGAGATTTTCGGCACTTTTTGGCCGCAAGGTCACGGATTGCTGGATTAGGCGATGGAATAGCTTCCCTCTGTGCGTCGAAAGCCGTCGGTTAAATCGAAAGGCGTATTCATCCAGAAAATCGAACCCTCCGCCTTTATTCCGGAAGCGGCCGCGCACCGGTC
>CBDVCB010000076.1:0-13197 GCA_965372395.1 uncultured bacterium
CATGTCGGTCATACTATATACAGGGGCACTTGAGTCAATCAGCTAGCCACGTAATTGAATTTGTTGACATCTCATCAGGCGAAGATGAATCCTCTTGCAAGCTTCTCAGCCATATATACAAAATCCGATCCGAAGCCTTCTCAGAAACTTCACTAGGAAAATCTCCCATCCCGAGGAGATGTTCTTTTGTGCTACAGCTTTCGAGAAGCGAAGAAAAAACTTTAACACTGTCCTCAAAGTCCTTGTCTGAAGGATTGCAATCTAGCCAAGGAACCTCGTTGCGCATTTTATTTTCCATTACATGCACAAAAAGTTGAGTGGCACCTTTATCGAGAGCGACCAGAAGAAGAGAAAGTATAGAATAGTCCTCCAACTCATCTTCGAGAAAAGATTCGAAAGCGAAACGAGCACTCCTTTTAGAGGGATTTAACGCTACATATGACAGCAACTCACAAAAATATTCAACCAATGCCTCATTTGGTTGGCCTTGCTTGATCAGCCGTTTGGCTAAAATCTTGAACTTTAGTGCCACGATATTGCTTGTGAGGTCTAATCTTTTCAGGAAACGCCAAGCGGCACCATAGCGCCCACGGTGATAAGATTCTTCAGCTAGATCATACAGTGCTCGTGTCCGCGCGCCGAGTGTATCCGCTGCGGTCAGAAACTGCTTGATCTGCAAAATATCAGAAGAGAAACAATCGCAAACAGCAATGTGATAATTGTCCCCAAATAAAACGGACATTTCCCTAGCCGTAGCATAATCGCGATTCCGAAAAGCTTCTTGAAATTTTTCTAGCCTGACTGAATGGCTATTCGGATACGCCATCTCCATCTGTTCCAGCACACGAATTCGATTGCTTTCCTCGCCTAACGACTTCCATATCAAACAAATTGTATTCAGCTGTTCCAAACCTGTTGGATTTAACGACTCTGCGCGTAGCAATGACCGCTCGGTATATTTCCGTTTTCCGGCCGCATATGACGTCTGGGCAATAAAGAGAATCTGGTCTGTATTTTGCGAATCAATTATTTCATCCACAAAAGGTTCTATTATTCTCCATGCTTCAAAAGCCAACCCTTTAGCCCTGTAAATAGCAGAATGGAATGATGCCATATTTAGCGCACTTCCACCAATGGCAGATATGCGTCCAAGTGCATCTTCAACACTCAGTTCATCAATGTGTTTCAAACAATGTCTCAGCTCATCCAGTATTTTTAGATTTTCCGCGGGTTCTGCAATATCCATAACGGCCAATGAGTCGCAAACTTTCAGATCATCTGAGAAATGGGAAAACTGCGACATGTCCTCAAATGCAAGTATGATCACGAGTTGCCTGCTACTGGCAATTTCAAGGGATTTATCTATCAGTTTTTCATAATGCAACCGTCCCAACTCTCCTTGGACATTCAACCGATAAGGCATCCCCTGCAACGTTCGTCCAACGCAAAGCCCTTCCGCTTCCAGAGCAGGAAAGCGATATTTATCTGCATAGTGAATATAGACGGATGATTTTTGAGGAAAAGTCTCCAGCAAGCTCACGAGTTGCTCGGCATCGTATGATTCGGAGGCTTCAAAATTAACGGTTTCAAAATATCTATCAGCAGCAGCAACTGATGAGCCGTCTATTTCCGCATACTTCCTTAGTATTTCTAGAAACGAGTCTTTGAGGCGTGTTTTTTCGTTGTTCTCGGAGATGATGTGGAAATAGTTTTCATACCACGGTTGCTCATTTGAATCCACTAGACTGCGAATTACTAATTCATAAGGTACAGAAAAGTTTGTCAAATTCCGTTGATACCCTCCAAAAAAAGCGAACACCCCTCCGGGTTCTGGACGGAAATTCTCCCTAAAGAGATCAATCCAAAATTGCCTCATATCACCACTAGCACCAATTTCCAGCATAGAATCATCATTCATTCTGCTATCACTCTATTCTATAGCTTGCGCCGCATTCATTTAACACCCCATCCATTATTAAAACCTTGAAAAACCATTCTTTCATCCAACCGTCCCGTCCCAAAATCGCAGGGGAAAGCCCGGCGCATCATTCGGGACGGAACAACTTGAGGGTGATTTCCGGTATCATGGAATAGTGCTTGGCGTTGGCGGTCAGCAGGGGCTCGCCCAAATGCCCTGCCGTGGCGGCGATCAATGCATCGGCCAAAAACAGGGAATGGCTGAGGCAATAGCGCTCGACGAAAAACATGGCTTGGTAGGAAACCGCCTCATCGATGGGCACCACCTGAACCTTCCAGATTTTGAGTGCCTTCTTAAAGGCGGCCAACTCCGTTTTATTGCGCATGCCCTGGCAAAGCTCCATGTAGGTGACAGCGGAAATCGAGAATCCCGCCTCCTTGTCAAGCTTGCGAACGGCCTTGGCGTTGCCCCGGCTTGCCCATATGAGTACATCGCTATCGACTAGCATAGCGACCGCCCCCGGCGCAGTTCGCGGATATGTGCATCGACATCCTTCATGTCGGTTCGATCTTTCCACATGCCAGCGAAGGGATTGGG
Source organism: uncultured bacterium (assembly GCA_965372395.1). Lineage (GTDB taxonomy): Bacteria > Verrucomicrobiota > Kiritimatiellia > Kiritimatiellales > Pontiellaceae > Pontiella. The sequence goes on from CBDVCB010000076.1 coordinate 2,516, forward strand.
TTCGTGCTCCCCTACCCCTTTCCCGACAGGAACAATCCGTGCTTTGACCCGTCCGCGGTTCGTAATCAAAACCTCCTCGCCGCGATCAACCGACTCCATGACGCCTTTCAAGTTGTAGCGCAAATCCTTTGCCGTTGCCTTCATTTGTGCCTCCATTCGTTAATATACATTTGCCAGTGTATATTTGGATTGTCAAGCCGGGGATTGCGCGATCCCCCGCCACCCTTGGAAAAACAGTAAAAAAGCAATTGCCATATTTCCCAGACACAGGAAGATAGGGGCTCGGATTTTCCAACCCGTTGGCAAAAAAGGATCGACTATGAATTTACAGGATCTCAACGATTTAAAGGCGAAGGCGCTGGGCGAGGCACAGGCGGCAACGGATGCGGCGGCGATCGAGCAGGTGCGCATCGACTACCTTGGGCGCAAGGGGCTTCTTCCGAAGGTGATGCAGGAGCTTAAAAGCGTTCCGAAGGATGAAAAGCCAATGTTCGGGAAAACCGTCAACGAGCTAAAGAACGAACTGACGGAACTGATCAAGCAAAAGCAGGCAGAGTTTGCGGGCGGCGGAGCAACGGGTGGAGCCGGCTTCGACCTGACCCAGCCGGGCCAGTGGCAGGGGCTGGGCACGCGTCATCCGATCACGCAGATTACAGACCGCATCACCCAGATTTTCCAAACACTCGGGTTCACCGTGGCCGACGGTCCGGATATCGAAACCGTCTGGAACAACTTTGACGCGCTCAACACGCCGACCGACCATCCGTCGCGCGACGAGCAGGATACGTTCTATCTGGAGAACGGCGAGTTGCTGCGCTGCCACACCTCGCCGGTGCAGGTGCGCTACATGATGGAGCACAAGCCTCCGGTACGCATTATTTCCCCCGGCCGCTGCTACCGCCGCGACACGCCGGATGCGACGCATAGCGCAAACTTCCATCAGGTGGAGGGGCTGTATGTGGACGAGCATGTTTCGCTGGCCGACTTGAAGGGTACGCTTTCCTATTTTGCCCGCGAGCTGATGGGGCCGGATGTGAAGATCCGCTTCCGCCCGCACTTTTTCCCGTTCACAGAACCGAGCGTGGAGGTGGATTTCACCTGCCACGTCTGCAACGGGAAGGGTTGCCGCGTCTGCAAGAACAGTGGATGGATCGAGATTCTCGGTGCGGGCATGGTCGACCCCAACGTATTCAGCTCCGTGGGCTACGACTCATCGGCCGTCAGCGGCTTTGCCTTCGGCATGGGGATTGAGCGCATCACCATGATTCTTTTTGGCATCCACGACATTCGGAACCTGTACGAAAACGATGTGCGGTTCCTTTCCCAGTTCTAGCAGGAGCAATCCATGAGCACCCCGAAAATCATCCGAACCGACGTCCTTGGAAAACCCACGTTCACCTCTCCGCTCAAGGGGCAAATCAACCGCTTCTACAATAACGAAGCCATTGCCTGCAACGACCGCACCCAGGATCTTTCCTCTCTCGAAAATATTGAAGACATTGAATATTTCGAGCTGGCCGGCCCGCGCGAAAAGCTGTTTTTCAATCCCTCGGAAGTCACCGTCGGCATTGTGACCTGCGGAGGGCTCTGCCCGGGATTGAACGACGTGATCCGCGCGCTGACGTTTTGCAGCCTCGAAAGCTATGGCGTCAAGCGCGTGCTCGGCTTCAAGTATGGCTACGAAGGTCTGGTGGCGAAGTACTACCACTATCCCATCGAGCTCACCACCGACAACACCGACGAAATCCACGAAAAGGGCGGCACGATCCTCAAGTCGTCGCGCGGCGCACAGGGCACCGAAGAGATTATCGATACGCTGGTGCACTACGACGTGGACATTCTCTTCACGATCGGCGGCGACGGGACGCAGCGCGGGGCGCGCGACATTGTCGAAGGCGTCAAGAAGCGCAACCTGCCGATTGCCGTGGTTGGCATTCCTAAAACGATCGACAACGACGTCTGCCTGATCCAGCGCTCCTTCGGTTTTGAAACCGCCGTCGAGGCCACTTGGGAGATCATTACCAACGCCCACTCCGAAGCCAAAGCCTATCGCAACGGCATCGGGCTGGTCCGGCTGATGGGCCGCGAGTCTGGATGGATCGCCGCCAGCGCGGCGCTGGCCAACAGCAATGTGAACTTTTGCCTGGTGCCGGAAGTGCCGTTCGATCTCCACGGGGAAAATGGATTCCTGACCCACCTCAAGAACCGCCTGCGCAGCAAAGAGCACGCCGTGGTCGTTGTGGCCGAAGGCGCGGGGCAGGATCTGTTCGAAGCCCACCTCGGCAACAACAAGTCCGGCAACAAGAACCTCAACGACATCGGACTCCTGCTAAAGGACGAAATCAAAACCGCCTTCAAGGCGGACGGCACGGAAGTGAACGTCAAGTATTTCGACCCGAGCTACAACATCCGCAGTCGGCGCGCCAACGCGAACGACTCGATGTACTGCCTGCGACTCGGTGGAAATGCCGTGCACGCGGCCATGGCCGGAAAGACCAATCTGATTGTCGGCCTCCACCACGACCGGCTTGTGCATCTACCGATTCCAATGATTAGCGGGCGCAAGACGATCGACCCGCAAAGCTGGTTCTGGCAGACCGTTCTTCAGGCCACCCACCAGCCCGCCGATATGCGTAATGCGTAATTTGGGGCCGAAGGCCTCAAGCCCTTTTGACTCACTTTTCGCGGATAATCATGCAGAGCCCACCGCCGGGGGCGAGGTTTGCCTGGAGTACGTCGGTGGAGATGACGGTTTTATGCCGAATTTTGTAGGCATCGCGATTGGTTTTATAGTGCGCGTCCGGGGCATCTTCATAGACCACCGCGTCGTAGCTTCCCGAGCCTAGAAAATCCAGCGGGATTTCAATGGTGCGTGCATTTTCGTCCGTAGCGGAGGCGACCAGGAAAACCCCGTCCCGGGTCTGGCGCATGGTGGTGATCCACTGGCCGAATTCGCCGGAAAGCGTGCGGCTCTGCCGCCAGGGCTGCTTCTGCGCCGCGATAAACCTGAACAGCTCCAGATGCTCCCGGTAGGAGTCGGGCGAATCGGGAACAACGGTCAGGCCGGAATAGAGGATCAACGTCCTCGCCGCCTCGGCGACGATGGTCGAGTATAGCTCCGCAAACATTCTCGGGCGTTCGGCCATCGACTTTTCGTGGTCGAACATGCCGTGGTTTCCGTCCACAGGGCCGGCAATGGTGTTGAGGTAGGCCATCAGGATAAAATCGCTGGGCAAGTGCGTTTGTTTGGCGTCCGATTGGGCGTGGATATATTCGCGGGTGTTCCAGTTTGGCCAAGTGCGTTCGTGGCCGGTCGGCGGGATGGGGCCGTCGTGGAAATTAACAAGCAGCTTGTTTTGCGCACAGGCCTTGACGATCCGCTCCGTCTTGAGGACCTTTTGCTGGTTTCCCCCTTTCATGAATCCATACTTGATGCCCACCGCACCCCAATCGGCATAGGCTTTCGCGATTTGCTCGATATCAAAATTCACGGAAGCCTTGTCGTTCAGGTAGAGGATCAGCCCCACGCCGTTCTCACGACCATAGTCGAGGGCTTCGCGCACCTGGGCCGCCTTGCCGCCCTTGAAGGGATCGGAGAGATCTGAATGCTCCGGGCCGTACCAGTTGGCATCCAGCAACAAATACGGGATCTCCATTTCCTCGGCAAAATCGATGAACCGCTTCCACGATTCAATCTCCAGACCGTAGCGGAACCCATCTTTCGCCTGGTGCCCCCACGCCCGCCAGTCCCACAACGCAACCCCGGGCTTGACCCACGAGAAATCGCCGGTGGGTTCCGGGCTAAGGTTTACCAGCATATCCGAATCGACGAATGCAGCCGGATTATCCGAAAGCATGATCACGCGCCAAGGCTGGGTTGCCGGCAACTCCACCCGGCTGGCATCCATATGCACGCGGGCGGCGGTTTTACCTCCCGAAAAGGAGAGATCGAAGTTGTCGACCCCGCTCAACGCCGCTTCCGTGACGACAAGCCAATAGCCCCCGTCGCCCTTCATCACCACTGGATATTTGCGCTTCCCCTTTATCGCCGAAATCTTTTCGGGGCCGAGCGGGCGCCGTTCCCCGGCATAGCTCCATGCCTGGAGGTCGGAGGTAAAGTTAAGCTCGGAGAGGTCCTTGGCAACAACCAGCGGTTTGCCTTCCGTGCCCTTGAGCACATAGCGAAAAGCAACGCCCCCGTCGTAGGCACGGAACACGACATCCATCTGCGGCATCGTTTTGGACGGACGCGCCAGCGAAACCGTCATTTCGTTGCACCGGTTTTCCACGGTGCTGCGCTTTCCGACCACCGGTTTCCATCGTTCATCTATGGTTCTTCTATTGACGCTCTTGATTTTCCACGGGGCGTTGTCGCTTTGTTCGATCTCGATCCCCAATCCGGAAGGCGCAATAACCGGCTGCCCCTGCCAGGACAAAGCATAGTTCAAAGTCCCCTCCGCAAGATCCACCCGGAGCGCAAGTTTTTCATTCGGCGACCGCAAAACATGATCCGCCGATTTTGCTTCAACGCCCCGCGCCAAAGATAAAACAAGAACCGCAACCCAAACTAAATATCTCTTTTCCATGTTCATTTCGATTTCCTTCTCTTTTTATAAAATTTAGCCTAACGGCACGAGACCGCACGAAAGGCTTCGGGAAGCTTTGCGAGGAGGTCGGGGGCGATGAGGGAGGCCTGCGATTTTTCGGCGGCGGCGAGATCGCCGGCGCGGCCGTGGAGCCAGACGGCGGCGCAGGCGGCTTCGAACGGAGGAATCCCCTGCCCTGCGAGGCCTGCGATAATTCCTGCCAGCACATCGCCCGATCCGCCCGAGGCCATGCCGGGGTTGCCGGTCAAATTGATCGCCAGCGGATGTTCGGGTGCGGCCACGAGGGTTCCGGCCCCTTTGAGCACCACGGTCGCACCCAGCTTGGCGGCGGCCATCTTGGCCATGCCAAACCGATCCTCCTGAACATCCCCTACCTTCAGGCCAAACAATGCGGCAAACTCGCCGGGATGCGGGGTCAGTACCACCGGGCACTGGGCGGAGGAAATCGCTTCAATGTGATCCGCCAAAACGGTGATGGCATCGGCATCGAGAACAAGCGGAACGCGGGACGTTTCAAGAAGATGGAGAATCTGTTCGCGCGTGGTGGCCGTGCGCCCCATGCCGGGTCCGGCCAGGATCGCCGTCCATTTCCCCTCCGGCATGCTGGAGTGCACCATGGTTTCCGGAACGGCAGGCGCAACGAGGGCGTGGATGTTTTCGGGAACAAGCGCGGAGACCAGCCCCGCACCGGAACGGGCAGCGGCGCGGGCCGCCATGGTGATGGCGCCGCTGAACCCCTTGGAGCCGCCGATGCACAGCACGTGGCCGTATGCGCCCTTGTGCGTATCGCGCGGGCGGCGCGGGAAGAGCGGCGCAAGGTCGGAGGGGTGGATCAATTCCAGGTCTGGATCGCCTTCGGCTTCTTCGATGAATCCCCCGGGAATGCCGATATCGACCACTTCGATATTTCCGATCAAGCCGATGTTTTCGGACTGCGCAAGATCCGTTTTGGGAAGCCCCATGGTGACGGTAAGGTCGGCGCGGACCGCCATGGCGGAAGGGATATCGATGGCAACGACGAGCGTGCGATCCGCATTGGAGTCGATAAAACAAATGGCATCGGCAACGACGCCGCGCGGCTCGCCGGAGGCACCGGTGCCGAGCAGTCCATCGACAATGATTTCAGCGTCGGTTCCGCAGGCAGTGGCATGTTTCCACTGCTCGGAATCTTCCAACGCATGGAATGGCACGTCGGCTTTTTTCATCCGCTTAAAATGGGTTAGCGCATCGCCGTTGAGCTTGCTCTCGGATCCGGCGAGCCAGCACTCGATGGGCCAGCCGTCTTCGTGGAGGCAGCGGGCGGCGACGAATGCATCGCCACCGTTGTTGCCGCACCCGGCGACAAAAAGCACAGGGGAATCGACCAGTTGGTGATTGGAAGCCAGGAGGCGGATGGCTTCGGCCAGCCCTTCGCCCGCGGTTAGCATGAGTTCTTCGCCGGGAATGCCGTCCGCAATGGTGCGGCGGTCGAGTTCGCGCATTTCATTGGCAGAGATAAGTTTCATGATTCGTGACACGTAATGCGTAATTCGTGATCGTTACGAATTACCCGATATGCATTATCCATTGTATTCCCGCATGCCCACGAGCATTTCCTTCACGCCGTTTTCAATGCCTTGGAAAACGGCGCGGCAGATGATGCTGTGGCCGATATTAAGCGTGTCGAGATGGGGAATGCAGAGGATGCCTCCAAGATTTTCGAGGTTGATGCCGTGGCCCGCGTTGACCTTTAGGCCGAGCGAGTGGGCATAGTCCGCACTGCGGATGAGCTGCTCCATGTGCACGGCGCGGTCGTTGGGCTCGGCATCGCAGTAGGTGCCGGTATGCAGCTCAATCACGGGGGCACCGGTATCCTTGCAGGCGGCAATCGTCATTTCGTCGGCATCGACGAACAGGCTGACCTCGATCCCCGCCTCGGAAAGGCATTGGACCGTGGGTTGGATGGCATCGAAATGGGCAACCACGTCGAGTCCGCCCTCGGTGGTAAGCTCCTGCCGTTTTTCGGGCACGAGGCAAACCTCGGCGGGCTTCACATTCAAAGCGATCTCGATGATGGACTCGACGTTGGCCATTTCGAGATTGAGCGGCAGGGGCTGGAGTTCCTTGAGCCGGAAGATATCGTCGTCCTGGATATGGCGGCGATCTTCGCGGAGGTGGGCGGTGATGCCGTGGGCACCGGCGCGGGCGCAGAGGATGGCTGCGTCGAGCGGGTCGGGATATACGGTTCCGCGCGCTTGGCGCAGGGTGGCTACGTGGTCGATGTTCACGCCTAGTTTCATAATCGCTCCCTTAATTTTGATCAGGCCTGCATGGACTTGATGCTCTTCATGGGCTTTGCGGACATGCTAGCATGTATTTCCGGGTCGTAAACCGCATAAGCGCGAATATCGTTGGTTCGGCTGTAGTCGAGCACCTTTTGCCCGGCCTTGTAAAGGGAGTGGAGGTTGCGGCCATGCTCGGGGTAGGCCGCCACGCCGAGGGTAATGGTTACCTTGATCTTTTTACGTCCGGACGTTATCTGGCTTTGCTGTACCAGCGTGCTGATGCGTTTCCCGATAATCTCGGCTTCGTCCAGCGATGCCTGCACAAGCGCAAGAAACGCATATTTTTCGTGGCGGCCAATCAAGTCGTCTGCCCGGAGGTTTTCCTGCAAAATCCTGCTCACGCCGGCGAGCACGTCGTCTGCCGCATCTTGGCCATGAAAACGCGCAATATGCTCCATGTTGTTCACCCCGATGCAAAAGAGGCACGCTTTTTTCTTTTTGTATCGCAAATCGCTCATCATGCGCTGCATATAGACGGAAACCGCCGAGGGCTTGAGTACGCCGGTAAGCTCGTCCAGCATGCCTCTTTTGCGGCGTTGGCTTCGGCTCTTGGACTCGGTCTCCACAACGGATTCCTCTTCAACGAGGCTCTCTTCGTCCGGGGTTTCGCTGGCCTCTTCAGGTATTTCCTCATCTTCGCCCACGATTTCCGGAAGAACGATTGGCCGGTCGGCATTGGACTGCGCAAGCCCTTCGCTGGCCACCTCGAGCAGATTCTTGCCGCTCAATCCATGCCCGGGATAAGAGGCGATTCCCACCCGCAACAACTCCCCGCCGGAAGCGGGGAGGCTGCCGGAAACCGTATCGATTATGCGCCTGAGGATAGCTTCCGAGTCTTCCGGTTCGGCTTCCATCAATAGAATCGCTGTATGTTGATCATACACGCAAACAATATCGTTGCGCCGTGCGGCCCTCTTTATGGCGGCGATAACGGGGGAACCCATATGAACCTCCAGCGAGGAATCGTTCAACTGGATGAGCGATATGGAAAAGGAGGTGCCGCGCCGCGCACACCCGGCGAGGTAGCGGGCAAGCTGGACGCGCAGGATGTCGATGGCGGTCGCCCCCATGTCTTCGGGCTGCGTATTCTCGGCCTGTTGCACGATATGCTGGAAGCGGTAGTAGCTGGAAATCAGCGTAATCACCACGAACGAAACGACGACCGCCCCCACTACGCCCAAGGCACCGGGAAGCATGTCGGAGAGTAGCGCGACCGTGGGAAAGAAAAGCTGCATAAAAAAACCAGATGCAGCGAAACGCCGCACCTTTCAGGACATCGGTTAGTAGATGGCGAATACGCCGCGGCGGTTTTGGCGCCAAGCCCCTTCGTCGTGCCCCATGTTCGCAGGCATCTCTTCACCCAGGCTCTTGGTCTGGATGCTACCCGGATCGACGCCGAGGTTGATGAGATAGTCGCGGATCGCCAGCGCACGGCGCTCGCCCAGCGCAAGGTTGTACTCGCGGCTGCCGCGCTCGTCGCCATGACCTTCGACAATCACGCCGCCGGAGCGGTTCTTTTTCAGGTATTTTGCAACCGCCTCGACCTTGCCGGACTCTTCGGGATTCACCTGCGAGCTGTCGTAGGCAAACATAACGGGAGCGAACATGCTGCGGTCACCATCGGAGGGAAGCCCCATGGTTTCGTTCAGCGGAATGTCGCCCTCAAGGATCAGTCCGCCACTCATGTTGTCGGGATCATACATACCCGCCTTGGGTTTCGAGCGACACCCGCTGAGTACGGTTACGGAAGCGGCCAAAACCGCGAAAAACATAAATTTATAGACCTTTTTATTCATAATACCCCGCCTTGCGTTTTTTATGGTGAACAGGCCGGAGAGTACCAATCAACCGACCCTGTGAGTAAAGCTACAGGAGAATCTTTCAGCGTGTCAAGAAGGTAGATGGAGGAACGGTAGCTCGCCGTGCGCGAGCAGACAATGTGGCGTCCGTCCGGTGCCCAGCTCGGGTCCTCGTAGTCCGCCCAGTCCGTCTTCAGCACCCGCAGCGATTTGGCCACTGGATTCGCCATCGCGATGCGGTAGCGACCGCCGATCCGGCTGCTAAAGACAATGTATCCGTTCCTGCCCCAGTCCGGCGCCACGTTTTCCGAACCCGTGCTCGTCAGGCGCTTCCGGTCTTTTCCGTCCCTAGAGATGATATAGATCTGCGGAGATCCACTGGTGTCGGAAACATAGGCAATATGGTTGCCGTCGGGCGACCAGCATGGGCTGGCCTCGTTCCCGCGCCGAGTCCGGGTCAACCGCTTGGTCCAGCCGGTGCGCAGGCTTTTGATATAAAGCTCGGGGTTTCCGTCCTTGGAAAGGATCACCGCCATGTTCTTGCCATCCGGCGAGATCGCCCCGCTGGCATTCAGCCCGCCGTGGCTCGAAAGCGGCTTGCCCCGCCCCGTCAGGAAAACATTCGGGTAGCCGCGCTTGTAGGAGGTGTAGACAATGTTCTTGCCGTCCGGAGACCAACCGGGGCCAACCACGATGCTGCGGTCCTTGGTGATCTGCTGGGGATTTTTGCCATCCATGTCGTATACCGCCAGCTCCTTGACCCGCCCTTTCCGGACGACGACCGCAATCTTGCCCGAAGCCATGCCCTTCTTGCCGGTTGCGGCAAAGAGGATTTCATCGGCCACCCTGTGCGCCAGCCCTCGGGCGTCGGCGGTCGTGGTTTTGTAGGACTTTCCCAGCACCCGCTGGCGGGTGGCAACCCGGTAGACCTGACACTCGGCCTTCATGTTCCCGCCGCCGGAAACACACGAACCCGCCACATTCAGCGCCCCGCCCGACGACGTCACCGTAAAATAGCCCGACCGGTTCAGATCCGCCTTCAGCACCGAAAGAAACGTCCTCGAAGCCGTATCGCCCCCTGTCCGATACGACGCTAGGTTAATCGCGATCTTCCCGCTCCCAGACTTTTCAACTATCGCTCGCTGGGCACTTGCCGCTACCGAAACCAAAGCCACACACCCCATTAGAAAAATCCGTCTCATTATCTATTCTCCAAGTCTAAATTCAACTTCCACGTAACCATATGGATAATTTGCAGGAGGTGCGGGAACCGTACTCACCGAATTCACCGCATCCATGACTGTCTTATCATAAAGGGAATCACCTGAACTCTGAATTTTAACTCTTTTTGTGATCTGCCCGTTTTTTCGAATGGAAATCCGAACAACCGCGACTCCCGACACAGATGATGCGGATGGAGGAGGAGTCCAATACCTACGAAAATAGGTCCCAATGCTCCCAATATAAGCATTAAACTGGCTGGGGTTTCCTGTTTTTTGAGTGGATGGAGAGGTGATCCCGGCCAGTTCCTTCTTGATGTCCGCCGCCGAAACTGAGGGTGTTTTCGGGGTCTCGTTGACCCTCTTGCCCATCTTGATCTGATCGACCGGCGTCGGTTTCCACTTGGGTTTTTCCGGTTCCTTGGGCTTCGGTTTCGGCTTCTCAACCTTTGGCTTCAGCTTAGGCGTAGGCTTCGGCTTGGGCTTCACCGGCTCCGGTATCCGCTCGGGTTCGGGCTCTGGGGCAGGCGGCTCCGGGGCGGGCATGTGTGCAACCTGCTGGACGTTCACCGGTGCCGGTGCCGCACCAAACTCAATAAAGGTAACGATTTCCTTGGGCTTCGGCTTGAAGCAACCGCGCATGAGCGGAACGATAGCCACCAGAAAGATGATGGCCGCATGCACGCCCAACACCCGTAAGGTGATTCTTTTCTGGAATGCGTTCATTGCTCC
>CBDVCB010000077.1:0-12967 GCA_965372395.1 uncultured bacterium
AAAAGAAACGCCCCGGCATGGTATGCCGGGGCGCTTCCGGGGAGGGTGAAAATCCCTTAATCAGCCAACGGCTTCGGTGCCTTTTTCGCCGGTGCGGATGCGGATGCATTCGGGCAGGTCGAGAACGAAGATTTTCCCGTCGCCAATGTTGCCGGTGCGCGCACCCTTGATAATGGCGTCGGTAGTGGATCCAACAAACTCATCGTTGACCGCCACCTCCAAGCGAACCTTTTTTAGTAGATTCACTTCGATATCGGCACCCCGGTAGGATTCGTGATAGCCCTTCTGCTGGCCGCAGCCCATGGCGTTGGTGATGGACATTTTGAAGACGTCGGCCTCGTAGAGCGACTGCTTCACCTCGTTGAGCGCTTCGGGCTGGATATATGCAATAATCAATTTCATGATCAATCTCCTTTCAAGTTAGACGTTCGTGAAGAACTGGAATCCATGATAGGCCTCTTGGCCATGTTCGCCAAGGTCGAGACCCTTCACTTCTTCCTCTTTGCTCACGCGGATGCCCACGGTTTTCTTGAGAGCGAGGAAGATCAGCAGAGCCGCCGGGAAGCAGACCGCGCCATAGGAGAGAACGCCGACGAGCTGAACCCAAAAACTAAAGTCGGGACTGAACACACCAACAAACAGGGTTCCGAGGATGCCGCAGACTAGGTGGACGGTCGTTGCACCCACCGGATCGTCGAGCTTCATGCGGTCGAAGGCCATGACGGATACCACGGCAACCACGCCGCAGACCAGGCCAATCAAGACGGCCGCCTTGACGGAGACGACGTCCGCGCCAGCGGTGATGCCGACGAGGCCGGCGAGGCAACCGTTCAGCACCATCGTCAAGTCGGGCTTTTTCTGGATCGTCCAGGATGCCGTCATCGAACCGATAATGCCGGCCGCAGCAGCCAAGCAGGTAGTGACGAGCACATAGGACACCGCACCCGGATCGGCGGAGAGTACGGAACCGCCGTTGAAACCGAACCAACCCAGCCACAGCAGGAATGCGCCGATGGTCAGCAGCGGCATGTTGTGGCCCATGATCGCTTTGACCTGCCCGTTGACATATTTGCCGATACGCGGGCCGATCACGATGATGCCCGCCAATGCACCCCATCCACCGACGGAGTGGACCAGCGTCGACCCGGCAAAGTCGTGGAAGCCTTTTTCAGCCAGCCAGCCGCCGCCCCAAACCCAGGAACCGACGAAGGGATAGACCAGCGCAACGTAGAGGGTGCAGAAAACCAGGAACGGCCCGAGCTTTACGCGCTCGGCCACCGCGCCGGAAACAATCGTGGCCGCCGTCGCCGCGAACATGCCCTGGAACAGGAAGTCGGTCCAATAGGTGTAGCCCGGATTATAGGCGCTGGTCAGGCCTCCTTCGGGGCAGGTGACACCCAGGGAGAGCTTTGCAAAAACCCCCTCAGTCAGCCATTCCGACGGATACATCAGGTTGAAGCCGATCAGCGTGTAGGTCAGCAGGCCGATCGCGACGATCGCCGTGTTCTTGAACAGGATATTGACCGTGTTCTTGGCGCGCGTTAGACCGGTCTCCACCATGGCAAAGCCCAGGTGCATGATGAATACGAGGAAGATAGAGACCATCATCCAGGTATTGTTAACGGTGAACATGACTTCTGCGGCGGTCACCGGTGGTGCCGCTTCTTCCGCGAACGTGGCCATCGGCAACGCGAGGGCACACAACGCGATGAAGAGCGTTTGTATTTTCTTTCTGCTATGATGCATCGACTTCCTCCTATTTGATTTAACCCAGCAACTTCCCGAAATACTCCAACGGGAACGGTGGAGCCAAATGCAGAAGGTATGCCAAGGGAGGAGCTACGACCTATTCCCCTGCAAGCAAAAGAGTAACAAGAATAGTTGCAACAGAGACTATATGCCGAAAACGACATATACGTCTTATTATTCTTACAAGGGACAATATTGTCTCGCCGAGAGGCGATCCCGGAAGGGGGTTAGTCGACGGTTTCCAGGAAGGCTTCCACTTCGCTGATGCGGCCGAAGCCGAGCATGCTTTTTGCCATTTCCTCCGCCTTCGCAAGGGAGGTCTCCTGCACCAACCGCTGGATGGAAAGCGCATTGACGATATCGATGCTGAATTTCCTTAGCCCAATACCGAGCAGGAACAGCAACATGTGTGGATTGGCCGACAGGTCGCCGCAGATTGAAATGTCCTTCCCATACGTCCGGGCCGCGGAAACAATCCGGTTCATGGAGCGCAGAATCGCCGGGTGGTGCGCCAGATAGAGGCTGGAAACCTGCTCGTTGGTCCGGTCGACGGCCAGCATGTACTGGATCAGGTCGTTGGAACCGATCGAAAGAAAATCCGCTTCCTGCGCCAGTTCGTTCACCACCTCGACCGCCGAGGGTAGTTCCATCATGACGCCAAGCTGGGTCTCGCGGCTGAAGGGCAGGCCGTCCGCCTCCAGCTCGTCCATGCACCCGTGGACAATCTCCCGCGCGGTGACAAAATCGTCCACCGACGAGATGAGCGGGAACATGATCCGCGTGCCCCCCTCGGCACCCGCGCGCAGGAAGGCGCGCAGCTGCTGGCGGAAGATCTCCCTGTTCTGCAACGAAAACCGGATCGCGCGCATACCGAGGAACGGGTTGGCCTCGGTGACGTTGGAGTAGTACGAAAGCATCTTGTCGCCGCCGATATCCAAGGTCCTGAACGTGACGGGCTTGCCCTTCATCTGGTCGACGAGCTTCTGGTAGATCCCATACTGCTCTTCCTCGCTCGGAAAGTCGTTGCGCACGATGAAGGGGAATTCGGATCGATATAGCCCGACCCCTTCGGCTTTGAACCTCTTGGCGGGTTCCAGATCGCTTAGCAGGTTTATATTGGCGAGGATATGGACTCGCTCGCCGCATTGGGTCAGCGTTTCCGGTTTTACATCGGATGCGTTGTGCAAGGCCTTCCACGCAGCATCCAATTTACGGTATTTTGCATAGACCTCGTCGCCGGGATGCAGGTAGATGATCCCCTGCGCGGCATCCATCAGCAACTCTTCGTCCTCTGCAATGCCGTCGGCCAGCTCACGACTGACCGCCACCATCGGGATGCCCAGCGACCGGCAGATAATGGCGTTGTGCGAGGTCACTCCGCTACTAACGATGAAGCCTTCCACGTTTTCGGCGGAGAGCTTCAGGATGTCGGACGGCAACAGCTCGTGGGCAATGATGATCTGTCCCTTGTAGTCGCATTCATCCGCCTCCTCGTTGAGCAGGTTGCGCAACAGGCGGTTTCCCAGATCCTTGACGTCGAGCACCTTCTCGCGGATGAGCGGCATCTTGCTGTTGGAGAATATTTCGACATATTCATTCACCACTTCCGCAATCGCCTTCACCGCCGGCGTACCGGTTTGGATCAGGTTGGAAATGCGGCCGGAAAACTGCTTATCCTCCAGAATCAGCAGGTGCGCGCTAAAGATGAGTACCGCCACGTCGACCAGGTTCTCGCTGGTTTGCCGCTGCAGTTGGTTGATCTGCCTGACCGTCTTTTCGACGGCTCTCTCGAAATCCGCGACCGTGTGCGGCGCGGTGTCCGGGTCGGGCAGGATGCAGCTTTCATGCTGGCTCGACCCCAGCGTCAGCGCCCGCCCGCGCGCCGTGCCGGTGCTCGCCGAACGCCCGCGGAGAATACTTTCGCGGGAGACCTTTTTGGCAATCGCAACCTCCGGCAACCCTTCGGCTTCCCCTCGGGCTTCATCCAGCAGCTGCACGTTTTCAATCACCGTCGCCAGCTGAGCCGCGATGGCACGCAACGCCTTGGTATCGTTCGCCTCGAAATAGTTAGTCACCCCGTCCTGAACCACCAAGGCCCCAATCCGGCGCAACCCGCGCAAAATCGGAACGGCAAGGAACGCTTCGTATTTTTCCTCTTCAATATCTGGGAAGTGGCGATACAAAGAGCTTGTGGAGGCCTTTCCCACACAGATTGGGCGTAGCTCGCGCAGCGCACGTCCGGTGATCCCCTCGCCCAGCGCCAGCTTCACCGTGCCGACGGCTTCCGGACGGAGGCCCTGCGTCGCACGCAGGGTCAGCTCCCGGCTCTCTTCGTCGTAGATATAGATCGAGCAAACCGCCGCCCGCATATGCCACGCCACCGTGGACACCACACTCTGCAGGATATCCTTATTCTTTTTTTCGGCGTCGAACACGGATATCAGCTCGGCGACATCGCAAACCAGATCTACATTTCTCTTTTTCATATTCAAATGCACCACCTTTAGTCCGGTAGACAATAACGATCGGGAAGGCCTGTGTCAAAAGATAGAGATTATCCAATTTCCGCATAGACCTAATCCCGTCGCCGCCCTACTATTTCGATCCAATAACAGGCTGGAAAATCAATGGACATATCGACTGCCGAAAAACTACTCGAAACCTATCGCCCCATGGTGGCCTCGCGCTATACCGACCATGTGCAATCAGCCGCGGCGCAGCGCGGCGAAGTCTTTTTCTACATCCCCTCCTCCGGCCACGAAGCGTCCGCCGCCCTTGCGCCGCACCTCATCGAAGCCGACTGGCTGCACCTGCACTACCGCGACCGCGCCCTCGCCTACGCCCGCGGCGTCTCCTACGAAACCGCCTTCCATGGCCTCTTCGGCAAGGCCGAGTCCAGCTCCGCCGGGCGGCGCATGCCCGGATTCCCGTGCGATCCCGCGCTCAATATCATGAGCACCCCCACCCTCGTCGGCAGCAACGTACTCCAAGCCGTCGGCGTCGCATCCGCCATCAAGGGCGACGAAGGCAACCCCTTCGTGCTCGTCTCCCTCGGCGACGGCGCCACCCAGCAAGGAGCCTTCTACGAAGCCGTCGCCGAAGCCGTCCGCTCCAATCTCCCGGTGCTCTTCCTCATCGAAGACAACCGCTTCGCGCTCTCCACCATCACCAAGGGCAACACCTTCTACTCCCTCCCCGGCGGCGGCGAACCCGGCACCTTCTACGGCCTGCCGATCCACCGCATCGACGGCTCCGACCCGCTGCCAACCTTTAAAGAATTTGGAAAGGTGGTTTCCAGCCTGCGGGAAACCCGCAGCCCGCAAATCGTCGTCTTCAACGTCGAACGGCTCACCAGCCACACCAACGCCGACGACCAATCCGTCTACCGCACCGAAGCCGACCTCAAGCACGCCCAGGACAATGCCGACCCGTGCGCCAACCTACGCGCAAGCCTGCTCGAATCCGGCATCGCCGAAGAGCAGCTCAAAGCCATCGAGGACGATGTCCAGAAACAGATTGATGCCGCGTTCCACACGGCCCGCAAAGGCACCACGCCCACGGCCACCCTCACCGCCAAGAAGCCGTTGCCCGAACCGCGCGAAGAATATACCGGCACCGAAGACAACCGCACGCTGAGCATGCTCGAAGCCATGCGCGAAACCCTCAAGGCCCGACTCTCCAGCGACCCGAAAACCACGTTGCTCGGGCAGGATATCGAAGACCCGAAAGGCGATGTCTTCGGCCTCACCCGCGGACTCAGCCAAGCCTTCCCCAAGCAGATCAACAATGCCGCGCTGGCAGAAGACACCATCCTCGGCGTCTCCACCGGACAGGCGCTGGCCGGAGGGCATCCCATCGCCTTCATGCAGTTTGCCGACTTCCTGCCCGTGGCCTACAACACCATCCTTTCCGAAATCGGCGCGATGCACTGGCGCACCAACGGCCAATGGGAATCGCCCGTTCTCATTATGTCGATCTCCGGCGCCTACCGCCCCGGACTCGGCCCCTACCACGCCCAGACCATGGAATCCATCTGCGCGCACGTCCCCGGCGTCGATGTCTTCATGCCCTCGACCGCCGCCGACGCCGCCGGCCTGCTCAACGCCATCGCCGAATCCGGCCGCCCCTCCATCTTCTTCTTTCCGAAGAGCCTGATCAACGACCGCTCCAACACCACCTCCGCCGACGTTGAAAAACAGTATGTCCCCATCGGCAAGGCACGCGTGGCGCGCACCGGGCAGGACATCACCCTCGTCGGGTGGGGCGGCACCATGCCCATTTGCGAGCGCACCGCCGAAGCCCTTTTCGAAACCGGCCTCAACGCCGAGGTCATCGACCTGCGCACCATCTTCCCGTGGGACGAGGAAACCATCCTCGCCTCCGCCCGGAAGACCGGGAAGCTCGTCATCGTCCACGAAGACAACCAAACCTGCGGCATGGGTGCCGAGATCGCCGCCGTTATCGCCGAAAAAGCCGGTCATGCGGTTCAAATTTCCCGCGTCACGCGCCCCGACACCTACATCCCCTACGACTTTTCCTGCCAGATCGAAGTCCTCCCCTCCTTCAAGCGCACCCTCGAAAAATGCTGCGAAATGCTTGAAGTCGATATCCACTGGAACAAGCCCCTCGAAGACGAAGCCGGAACCATCACCGTCAAGGCCATCGGCTCCAGCCCGTCCGACGAAACCATCACCATCGCCAGCCTGCCCGTTGCCGAAGGCGACGCCATCGCCGAAGGCGACCTGCTTGCCTCGGTCGAGGCCGACAAAGCGTCGATGGATATCACCGCGCCCGTCGGCGGCACTATCGCCGAACTGCTGGTTGAAGAAGGCGATGTCGTGACGGTCGGCACCCCGATGCTCAAGATTGCGTCCGACGAAGCCGCGCAGCTCAAGCCGCTCACCAAGGAAGACCCCGGCACGCCCATCATGGAGCAGAGGCGAAGCACCAAGCACCAAGCACCAGACAAGCACCAAGCACCAAGCGCTCCCTCACCCATCTACATCTCCAACATCGCCACCGTCTTCGGCTCGCGCCACCTCACCAACGACGAGCTGCTGCAAGGCCACGGCGAGTGGGATTCCGAAGCCATCCGCAAGCGCACCGGAATTGAAAACCGCTACTGGATCGACGGCGATGAAAGCGTGCTCACCCTCGCCGTCCAGGCCGCGCGCAACCTGCTCGAAAAAGAGCAGCTCCACATCTCCGACATCGGCGCCATCATCTGCTCCACCGGCACGCCACTCATCATGACGCCGTCGCTCGCCTGTTGCGTATTGCGCGAACTCAGCCCCGAAAAGGGCGAGGTGCTGATGCAGGCGCACGACGTCAACGCCGCCTGCTCCGGATACATGTACGCCCTGCAGTCCGCCTTCGACTTCCTCACCAACGCGCCCGAAAAAAAGGTGCTCGTCATCACCGCCGAAACGCTGTCGCCGATGGTCAACCACGACGACCAGAAAACCATGGCCCTCTTCGGCGACGCCGCCACCGCCTCGCTCGTCAGTTGCGAACTGCGCCCCGGCGACATCGGCGTCAAGCTCAACCGCCCCTTCCTCTCCGCCACCGGCGTCGACGAAAAAGTCCTCTACGTCCCCAACATGGGCAGCGGCGAAGTGATCGAAATGGAAGGGCTGACCGTCTTCAAGCTTGCCGTGCGCAAGATGATCGACATGCTCGACAACGCCTGTAAAGAGCGCGGCATCACCGTCGACGACCTCGACATGATCGTCCCGCACCAAGCCAACGAACGCATCATCGAGGCGATCCGGAAAACGATCAAATGCCCGCCCGAAAAAATGTTCAACCACATCCGCAAATACGGCAACACCTCGTCGAACACCATTCCCATCGCCCTAACCGAGCTCATCCCCGAAACTCCCGCCGGCAACCTCGTTGGCCTAACCGCCTTCGGCGGCGGCTTCACCTTCGGTGCCGCGGTGATTGAGAAGGTCTAACCTACCACAAAGAAACGGCTCATTTTTCTTTTTTCCAGATGACGGTATGGGTGGATTTACCCGTTGTTAAGCTGGTCATCGTTTCGTGGTCAACAATCCGGTTTTCATGGAAAACCTTAAAGTTGGTTGATGGCAAATAGCTTGTAAACTTCAGCGTTTCCCCATCCCATGAGACGCCTCTAATGAGCAGTTCCTTCCCGCTATGCGAGCTGTGCCCCTTGACGGCCATTTCGCCATCTAGAAGTGCGATCTCATAGACCGCGACTGAGTGGGCGGATTTCCAGGTTCCTTGAATGATTTCTTCCGCATTGATCGCCTTCATTCGAGAGGAGGTGCATCCAAGCAAACCAAGTAAAAGCGCTGTGAAAACAACGAGTCGAATGCCGTGAACATAATATGGTTTCATTTTGGGGTTCTCCATTTTCTTAGAACGGGGGGTTCATCATGCGCTTTGCGATTTCGTGCCCATTTTGGGCGGCTTGCCTAAGCCAATTATCAGCCGTTTCTATATTTTTAGAGATGCCGATTCCGTGACGGTAGATCATGCCCAGGCTGTATTGCGCATCCGGATCCCCGTGATCGCCGAGCGCGGTCAAATGCTTCAGCAAAGCCTGGCTTTGCATTGGTGAAAGCGGATTTTTACTTTCGTTGGCGAGGCGAACCCGGTAGCGCAGATTTTCGATGGCCGTCTTTCCTTTTTCGGTACATGTTTCCAGCGCCCACTCAAAATCGGCTCGCGTGCCATAACCATAGAGCTTGGAGTGCGCGGCATAAGCCTTGGCCTGCGGATGTTTCGGGTCCCGCTCAACGGCTTTGGCATATTTTGCGAACCCCTCTTCCGGTTGGCCCTGCTTCTCCAGACAACGCCCCCAGAACAACAGACTTGTGATCTCGGAACGATCGCAGGCGTAGGCCTTCTCGAATTTTTCCGCGGCGGCGGCATAATCGCCCATGTAGAATCGACAGCTTCCCCATTGGATCCAGTAGATGGATTTGTCTGGTTCCATTTCCAGCAGCTTGGCATAGACTTGGTCGGCCTCGTCGTATTGCTTCAATCTTTTCAGGGTATAAGCCAGCCCTTGATACGTATCGCCACCGGGTTCCAGTTCTGCTGCGAGCCGACGATGCTCCAGCGCTTTCTTTGGATTATCCAGATTCGTGGTCAGTAGTGTTGCATAGGACTGGTGCACCATCACCGGCGCAACTTTCCACTCCTTCAAAATCACCGCGAACTGATTTTCACCCTCCTGTACATGCAGTCCATGGTAGCTCGTTTCCATGGCGAAGAGCCAGCGCACCAGAATTTCCTCCGGACGGGCATCAATCATCTGCCTCAGCTCCTCGAATCCAGATTCGATCTTTAAGCCCATGTCCATGAGAACCACGACATGAGCCACCTGGCTAAGCATCGTATCATCTTCCGGGGAATACGCTTTGGCAAATGATGCGCGCGCCGCGTTGTTTTTGAATCGACTACGTTCCAAAACGCCGCGCAAAAACCACAACCGCCGGCAATCCGGATAGGGTTCGCAGGCGTTGGCCACCAGCACTTCGGCATTCATCTGACGGCCCTTTGCCAAATAACCGATTGCCTCGTCATAGACGGCGCGTGCATCCACTGCCCGGGAACCCCACTCCTCCACGGCAGATTTCTGCTCAACGTCCGGCACCATTGCACACCCGGTAAGAAGCACCATCATCAAAGAAAATATCCACCCTATTTTCATACTCACCATTTCCCTTTCGCGAGATAGGACACCCATCTTCACGTCTTTCATCATGACAATTGTTCTAACCGAGCTCATCCCCGAAACGCCCGCCGGCAACCTCGTCGGCCTCACCGCCTTTGGCGGCGGTTTCACTTTCGGCGCCGCGGTGATCGAGAAAAGCTAGCTCCGTTATTCCAATGCGGAGTGTGATCTCCCTCGATTCTCTACAAACGCCAGATCGGAATCTGGTGCTACACGATACGGAAAGCATTAAGGGCTACGGGGTGGGTTTGTCCGCCGCTTCGACAGCAGCGCTCTTTAGGGCATCCCAATCCACCGTTATTTTTTTAAGTAAGTCCGTAGGGTAGGCGTATTCTTTTCTCGCATATCCTCCTGAAGAAAGCGGGATCGATATCCGACAAACCACCCCCATGCTTTTATTTTCAACCTCCCGATACATTGTGACACATTCATCCGGCTTGTTTTTATGCTCCGTATACTTCATCTCCTTCGATTCCTCACCCGCTCGCAAGCAAATCTGCGTGGTCAGATTCTTATAGGTTTCTTTGCTGGGTAAATCCTCGATTGAAAAGGTCCCGTAAACACTCTTTACGGTTGTTTTTTTCGGGTTATTTTTACTGGAAATTGTATTGTGGTATCTTGCTGGATGACCATCACTCGCCACCCCACGTTTTACCGTGGTGTATCTGGTTTCACCTTCCTCCGTATATCGATAGTAAATGCCATATTCGAGTTTTATCTCGCATAGAGAGGCTTTGCTTTTATTTTCAAGAGCAATCTCGTAGGCAATATCTTTGCATTTTATACCTGAATAAACACCGCCCCACCCGTCAATGGAGCTATGATAACCGTCTGACTTGATGCCCTTCTTGCTGATCCTTACAAATAGGTTTTTATCTGAAAGAACCGTTTCAGAGATATGCCAATCGCGAATACTGGTCTGATCCTCAGCAGAGAATACAGACAATGGGGTCTCTCGTATTTTCCCATTACGGAGCTGGAGCTTCACCTTACTTGACTGTGGATCAAAACTCAAAAGCCGGGCATGTAGTTCGCGGCCGTTGCTATCGTGAAGAACGCGATATTTGCCACTGGCAACGCACGCCAAAGTCATCACGAATAAAGCTAATCCTATCTGTAAAATCCTTTTCATAATACCCCCATGCACTTCGTTTCCCGCAGATAAAAGCTATCTGCGGAGCTTAGTTAAATAGTTGGTGAAGAACAAAGATTCACCGACTTTAATGGCGGCCTGATTTTCGGTGCCACCGTGATTGAAAATTTTTACTTCTTCTTTGGAGGCCAAGACTCTCCTCGATTAAACGAATAGGTTGAGATTCCAGATTCGCCGAAATTCTGGCCACAAAGAGGCGCAAAAAGAACGAACGCCTGCGCCGGATCGGATTCATAAACCGCCGCCCCTTGTTTATAGAGGCCGGCGGCATCGCCCAGCACCACACCTGCGGAGAGCGAAATCAGTACAACACCTATCATGCTTTTCATGGCTATCCTTGAATCGAGTTTTCGCGGGAAGCGAACCGGAAGATTATGCGATTGGTCACCAACAAATGTTCATCTCTTGTAAGCGAAAGGCCTGCGTGCTTCGTATTCATCCCGCCGCTCCAGCATTTTCTTATTCCTGCGTTGCTTGCTTTTCTCGCTTTCGTTAATCCGCCCGCTGTCGGAATTCAAAACCTCAATGGCCGTATCCTGATACTTTATCGCGTTGTCGAACTCACCCGACCTCGCATACGCCGCGGCAATGACGTCCCAATAACGGTAATCGTTGAACCTTTCCTCCATAGGCAATAATATTCTTGTGTAATGCATCGCCTTTTCCGCATCGCAGTCCACTTCCCCTCCATCATTCCCCATGGCGAACCGGGCAACCACATTGATTAACGACTCCGAATGTCCCGCGTCCGCCGCCTTGATTCTCCATTCCTGGGATTTCACCTTGTCTTTCGGAATCCCGTCGCCCCCCTTTAAATAAAAATGCGAGATGCAATAGGCGGCGTAGCCGTTGTTCGCGGTTGGATCCAGTTTGTAGGATTCCATATATAGATCGAACTCCTTCTTCGGAATATTTTCGCTGCGGCACTCGACGGCATCATTGATCAGCCGTTCAGCAGGAGTTCTTGAAACCCGCCGCCGAGGTCTCGCTTCGGAGGATGGCGAAGCCTTCGATGAACCCTCGACGATTCCGCGTACACGCTCAAACTCCGCCGCCGCTCCGGGATGCCCTTTCGCATCGGCAATCGCAAAGCAATACATCACCCGCTCCATCAGCGCTGCACGGATTTCCGCGATCTTCTTTTCTTCCCTCGGATTGGCCTGCGAAAGAATCCCGTTGATCCAGCGCTCTCCCCTTTGGGCTTCGCTGAAACAATCTTCCTTGTTCGTGTGTTCCAGATCCTCCCAGACTTTGGCGAACGAGGACACCCGCTTCTCGCGTGCTTCGCCGAGACTCGCCCCGGTTTCCTGCGCAGCCTCATAGCACTCGAAGGATTTTATATAATTGACGGGAGTTCCAACTCCCTGCCAATGGCAATCGCCCAGCACAATGGCAGCGTCGGATACCCCAACGGCGACCGCCTTGGTGTACCATTCGACTGCCCTGCCGTCCTCCTGCACGTTCTGGCACTGCATGCCCTGCATGAACATACCCCACGGCAAGCCCCGATCCGCTGCGGCCAGAATCCAAACCTCGGCAGCCGTGTCGGGCAAGGGTATCCCGCAGCCATATTCCTTGATCCGTTGCTTGAATTCGACCGCCTGCTCCAGCGAGCAGTATCTCACGGCATCGGTCTGAATCTTTACCGCCTTTTCGAAGTCAATGTTCCGTGCATGGGCTGCAGCGAGCAGAGAGAGGGCATTGGCATCGCGCGGTTTTTTGCGGGCAATTGCCGATGCATATTTTACGGCCTTTTCGCCGTCGTGGAATTCGGGATCGTCGCAGGAGGCGTAGATGCGGGCGAGACCTTCGCAGGCTTTGAGGGAGTTGTGCGCGACGGCTTTTTCGTACCACTCGATGGCCGTGGCATAGTCGACCGTCGTACCGATGCCGGTTTCGCAACCGTGCCCTGCGCCGACCATGGCCGACAAATTTCCCGCCTCGGCCGCTTGTACAAAAAGACCGAACGCCTGCGCCGGATCGGATTTATAAACCGCCGCCGCCTGTTTATAGAGCGCCTCTCCACCCCCCTCCGCCAAGCAGGCAGAAAACAGATACACCAACCCCAACAAAACCCTCTCCATAACATCCCTCGTACTTTTCGTTTCCCGCAGACGGAAACTATTTGTAGAACTTAGCTAAATACGTGTGAAGAACAAGGATTTATTCATATCCCAGAACGCGCTCGGTCTCTCCGCCTTCGGGGTCGCGGGATGACAAGGTTTAAGGGGAGCTGAATTTGTTAATATCCCGTGAGACAACACGGCCTTTTTTCAAAAAGAGCCGCGTCCTACAACGTGAAACGGAACGATTGGTAGTAATCGGATAAAAACGTGCCTCCCGAAGAGGGCGCGTTT
>CBDVCB010000078.1:0-12126 GCA_965372395.1 uncultured bacterium
AGAAAAAGGGTCAGTCCGGGAATTTAGGAATTTTGGTTCTTTACCTTTGATTCCGCAGATCAAATTTTATCCTAAATCCATGTCTGTTTTCTCTTTCGTTCTGAAAAAACCGGCTTCCCCCTGTTAATCGGGTTCCAAATAAACGCGCCCCTGCGAGAGGCGCATCCCTACACGGTAGTCAAAACTAAATCCGTTCTTTCTCTTCATACTTGGTGTGGAGGAGTTCGTGGGAGAGGTGGCCTAGGGGAGCGCCGAGGAATTCTTTATAGACGGCGGCGATGGCAGGGTTGTCGTGCGATTTGCGCAAAGTTTTTCCTTCGTCTTCCTTGTAGATGGCGGCGATGCGCGCCTCGCGGACGGCGTCGGTGGTGATGCGGGGCTGTCCCCCTCCCCCAATGCAGCCGCCGGGGCAGGTCATGACTTCGATGAAGTGGTATTCGGCTTCGCCGGCGCGGATCTTTTCGACGAGCTCGCGGGCTTTTCCGAGCGTATGCACCACGGCGATCTTGAGGGTGACACCTTCGAGGAAGCTCCATTCGGGCACGGTGCCTTCAATGGTGATGGCGGCTTCCTTGATGCCTTCGAGTCCGGCGACGGGGGTGACGTGCAGGTTGTCGAACGGTAGCTCGCGTCCGGTGACCAGCTCGTAGGCGGTGCGCAGCGCGGCTTCCATTACCCCGCCGGTGTTGGCGAAGATGTCGGCGGCCCCGCTACCCAATCCGAGCGGCGCGTCCATTTCGGAGTCTTCCAAGGCCTGGAAGTCGATGCCGGACTGGGTGATCATTTTACCAAGCTCGCGGGTGGTAAGCACGACGTCAACGTCCTGCGCGCCACTGGCGTTCATTTCGGCACGCGCCGCTTCGAACTTCTTGGCGGTGCAGGGCATGACGGAGACCATGAACATTTCCTCGGGTTTCTTGCCGAGCTTCTGGGCATAGTAGGTTTTGACCATGGCGCCCATCATTTGCTGCGGCGATTTGCAGGTGGAGAGGTTGGCCAGCATGTCGGGATAGTAGTATTCCATGAACTGGATCCAGCCGGGCGAGCAGCTGGTGAACATGGGAAGCGCGACGTCTTCGCCTTCGACCAACGCCTTTTTCAGGCGGGTGAGCAGTTCCGTCCCCTCCTCCATGATGGTGAGGTCGGCGGAAAAGTTGGTGTCGAAGATGGCGTCGAAGCCCATGCGGCGCAAGGCGGTGGTCATCTCGCCGGTAACGAGCGTGCCGGGTTCCATGCCGAAGCATTCGCCAAGCGCGGCGCGGATGGCGGGCGCGGTTTGGACGACGACGGTGAGGTCGGGGTTGTCGAGCGCCGCCCAAACCTCGTCGATCTGGTCGCGTTCGGAGATGGCGCCGACGGGGCATACGGCGGCGCACTGGCCGCACTGTACGCAGGCGACGGTGTCTAGCCCTTGCCCGAAGGCGGGACCGATGGTGGTCTTGAAGCCTCGGCTCTGTGGGAAGAGCGCGGAGATACCTTGGACTTCGGTGCAGACGGTGACGCAGCGGCGGCAGGAGATGCATTTGGCGCTGTCGCGGACGAGGCCAATGGTGCTGTGGTCTTGATAGCGTTGCGCCTTTTCGCCTTCGTAGCGCAGTTTCGTGATGCCGAGGTCGTGGGAGATGTTCTGCAGCTCGCAGTCTTCGTTGCGGTCACACACCTGGCAATCGCCCTCGTGCTCGGAGAGGAGCAGTTCGACCACCACCTTGCGGGCTTCGCGCACGCGGCGGTTGTTGGTGTGGACTTTCATCTCTTCGGATACGGGCATGACGCAGGAGGCGACGAGATCCTTCACGCCTTCGATCTCGACCAGGCAGACGCGGCATGCGCCGATGGCCTGGATTTTTTCGAGATAGCAAAGCGTCGGAATATTGATGCCGGCTTGCTTGCAGGCCTCGAGCACGGTGGTTCCTTCGTTGACTCGAAATGGTGTGTTGTCGATGGTTAGATTAATCATGGCTTTAATTCCTTGTTTTTTAAATTCTTGCTACCAAGTATGGACCTCTTCGCGATAGTCGCAGCGCAGGCAGCGTTTAGCCTGCCGGACGGCGGTGGCTTCGTCCCACGGTTGCTCGACTTCGTCGAAGTTGTTTTGGCGGCGCTCCACCGGAATCAACGGCTGTCTTTCGCGCTCGAAGGCGACGGGCTCGGCATCGGGATCGAAGGCGGTATCGTTCTTCTTTTCTTCGCGCCAGAAGGCGTTGTCCTTGCCGGTGAGGAACTGGTCGATTCCTGCGGCGGCTTTTTCGCCGTCGGCCACCGCCTCGATGACGGATGCCGGGCCGGTCGAGACATCGCCGCCGGAAAAGATCCAATCCTCGGAAGTCTGCTTGGTGAGCGCGTTGGTGGCCACATAGCCATTGCGCTGCACGTTCAACGAAATACCGCCGGTGATTCCGGGCAGGTCGACGCTCTGGCCGATCGCGGCAATCACTTGGTCGCACGGAACAATAAAGTCGGATTCCTCGCCCGCCACGGGGCGGCGTCGTCCGGAGCGGTCGAACGCGCCGAGCTCCATGGGCTTGCAGCGGATGCCAACCACTTTTCCGTCCTCGACGATGATCTCTTCCGGCGAGGTGAGTAGTTGGAGCTTCACGCCCTCGGCTTCGGCCTCTTCGATCTCCTCTTCGTAGGCGGGCATCTGCTCGCGGGTGCGGCGATAGAGCACCGTCACGGTTTCGGCATCGAGGCGGGCGGCGGTGCGGGCGGCGTCGATCGCCGCGTTTCCGCCGCCAATAATGACGACGTGCTTGCCGACGGGTACGGAGCCGCGAATGTTGTATTCGCGCAGGAAGCTGATGGATTCGTATACCCCTTCCGCATCTTCGCCGGGCAGGCCAAGCGTCAGGCCGTCGGGCGCCCCCACCCCGAGGAACAGGGCTTCGTAGCCGTCCTCTTTAAGGCTTTCGAGGGAGAAATCCTTTCCAAGTGCCTGGTTGCATTGGATATCGACGCCGAGGCGTTCGATCATGCGGATTTCGCGGGCGAGGATCTCGCGCGGCAGGCGGTAGGACGGGATCGTCTGCGCCATCATGCCGCCGGGACGCGGGGAGGCATCGAACACCTTGGGTTTGTAGCCGAGGCGGGCGAGGAAGTAGGCGCAGGATAGCCCGGCCGGGCCGGCGCCGATGATCGCGATTTTCTTCGCGGCATTCTTTTTGTTTTCCTTGCATTCCGGAACCTGAACGATCATTTCCTGTTCGACCATGTAGCGCTTGACGCCGCGAATGGAGAGCGGGCTGTCGAGCGACGAGCGGCGGCAGTGTTCCTCGCAGGCGTGGAAGCAGATACGGGCGCAGGCGGCGGCGAACGGATTGCGTTCGCGGTGTAGCTTGAGTGCGTCGGCATAGCGCTTCTCGCCGACGAGCGAAACGAACCCGGGAATATCAACCGAGGCCGGGCAGGCGCTTTGGCACGGGGCGCGGACGAGTCCGGCGCAGACCCCGGCGCGGCATTTTTTCTCGCGGATGTGCTCTTCGTATTCCACCCGGAAGTGGCGGATGGTGGAGAGCACGGGGTTGGCGGCGGTTTTGCCGAGGCCGCACAGCGCGGTTTCCTTGATCTGGTTGCCCAGTTCAATCAGCTTTTCAATATCGCCCTCCTCCCCTTCCCCGCCGCAGATGCGTTCGAGGATTTCGAGCAGGCGCTTGGTGCCGACGCGGCACGGCGTGCATTTTCCGCACGATTCCTCCTGCACGAATTCGAGGAAGAAGCGCGCGACATCAACCATGCAGCTCTCTTCGTCCATCACGATCAAGCCGCCGGAGCCCATGATGGCGCCGAGTTCGTTGAGCGATTCATAGTCGAGCGCGACGTTGAGGTGCTGCTTGGGGATGCAGCCGCCGGATGGCCCGCCGAGCTGCGCCGCCTTGAACGGCTTTCCATCAATAATTCCCCCGCCAATGTCGTAGATCAGTTCGCCAAGCGGGATCCCGATGGGTACTTCGACCAAGCCGGTGTTGTTTACTGCTCCAGCGAGCGCGAACACCTTCGTGCCCTTGCTCTTTTCGGTTCCGAGTTCGGCATATTTTTCAGCGCCATCCAGCACAATAACCGGAATACTGGCAAAGGTTTCCACATTGTTCAACAGCGTCGGCTTGCCCCATAATCCCTTGATGGCCGGGAAAGGCGGGCGCGGGCGCGGCTCGCCGCGGTTGCCTTCGATGGAGGTCATCAGCGCGGTCTCTTCGCCGCAGACGAACGCGCCGGATCCCATGCGGATCTCCATATCAAAACTAAAATCCGAACCCAGAATGTTTTCACCGAGCAGTCCATATTCGCGGGATTGGTCGATGGCTTTCTGGAGGCGCTCGATGGCTACGGGATATTCCGCGCGGCAGTAGACATAGCCCCTCCTCGCCCCCACAGCATATCCTGCAATGGCCATGCCTTCGATCACGCTATGGGGATCGCCTTCGAGAACACTGCGATCCATGAAGGCGCCGGGGTCGCCTTCGTCGGCATTGCAGACGACGCTTTTCGAGTCGGCCTCGGCAGCACGGGTGAATTTCCATTTGAGGCCGGTCGGGAAGCCTCCCCCGCCCCGCCCGCGCAGTCCGGATTCCAGAACGCTATCCACGACCTTTTCCGGACCCATGCCGGAAACGGCCTTGGCCAAGGCCTGGTAGCCCTTGGCGGCGATGTATTCGGTGATTTGCAGCGGATCGATATTGCCGCAGTTGCGCAGAACGATTTTAGTCTGCTTTTTGAAGTATTCAATATCGTCGATATCAGCGACCGGTTTTCCGCTCTCGGCATCCTTGTACAGCAGGCGCGATACAACCTGCCCGTTCTTGATGTGCTGCTCGACGATGGTTTTTGCGTCTTCGGCGGTAATTCCCTGATAGAAAACATTGTCCGGCATGACCTTGGCGACAGGCCCCGCGGCACACGGCCCCATGCAGCCGGTTTCGATCACTTCCGCCTTGTGCGAAAGGTCGTTGGCATCGATGGCCTCGCGCAGCGCGGTGCAGATTTCGAGCGCGCCGGATGCGAGGCACCCCCCTCCGACGCAGACCAGAATCTGGCGGGTGGAGGCATCGTGCGATTTGGTTTTAGAGGGGTCGGCACGCAACCCTAGTTTTTGGATTTCCAAGGATTGGAGCTTTTCCAGCTCGGCAGGAGATTGGATTTTTTGAGCCATGGCTACGCTTCCTCCAGTTCGGATTTATTATAGGGGGCTAGGATTTGCTTGATGCGGGCCGGTTTAACGCGCTGGTGCACGTCGTCATTGATCATGATGGCGGGTGCCAAGCCACAAGCGCCGAAGCATCGGGCGATTTCGAGGGAGAAAGCCTTGTCTTCGGTGGTTTCACCCACATCGATGGCCAGCTCCTTCTTGATGGAATCCAAAACTTGCTTGCCTCCTCGGACGTAGCATGCTGTTCCAAGACAAACTCTTATAACGTTTTCGCCACGGGGCTGCGTAGAGAAAAAGGAGTAGAACCCCACCACCCCGGCCACTTCGCTGTAGGGCTTGTCCATTCCCTTGGCAATATGGCGCAATACATGTTCCGGCAGGTAACCGAACAGCCCTTGCGCGATCTGGAGAACCGGAATCAATCCCCCATCCTTATACCTATATTCAGCAAGGATTTCATCTAGCCGGGAGATCAAGATTTCGTCGTCAACCTTATTTTCGCAGGAACACCCCGCATTTATTACTTCGTCCAGCATATTTCTTCTCCTTATCAGTAGGGGCTCATACGCACAAATACTAAAATACGTACGAGTTATAGCAGAATTCATTGAGAAACAAACATAACCCGTTAAATCCAGCATATTTATATGAAATACAAATAATCCGGGGGCGCCGAGAGCGGCAAAAAAGAGCCCTTATCGCCTAAAGCTATAATAATATTTTACTTTATTTATATACAACCCTTTAAAGAGCAGGATCGCCGAAGTTCATGGCGCGCGATTTCGCGAAGCCGAATATAGTAATGAATAAAACAGAGTCTTGCCCTCTAGCAAGTCGATTGCTGGTGCGAGGGTCGTAGATGTTGTCTCGACCCCCCTGGGCACTTATTTGGAAAGCTAAAGCCTTGCTGCGTATACGCATGGATCCGGCGGAAGGTGGGAAGAATTGCGACCATTCGCGCCCCGCAAAACACACGTACCGCCCTCTTGCTTTCACCGAAGAGGCTAAAGCAAAACCGGAACAGATTGAACCGCTTGCAAAACCTCTTGGTTTTGTGCGGCAGTTATCGGGTGCTGGTTATTGGCTGTTAGGCTAACTGATTTAAGAACAATGGGTTGTTCTGATTTCCAATAACTGATAACCACAAACCGGAACGGCGAAACCGGAGGTTTGAACCGGCCAACGGCCTATTTTCCACGAAAATTATGCTTCGCGGCAAGGTCCTCGATTATTTGGATCCTTCCCGTTGGTTTTTTATAGGGTTTAGATTTGAAGGAGAAAAGATTCCATCTACTTCCCCTGCTCGCTGGCGCGCTTGAGCCACATGCCCAAAATGGAAATATCAGAAGGATTAACGCCTGATATCCTAGCCGCCTGGCCCAGGTTTTCCGGCTGTATTTTTTTCAACTTTTCGCGAGCTTCATAGCGAAGGCTTTGCACCTGATCATAATCCAATCCAACGGGAATAAGCTGGGCTTCATGCTTTTTTGCCGATTCGATACGTTCCTGCTCTCGCTTGATATAGCCCGCATACTTGATTTCGATTTCAACCTGCCGGATAACGTCTTCATCAAGGATCGGTGCATTTTGCGGGAGATCCGAATAACACATTTCCGGTCGGCGAAGAATCTGCGCAAGCGATGATCCGTCATGGAAGACGAGTTCCAATCGTTTGATTTCCGAGAGGATCAGGTGCCAAATATTGGAAAGATCGTCTATTTCGTTCTGATCCACGATTCCAAGCTCCTTGGTCTTTTCCATCAGTCGGAAATAGACGTTGTCCTGACGGAGTGTCAGGCGATGTTCAGAGCGCGAAGTAAACATTCTATAAGGTTCATCGGTTCCCTTGGTGACCAAATCATCGATTAACACGCCGATATAGCCCTCGCTGCGGCTTAAAGTAAGCGGATCGCGACCGAGAGACTTTAACGCGGCATTGGCACCTGCAATGAATCCTTGGCCGGCCGCTTCTTCGTAGCCCGTGGTTCCATTGATTTGCCCTGCAAAATAGAGGTTTTCGACGCGTTTTGTTTCCAAGGTATGAAAAAGCTGGGTTGGATTCGAATAGTCATACTCAATGGCATAGCCCGGGCGCAGCATTTTTGCCTTTTCAAGTCCTTGGATGGAGTGGATCATCTTCACCTGAACCTCCTCGGGCAGGCTATTTGAGGTTCCGTTGGGATAGATGCGGATATTGTCGCGGCCTTCGGGTTCGATAAAGACATGATGGGAGTCGCGCCCTGCAAACTTCACAATCTTGTCTTCAATCGAAGGGCAGTAGCGAACGCCCGTTCCTTCTATCATTCCGCCATACATGGCACTCTTGGTGAGGTTGTCGGCAATAATTTGATGGGTCTTGGGATTGGTGTGGGTTAAATAGCAGGGAATTTGGTCATGGCCAGGGCGCCATGGGTGTAGTTCCGGATGTTCCACGTGGAACATTCGGTTCATCTCTTCAGGAGAAGGCCGGCTTTGTTCCGCATGGAACATTTTCCATTCTTTCCGCGCCATGCGGGAAAAGAAGGGCGGGGGATTGTCGCCCGCCTGGACTTCCATCTTTGAATAATCCAGCGAATCCCGGTGCAAGCGGGGCGGGGTTCCCGTTTTGAGCCGCCCCATCTCAAATCCAAGCTTATCAAAAGAGGCGGAGAGCTCCTCGGCCGACTGTTCTCCCATTCGGCCCTGCTTGATGCTTTTCCTTCCAATAAGAACGCGGCCCTTGAGAAAAGTTCCTGTGCAAATAACGACGGAGTCTGCGGTAATCTCACCGCTCTTCCTGCAGGTTATCCCGCATATTTTCCCTCGGAGCACCCGTAGTTCGGTGACCATATCGTCAAGCAGATCAAGATTGACTTGATTGTTTATAATATATTGTATTCGAATGGGAAAAAGGTTTTTATCGCATTGTAGCCTATTGGATTGGACGGCTGGGCCTTTGCGGGTGTTTAGCATGCGATATTGGATTCCTGTATAGTCGGCATTGCGGCCAAGCTCACCGCCAAGGGCATCCAGTTCCGATACGATATGGGATTTTGCAATGCCTCCAACAGAAGGGTTGCACGGCAAGCGCCCGACCAGCGATCTATCAAGTGTTATTAAGAGTGTTTTTACCCCCAGCCGTGCGGATGCAAGCGCAGCCTCGTAGCCCGCATGCCCACCACCAACTACCACCACTTTGTATAAAGACAGAGACATAATATAAATACTTTCTAAATAGAAGGAGAATCTTGTGAATAGGCGCGATAGTTGCACTCGTTAAGAATGGGGTCAACAATGACTTGTGAATAATAAGCCTACAAAGGAAATAAACAGTGGATGGACACAGATAAACTAGCGCGGCATAGCCGTCCCGCGACCTCGTGTCAACCAATGTAGACGATGGCGATCTGTCGTTCCTCCAGAATCGTTTCGCGGCCAGCTTCGTTGCGAGGAACGGCAGGTTTTGTTTGGCCGCGAAGGAACCGCAAAGACGGTAGCGGGCTGGATTTGAACCGCAAATGGAGGTTGATGAACGCGACTAGATATTCAACGGATTAACGTAAATTGGATTATAAAATGCCTGTATCCTATTGCGCTTGCGCTAATCCCTTGATGTTAAATCTGTAGCATCGCGGGTGAAACAAAATACGTGTTGCCAGCGACAACTACATTTACCAGCCAAGGACAATTACACTTCCCTGTACATCTGCGTGACTTGAAGCAGGGCGGAGAGAGGACTACAGCAACGAAGTGGCAATCCGTGGTTCCTTTTCCCCGTTAAGGATAAGAGATCCATTGCACTCTTTTGGATGGGGAAGGGGACCAACGATTAACAATTAGCCTATTTTCGTGGTGGCCACATGGAACCTCCGAAAGCAAGAGGGGGCGCTTTGGAGTTTGCGCTTGAAGGGGTGCGGGGCAGGGCTATTGCCCGTCTTGTGTCTTCATGGACTCTGCAGTATCCATGGCGCGTTTGCACTTCAGGATTTGTTCGTTGTAGTCCTTTACAGACTGTTCGGTAATGTCTGTGCCGTGGCGGACGGCAAGGCTGGCCATATGCAAAATCGCACGATGGGCTTTTTCGTATTCACCAGAGACATAATAGGCTTCTGAAAGGGTGCTCCAGACATGGTAGTCGTTCGGTGCCAAGAGCATGGCTTCCTGGGCGAATTCAATGGCTTTTTTCCCGTCCCGGATCGAAGGGTCTTCGGCGGTAGCGTACAACCATGCAAGATTGTTGAAAATTTTAAAATCCTCTGGATATTGTTCGAGCAAGGCTAGGAAAATAGTTTCCGCCCTTTTGTACTGTTTGGTGGTGATGTAGAGATGCCCGACAACATACCTTGCCTGAAGGTGGTCGGGGTCAATTGCGAGAATACGTTCGTAGACTTCTGCGGCGGATTCCGTATCATCTTCGTTCACATAGGATTGCGCGACATCCATAAGGAACTGCAGCCGGTCTTCCTGGGATCGTTCCCCGGATATCCGAAGGCTGGACAAGGTTGAGTTTGTTGAACCCCCATTTTGGGCCAGGCCCATGGAAATCGGCAAAAAGATAAGCGGGATGTATTTAACGAGCGTTCTCATGAAGGCAATTCCTAGTTTGGTTTGGCAACATCAACATGTACCACGGCGGGATCCGTCTTGACGAGGTGGAGGCCGTCGGGGAGATCAACGCTGACCGGCAGGTCGTATCCTGTACTTTCGTTAAGCCCGGTACAGTCGACGTAGGCAAAGAGATCCGCAGTACGGAACTGTTCAATGCGTTGTTGCTGCCCTTTTACTGTAATATTGATGGTTTTTGGTTGGAGTTCCATGGTTCGAGGCGCCCCGGCGGCACACAATATCCTGACCGGTATATCCTTAAACTCCTCCGTGCTGTTTCGCTGAACCAGTACGAAGTCAACCGAGACCCACTCTGGGTCCGCCCGCATGCGGCCTGCCTGGGGCAGGGCAATGGGAACACTAACCTTGAAAGAGTTTTGGCGATCCTTCAAATCGACCGGCTCGGTATGGATGTTTCCCATTTCGGCCAAAACCTGTTGCGCGCCCAATACGCGCACGGATGCAGGGGTACACACGATTCTGTCCACCTCAAGACCCTCCGGAAGAGAACCACTGATGGATGCCTTGACGGGGAGTAGTTGTTCGCTCTCCTGGTCTAGCTTGACGAATATCTCGGGAGGACTGAATTGCACGACCTTGGCGCCGGTCGGGTTGTTCAAGTGTTTTGCCTTGAGTTCGATACGAATCTGCTCGCCCGCCGTCGGCTCCGCAATGGGGATGACCACGTGCAGCTGGTCGCTGTTGAGGTTGCGGATATCTTCCTGCGAACCACGGAACAGGATAGTGATTTCGTTGATCGACTTTTCCCATACGGCCCAATTCTCAGGCACATCCACATCCACGGAAATGTTGGAAACCGGCACTTCAAAACCAATATTCCTGCGAATGCCCTGCCAGGACAGAAAGCCGAGCATAAAGCAGAGCAGTAGCAGCCACTTCTCGGTTTTCAGGTTTTTCCATAGTCTGGAAAGCCTATATTTCATCCTTCTCCTTGCTGAAATTCATCAAAACCGTATCGGACAAATCGGCCTCCCCGGTTTTAAGTTTTTCCCGGAACCGGGTCAGTCCAGTGCGTTCCCGCCGCAACATCGACGAAAGAACCCGATGTAGGCGATCCTCCGAAAGCCCGCGCCGCAAGCGCCCGTTGTAGGCAACCGAAACCGCACCGGTCTCCTCCGAAACGACAACGACGATTGCATCCGTCTCCTCGGCAATGCCGATGGCGGCTCGGTGTCGCGTTCCAAGGGTCTTGCTCAACTCCTGCTTCTGAGAGAGGGGGAACAAGCAGCCCGCCGCGCAAATACGGTCGCCGGAAATAATCACTCCGCCGTCGTGCAGCGGGGTGTGCGGGAAAAAGATGGTGGACAATAGCTCTGCACTCACCGTGCTGTTTATTCGTATACCGGTATCCTGCAACGCCCGAGTGCCGATATCGCGCTCAATGGCGATCAGTGCGCCGATCTTGCGCTTCGAAAGAACCTGAACCGCCTGCGTGATAGGGTCAACCAGGCTTTTTTGCGATGCAATACCGTTGGGTCGCCACATGGGCTGCCGCCCAAGCTTGGCCAACACGCGGCGGATTTCGGGCTGGAAAATAACCAAAAAAGCAAGGGAGAGATAGAGCATTATCCTGGAAAGCAACCAGTTGAGAATGTTTAACTGGCTTAGTGACGTGATGGCATATAGCGTGCCATAGAGAATGATAAGCCCTGAAAGAATAGCCGCACCGCGGGTTCCCTTGAACAGGCGGAAGATGGAATAGAATATCGCCGTCAGGACAATTATTTCAATCCAACCTGTCGCCTCGGGGAGTTCAAAAGCATCACTTAATTTCATCAATGTTCACCGAGGAGGAGTGTATCCACAAGCCTGCAAACATCGCAAGTATCGATTACATCATGCACCCGCAAAATATGTGCGCCCTGCATGGCCGCCCAAGCCGCCACCCCAAGGCTGCCCGCCTGCCGCTCCGCAGGGTTGCCGCGACCGAGCACCTGCCCGATGAAGCTTTTGCGCGACGCGCCGACCAGGATGGGGCTGCCGCACCCCGCCAGTTCCGGCAATCCGCGCAGCAGCTCGAGGTTGTGTTCGAGGGTTTTCCCGAAGCCGATCCCCGGATCGATCACCATTCGGTCGTGTCGCACGCCGCGCTGCTCCGCAAAATCAAGCCGATGCTCCAAATAGGTGCACACTTCCGGAACCACGTCGCCGTAGTTGGGCTCGTCCTGCATCGTCTGTGGCGAGCCCTTCATATGCATCAGCACCACGCCCGCCCGCGTTTTTGCCGCCACTTCAACCATGTTCGAGTCGGCCTCGAACGCTGAAACGTCGTTGATGATGTCCGCTCCGGCTTCCAGCGCCTGCAAGGCAACCTCGGCTTTCATGGTGTCGATGGAGATGAATACATCGGACTGCACGCGGATTTTTTCAATCACCGGAAC
>CBDVCB010000079.1:0-11924 GCA_965372395.1 uncultured bacterium
TCACGATGTCGTCGGCGTAGCGCACAAAGCGCAGGCCGCGTTTTTCGAGTTCCTTGTCGAGTTCGTCGAGCACGATATTCGAGAGCAACGGCGAGAGCGGCCCGCCCTGCGGCGTGCCTTCGCCGGGATAGGCGATCTCGTTGTTTTCCAATTGAATACCGCTGTTGAGGAACGCCCGGATGAGCTTCAATACCCGCTTGGCCAGCCGGCCCATGAGCCGGTCGTGGTTGACGCGGTCGAAGAATTTCGACAGGTCGATGCTCACCACATGGGTTGCCCCGCGCTGTATGTACCCTCGCGCCCGTTCGACGGCTTGCGCCTGCGAGCGTCTCGGACGGTATCCGAAGGAAGAGTCCGAGAAGGTGTGATCAAACAGCGCATTAAGCACTTGAGCCATGGCTTGCTGCACGAACCGATCCTGCACCGTCGGAAAAAAAGGGGTCAAAAAAGGGGTCAGCAAAAAAGGGGTCAGTCCGGGAATTTAGGAATTGACCTTTCGGCCGGGGTTTGATACCTCTCTTTCCATGCCAAGAAAACCACGTATAGAATATCCGGGGGCGATCTATCATGTGATGAGCCGGGGGAATCGCCAAGAGGCTATCTATCTGGATGATGGGGATTGCGGGACTTTTGTCGATACGCTGGATGAAGTGTGCGTAAAGACGGGCTGGCGGGTGCATGCCTTTGTCCTGATGGGAAACCACTACCACTTGTTGCTAGAAACCCCGGAGGCCAATCTTGTTGCGGGGATGAAGTGGCTGCAAGGAACCTACACCCAGCGTTTCAATGCCCGACATAAGCTTTGGGGTCACCTGCTGCAGGGGCGATACAAGGCGATGGCGGTCGAGCCCTCGGGCGGAAACTATTTTTTAACCCTTGGAAGCTACATCCATTTAAATCCCGCGCGGGCAAATCTTCTGGGCGACGGAAAGCTGCCTGACTACCGATGGAGCAGTTTTCCGCTTTATCTCCAGCCGTCCAAGCGACCGAACTGGCTGGTGGTGGATCGAGTGCTGGGGGAACTTGGCATGCAGGATGACCGCAAGGGGCTGGCTGGGTATCGGCAGTATATGGCCACGCGGGTGGCGGAGGTGGACGCGTCGGCAGATCCAAAAGATGCAGACGTTGCTTGGTCGAAAATTCGCAGGGGATGGTATCTTGGATCTGCCGAGTTCCGCGATGAGCTGATGGATCGTCTTGATGGTACTTTAAAGAGCGCGAAGCGCAGTTCGCTGAACGGTCCGGAGATGCGTCAACATGACGAAGCCGAAGCCGAACGCCTATTCCACGCCGGCTTAAAACGCCTAGGTTTGGATGAGGGTGCTTTGCCTGGGATGCCGAAGGGGGCAGAGGAAAAAGCGGTCTTGGCCTGGTATCTGAGAAAGCACACGACGGTTGGACGCGGATGGATTGCGCAGAGGCTGGCCATGGGGGACGAGTCGCGCATTACAAAGCTTGTCCGGGCGGTCAAACAGGAAAAACGCTATGCGAAAGCAAGGGCAAAGATTGAAGATTCCTAAATTCCCGGACTGACCCCTAGGTCGCTTTTCCTTCCTTTGCGTGCAGAGGAAGGTGCGGCAGGAATTCCGTCGATGACTCCCTCTCAGGCGGTCGGGGCATGCCTGACGCCCACAGCAACAACGTTCCGCCAAGGCGTTCCGATCCTTCGGTTGAGAAAACCGCATACAGGTAGAGTTCTAGGATCAAAAGCGCACTTAGCGCGTTTAATGTGTTTTTCAGGTTGGCCTTTTCAAAATTGTTGTCCCGATGGTACTTGATATCCTGAAAGGCATTCCACCATTCAAGCCGACCCCCGGAGACATCCCATCCGGCAAAAGGATGCACCGTTCGATGGAATCGATCCACGCGAACCAAGGCGGTATGGATCTTCGGGAATTTCTTCAGCATGGCTTTTTTATAATGCCCCATGTTGGCTGCCGGATTTTTGGGGTCGATGGTTTTGCAGAGTTTCTTGATGACCGCCTCACATTCCGTACCGATACAAACGAGCTGTTGTGCAAATTCGATGGAGCACGTTGTGTCGTTCGTTTTGGAGCACCCGATGTAGCGCGCGGTGGTGTGGAAATCGGATTCCAGCTTTAAAAAATAATTCCAGTAGGAATCCCCAAGCGCTTTTTTATTTTGAGCCCTATGATTGGACATAAACCACTCCTTGCTAAAACACCCACTGTAACCATTCATTTAAATCGGCATTCAATCTAACGGTTTATTCCAACCATTGGAAGCGATTGCCGGGTTTATGTCTTCAGTTCCCCTCGAAAGGCCTCAACATTTGAATGTTATCAAATTATTTATCGCTTCGCTTTCATCTTTGTGCGCGTCGATTCCTATGTATACTCTTCTTGTGGCATGTCCTTTGGTTTGAATTGCAGTGTTCATTTCAATGTTGGATAGGCTCCGGCAACGGAGCAGCCCACGAGGCAATCCCGTGGGGCACGCCTCTACTTTTAACAGGGGAAACAGAAACCATGAATGGTCGCGATAGGGTATTGTCGGCATTCCGGCATGAAGAGGCGGACAAAGTCCCGCGTTGGTGCGGTGCAAGTGCAGAATTCTGGAGCAAGGCCAAGCAGGATTTGAACCTTGATGATGAGGCCCTGCGGATTCGGTTTGGCGACGATTTTCGTCGGGTGTTCGCACCTTGTGTCGAAACAGACGCATTGCTCGACGGCATCTCTAATCGGTCGCCCTTCTGGCACGACGCCATCGACCTAGGCCATGACCGCGACTTGTTGGTCCAACTACACTGCTGCGGCTTCGAGCCGCTGCTGCCGAACACACAAGCCCCCGGCTGTTTCAACTCAACGGTCGTGCGCTTCCAGCCGAAGACAGACTCGGCGAGTCGAGGGCTGCCGTTGAGCATCGTCATCTCGCCCATCGCTTTTCGCCGATCCGGCCACGGTATGTTGCCAATGAGTCCGATCATCTCTTGCGAAATTCCATTGCGCCCCAAAACACTCTTCGCCACAGAAACCTCCCTGAATAGATTCAAGGGACTATTCAGCAACCATTAAACCAGACTTCGCCGACCACCGCATTTTTCAACCGGCGTTTACAACTATTTGATGGAGATGTGCAGGAACTCCTGGATGACTGGGGAGAACTTGACGACAACCGGGGCGAAGACGACGCTGACCATGGTCATCAGCTTGATGAGAATGTTGAGCGACGGGCCGGAAGTGTCCTTGCAGGGATCGCCGACGGTGTCGCCGACGACGGCCGCCTTGTGGGCCTCGGAGCCTTTGCCGCCGTGCGCGCCTTTCTCAACGTATTTCTTGGCGTTGTCCCACGCGCCGCCGGCATTGTTGAGCATGGTGGCGAGCACGAAGCCGGTGGTCAGTCCGCCCGCGAGCAGGCCCATCACGCCGGGTACGCCGAGGATCAGGCCGGTGACGACCGGAACAATGATGGCCAGCAGCGACGGAACGAGCATTTCCTTCTGTGCGCCCCTGGTGGAGATGGCAACGCAGGCGGCATAGTCGGGTTTTCCGGTGCCTTCCATGATGCCGGGGATTTCCCGGAACTGGCGGCGAACCTCTTCCACCATTGCGCCGGCGGCACGACCCACGGCTTTCATGGTCATGGCGCAGAAGACAAAGGCCATCATGCCGCCAATAAACATGCCGCAGAGCAGCAGCGGATTCATGATGTGCAGCTTATAGGCTTCCACGAAATCCATGATGCCCGCATGAGCGGCCATCTCTTCGGTGAAGCCCATGAAGGAACCCTCGCCGGCGAGTTTCCCGATCCAGAGCTTGATCTCTTCGATATAGGCGGCCAGCAGCGCCATGGCGGTGAGGGCGGCGGAGCCGATGGCAAAGCCTTTGCCGGTGGCGGCGGTGGTGTTGCCGAGGCTGTCGAGCGCGTCGGTGCGTTCGCGGACTTCCGGTGGAAGGCCTGCCATTTCGGCATTGCCGCCCGCGTTGTCGGCGATCGGGCCGTAGGCGTCGGTCGCGAGCGTGATGCCCAGCGTCGAAAGCATGCCGACGGCGGCGAAGCCAATGCCGTAGAGACCCATCGACAGGTCGCTGAATCCGCCTGCGAATCCGAAGGCGCAGATGATGCCGACCACAATGGTGATGACCGGGATGCCGGCGGAGTACATGCCGGTGGCGAGTCCGTCGATTATGGTGGTGGCTGGGCCCATGACGGCTTGGTTGGCGATGCCTTGCGTCGGTTTGTATTCATCCGACGTATAGTATTCGGTCGCTTGGCCAATAATAACGCCTGCCGCCAGTCCCGAGATCACCGCGAGCACAATGCCGCCGCCAATCATGCCGAGCTGCCACATGCCGACCAGGGCGAGCACAATAAGAACGGAACTCCCCAGCGTTCCGGTGAGGAGCGCCTTGAGCAGGTTTTTCTGGGTGGCCCCATCCTTGCAGCGCACCATGAACATACCGACAATAGAGAGCAGGGTTCCGACTCCGGCCACAATCATCGGGGCGGTGACGAGGCTAATCGCGTCGGCTTCGGTTCCGGTTCCGGCCATCACCTTATGCGCGCCGACGGCCGCGCCGAGGGCGGCGGTGGCGAGGATCGAGCCGCAGTACGATTCGTAGAGGTCGGCGCCCATTCCGGCGACGTCGCCTACGTTGTCGCCCACGTTGTCGGCGATGGTGGCCGGGTTGCGGGGATCGTCTTCCGGGATGCCGGCTTCAACCTTGCCGACGAGGTCGGCGCCGACATCGGCGGCCTTGGTGTAGATGCCGCCGCCGACACGGGCGAATAGTGCCTGCGTGGACGCACCCATGCCGAAGGTGATCATGGTGGTGGTCATGTGGACGAGCTTTTCAGCGACGGTGCAGCCCTCCGGAACCAGCTCCATGCCCCAGAGCGAGAGGCCGTTGGCCATGTTCGCGGTGGTGTAGACGAGCTGATCGAGCACATAGTACCAAATACAGATATCGAGCAGGCCGAATCCAACCACGACCAATCCCATCACCGCGCCGGAACGGAAGGCCACTTGCAGGCCGTGGTTAAGGCTTTCCGAGCAACCCTGCGCCGTCCGCGAGGAAGCGGCGGTGGCGGTCTTCATGCCGATGAATCCGCACAGGCCGGAGAAGAAGCCGCCAGTCAGGAAGGCAATCGGAACAAACGGATTCT
Organism: uncultured bacterium; assembly: GCA_965372395.1. Lineage (GTDB taxonomy): Bacteria > Verrucomicrobiota > Kiritimatiellia > Kiritimatiellales > Pontiellaceae > Pontiella. The sequence continues at coordinate 5,128 of CBDVCB010000079.1, forward strand.
GAATGCCCGCCAAGGCCAACGCCTGAAGAATAACCAACAGCACGATAAACACGATGACGACGACCTTGTACTGGCGCATGAGATAGGCCATGGCGCCATCGCGGACATGCCCGGCGATTTCGACCATTGTGGCGTTGCCTTCGTTGGCCGACATCATTTTCTTGTAGAAATAGACCGCGAACCCCAGCGCCAATATCGATGCGATCGGTGCTAGCCACCAAATAGACGTAATTACGGTATGCATATATTCTTCCCTTTATAAAACGTTTAGTTTAAATGCCTTATGGCACAACCGACATACCCCGGCAGCATAGCACACCATAGAAAGGAAGGTACAACGAATCAAATAAAATTATACGGAAATATGCGCGTAGTTCGTGGAGCTGCCCTGTTTATTCCGTTTCGCGGATGAAGCGGGCAATAAAAATGCCGTCGCCGGGGCCATCCCATGGCCAGATCTGGAGGGTGCCGCCAGTTTCTTCTTCGGTGAGCGGATGGGTGAAGGGGTCGAGCTTGAAGCCGGGGTTGTGATCGAGGAAGCGCATCACCACTTCTTCCGTCTCGGGACGGGTGATGGTACAGACGGCGTAGACGAGGGTTCCGCCGGGCTTTACACACCACGCCGCATGGTTGAGGATTTTAAGCTGGCGGGAGGCACATTGGACGACGTCGCGCTTGGAGCTGCGCCAGCGGGCGTCGGGGTTGCGGCTCCAGGTGCCCCAGCCGGAGCAGGGGGCGTCGACGAGCACGCCGTCGAAGGTTTTGCGGAAGGGTTCGTCGAGCACGGCGTTGTGGGGCTGGGTGCGTATGTTGCGGATGCCGTATTTGCGCGCGCGCTTCTTGAGTTCCTTCAGCGCGGCGATCCGGGTGTCGGTGGCGAGCACCTTGCCCTCCTGTTGCATCAGGTCCATCAGGTGCAGGGACTTTCCGCCGGCCCCGGCACAGCAGTCCCACCAGTCTGCGCCTTTTTGCGGGGCGCATACGCGGCCGACGCACTGCGAGGCGAGATCCTGCACAACAAATTGCGCGGCATGGGATGCAAGCACGTTCGCCAGGCTAATGCCGCCTGCCACTGAAATGGCGAAGGGAAGATGGCCGTGGGTGTTGCCGGGAACATCGCGGTCGGCGAGGACCTTGATAAGCTGGGCGGCATCGGTCCGTGTACGTATCCACGTGGGGGGGCGTTGCTGGAATTGCTCAATGCTCGGCAACGCCTTTCCCGGGTCGATCATGCTTTCAAAGTCCGGGAGGACGAGGGCGGAGAGTTCCAGCGGTTGGAAATCGGGGGCGTCCTTGAACCATTCGTTGAGCACGGCGGCTTTTTCGGGCAGTGGCTTGTCGCCAAGGGGTTCGACGGGGCCGGGGAGGGTGCAGCGGCCTTCGAGGTAGCGGAAGCTTTCCCCGAGTTCGGAGCTGTCGAGCGCGGCCCCGATCAGGCAGGCTTCGGCTGCGGGGAGCTTTAGCTTGTTGACCGTCCAGCCATACCAGCGGAAATAGGAAAAGGTGGCTTGCGAAAGAAAACGCCGGTCGCGCGATCCTAGTTCCTTGTGCACCCGCAGATGGCGGGAGAGGAGTGCATCGGCCGGGCGCCCTTCCTCGACGACGAGGCGGGAGATTTCAGGAATTAGTTCCGCGAGCAGCTCGGCGTGGCGGCGCAGTACTTTTTCCGCGAGGGGTCTAGGTTTGGTGTCATTATCCATAAAATCGCATTTCTATGTTGTGCCCATCTTCGGTGGCGGGTATTTAAGGTGCTTCATTACGTGAGGGGATTGAAAATGTCAATGGAACTTGGATATGTATTGATTACGCCGTACACGCTGCGGAAATCGCGGACGGGCGGGGTGCTGGGCCGATTGCTGAGCACCACGGGGCTGGATCTGGTGGCCGCCCGGATGTTTGGCCCCGGCGAGGAACTGGTACGGCGATATGCCGAGTTGATCCGCGCCAACGATGAAGTGTGGCCGGAAATCCGCAACCTGCTCTCCGACTATATCGAGCGCGAGTTTGCCCCCGCCGCCGATGGCCAGTGCCATCGCGTCCTCATGCTCCTCTTCGAAGGCGAGAACGCCATACGGAAACTGCGCGATGCCATCGGCGGGTTCGAGGATTCCATCGAAAGCGCGGACACCATCCGCGGAACCTACGGAGACTACATCAAGGCGCGCGATGGCTCCGTGACCTACTTCGAGCCCGCCGTGCTCGTCGGCCCATCCATGAAATCCGTCAAAGCCACCCTCGGGCTTTGGGCCGGGTTTTCCGATTCCGACGGCGGCATCCTCGACCATGCCTTGCGCCTCGCCGGAAACGGGGATGTGCAGAAAACCCTGGTGATTATCAAGCCCGACAACTTTACTTTCCCGAGCGCGCGCGCAGGCAATATTCTCGATCGATTCTCCCGTTCCGGCCTGCGGATCATCGGAACCAAGCTCCACCGCATGAGCCTGGCCGAAGCCCTCGAATTCTACGGCCCCGTCCAATCCGTCCTGCGCGACAAGCTCGGCGGCATGGCCGTCGCTCGCGCCTGCAAGGTGCTCGACAAGGAATTTGGATTCGAAATGCCGGAGCAAGTCAAAGCCGCCCTCGCCGATTCCCTCGGACCCGCCTTTGGCGACCATCAATTCTACGGCATCATAAACTTCATGACCGGGCAATGGGCGCCGGACATAAGCGGCGAGGGCACATTGGCCGAAGGGAAGGTCTGCTGTCTGGCATTAGTCTATGCCGGAGCCAATGCGGTCGAGATCATCCGTAACATTCTCGGCCCCACCGATCCCAGCAAGGCCGAACCCGGATCAGTCCGCAAGGAGTTCGGCACCGACGTTATGATCAACGCCGCCCACGCCTCCGATTCGCCGGAAAACGCCCAGCGCGAAATCGACATCGTGAAAGTGGCCGACGACACCATCAAAAAATGGTACAAGCAATATTTTGGATAACGAGTAATCCGTAATTTTTGGTTACGCATTACGCATCACGGAGAAAACACATGTGGAAAGAAATCGAAGCGGCGCCGGCAGACGCAATCCTAGGACTCACCGAAGCCTTCAAAAAAGACACCAACCCGAAAAAGGTCAACCTCGGCGTAGGCGTATACAAGGATGACCAAGGCACAACACCCATTCTGAAGTGCATCAAGTCCGCCGAAAAAAGAGTGATCGAAACCCAAACCACCAAGGGCTACCTGCCCATCTCCGGTGACCCGGCCTACGCCGCCAGCGTGCAGAAGCTATTGTTCGGGGCGGACAGCGAAACCATCGCATCCGGCCGCGCCATGACCATCCATTCCCCCGGCGGCACCGGTGCATTGCGCGTGGGTGCGGATCTGCTGAAAAAATTCAGTCCAGACGCCAAGCTTTGGGTCAGCTCTCCGACCTGGGCCAACCACAAAGGCATCTTCGGCGCCGCCAAGTTCGAGATTGAAGAGTATCCCTACTACAACCCCGCAACCCAGGATGTCGACTTCGAGGCCATGCTCGCGACGCTCGAAGAGATTCCGGCGGGCGACATCGTGCTGTTGCACGTCTGCTGCCACAACCCCACCGGCGTCGACCTCTCGGATGCGCAATGGGAGCAGGTCGTCGCCGTGGCGAAAGCCAAGGGCTGGACGCCGTTCCTCGACTTTGCCTACCAGGGCTTTGGCGATGGAATCGAAGAAGACCGCAGCGCGGTTGGAAAGTTTACCGCCGCCGGGATCGACCTCTTCATCGCCAGCTCGTTCTCCAAGAACTTCGGTCTCTACAACGAACGCACCGGTGCGCTGACCCTCGTCTGCCCGACGCCCGAAGAAGCGGTCGTGGCCATGAGCCACCTCAAGAAAACCATCCGCGTCAACTATTCCAACCCGCCCGCGCACGGCGGCCTTGCGGCCAGCGCCGTGCTCAACGATCCCGCGCTCTACGACCAGTGGGTCGGCGAAGTCGCCGAAATGCGCGTGCGCATTGTCGAAATGCGCACGGCGCTCGTCGATGGCCTCGCCGCGCGCGGGGTCGAAGGCGACTTCTCCTTCATCAAGCGCCAGCGCGGCATGTTTTCCTTCAGCGGGTTGTCCGACGAAACCGTCGCATGGCTCCGCGAAAACAAAAGCATCTATGTAGTAGGTGGCGGCGGCCGCATCAACCTCGCCGGCCTCACCTCCGGCAACATCGACTATGTCTGCGACTCCATCGCCGAAGCACTGGGTTGAATTCGGTTTTTGGGTAAAGTCTCTCGGGGCGTTGCTGCAAAAAACATGAATATGCACAATGTCCCGGCTCGCTCGTATTCGTAGTCGACCCTTCGCGGATGGTTTCTGGTCGCGCGGGTCGGAACCCGGTTTTCCTTGAGCAATTGCACCGGTTGTTCGTCCATGCAGACCACCGGGAACGCCATGTCCTTCCCGCGCGGGACTTTTGTGGCGAAACCTAAAACAGCTTCTTGAGCAGGCCTTTGGCTTTGTCTTCGGTGGAGTCGCCTTCTTCGCCGCCGAGGAGTTTGCCGAGCTCTTCGCCAGCTTGCTTCTTGGCTTTGTCGATCTCTTTGTTGGCGCGATCGGAGAGTTCCTTTTTGCCGGCGGCGACAAGGGCTTTCTTCATGTTGGCGGTGAGCTTTTCGTAGTCGATGTTGACGCGCGGCGAGAGTAGGGAGCCGCCGAGCGAGCCATCGATTTCAAGTTTTTTCATGGAGCTGAGGACTTCGGTGGCGGTTTTGGAATCCATGCCCATGATAGTCTGTCCGTCTTCGACTCCGGCCTTGAGGTTCCGGACGAGGAGGGTGAAGGGCAGGGCCAGTTCGTCGGCGGAGAAGGTGCCGTTGGCTTTGATGTCGACCTTGCCGCCGTTGATGTTGACGGGGAAGGAGTCGGAGGTTTCGAGGGTGTCGCCGAGGGCAATGCCCGCGAGATTGACGGTGAGCTCGTGCAGGGCGGCGGGGTCGTCGAAGCGCAGGACGATTTTGGCGGAGGGGTTGCTTCCCCCTACGGGCGTCATGGCGAGGGTGGTGGGCTGGCCGTTGAGTTCGGGGTGGCTGGAGAGTTCCGATCCCATGATGATTTGCGGGGGGCGGCCATCGCCGAGCTGGATATCCTGAATGGATATCCGGTGGATGGTCCATGCGGGACGGTCGGCGACGAGGTCGGCGGCGGCTTTGAGATAGCCGAGTTTTTTGGCGGCGGCTACGGCGGCTTCCTTGGTGGCTTTGGGCTTTTCGCCTTTTTGGATGGATTCGGCGTTGGCCTTGCGTTTCTTCAGGTATTCATAGGCTTTTTCGCCATGGTTTTTCCAGATTTGGGCTTTGGCGAAATAATCTTCGAGCGACTTGCCAGGCTGTTTTTCCTTGGTGGTTTCCGGCTTCGCTTCCTTTTCCTTGGCATAGACCGCGCCGGGTTTGTCGCGAAGGGTGTTGCGCTTGAGGGTGGCCCCGGCAAGGTGGTCGATGGTGTAGGTTCGGCGGAGCAGGTCGCCGACGCTGATGTCGGCGGCGAGGGTTTTAAGCTGCACGAGGTTGTGGGTGGGTTTGCCGGGATCGGTGATTTGCAGGTTTTCGATTTCGAGCTTTCCGCCCGCGAGCGAGAGATGGGCTTTTTCGATATTCACTTCGGCGCCGGTGTTGGCGGCGATGGCGGATTGGATACCTTTTTTCATGGCGATATCAAGCAGGAGGAATTCAAGCAAGAGGCCGATGATGAGCACGCTGCCGACGAGGATGAGACCGGACTTGCGCAGCAGGGGGGATTGCTTGGCGAGGACGTTGGCGGTGGAAATCTTTTGCTTGCCGAAAACGAGCCACATGAGGAATTTTGAGAATTTGTTGCCGGCCACCTTGCCGACCTTGTCGTGTTCGCCGGCCCGGACCATTTGCTCGCGGATCTTGGTGACGGTGGTGTCCATGAACTTTCCGAAGGCGATGCCGATGATGATCGCGTAGGGGAGGCTTCCGACCATGGCGTAGACATCGAGGTCCATCAGGGCGGTGACGGGCGCGTTGGCGAGTGTGGTGAAGAGACCTTCGATCCCCATGCCGTGAATGATGAAGTAGCCGGTGTGGAAACTGACGACGGAGAGCGCGAGGCAAAGGACCTTGCCAACCAGCACGCCGAGCAGGGTAAAGCCGACGTTGGCGTTGAGCAGCAATGTGACCAGAATGGCGAGCGCGAGTGTAAGGCCGGCCACGGGGTTGAAGCCGATGAGCACGCCGCAGAGCGCGCCAAGAAAGATTTCCTTCTTGCCTGCGCCGCCGCGCAGCATTTTCCCGATTTTCCGTACGATCTTGAATGTCAGCATTTTTATCCTCCTCTTAGGATTTATTCGGACAGGGTAATGCCTTATCCGTGTTCCGGTCAATGGGAGATCATGCCCGAATCAGGGGAGTATCTAGGTCTTTCGGGTTGTGCAACCTGTGTAACGAGGCACTGGAAGCGCGGCCTCCGGTATTGCACCATACAAAAGCGGACATGAACCCGTTCAAGATAGATGGCATAGTCGGTGGGGTGGATTATATGCCCCGCAAAGAGAGCGAAGAACTGCTGAAATATCACAAGGCCGGTCGGAATGTGCTGATTCGCGGTCCGCGCCGCACGGGCAAGTCGTCGCTGGTGGTGAATACGTTCCAGAAGGTGAAGTGCCAGCTGATCCGCGTTGATTTCTGGGGCGTGAAGACCGAGGGCAGGGCGGTGGGAAAAATTGCCCGGGCGTTCGAAGCCTTTCTGCAAGAAGCTGCCGATCCTGAGCGGCTTCAACGTGGCGGGAGTCGGGCTCCAGTGGAAAAGCCCGGAAGCGAATTCGAGCGTGGAAGATCTATTGCGGCTGGCCCCGGGGTTGCAT
>CBDVCB010000080.1:0-11725 GCA_965372395.1 uncultured bacterium
GCGACACGGCGTACGCAGCGGTTCCGTCGAGCACCCAGGTTCCCAGGGTGCCGGACACTTCGCTGCCGTCCAGGGCCGCCACATCAACCGCAGAAGCCGTGGAGGGTTCTGTTTCGCCGCCACCCACTAGCGTGCTTTCGTCCGCATAGGAACCCGAATCCGCAACCACGGGGTTCGATCCCTGCGTGTATTCGTCGAGATTGACCACTCCATCGCCATCGGTGTCGCCATTCGCCCCGGAAGACCCCAGACCATACTGCTCGGCCCACCAGTCGACGAGGCCGTCGCCGTCGAGGTCAACATCGAGGTTGAAGGCAAACAGGTTCTTGAGCTGGCCTTGGTTGGCCAGGTCGTAGTCGGCGGGGCTTCCGCTTGCCCATGGATAGTTGGATGCATAGCCTGCGGCCATCAACTCGTCGTAGAACGGTGTGGCGACCGCCTTGAGCATGCCGAGGTTGGCGGGCTTGTGGTTGCCGCCCGCCGGGAAGGAATCAATCACAGCCAGCAGCTTGTCCAGATCGGACGCGGGGAGTTTTTGCTGGAATTCGGCGTAGGCCTGGGAGGCGATCCATTTGACCTGCCCTTGGTTGACGGGGCCATGGTCGTGGGCGTCCTGCGACGGGTCGATGACGCCGCGCCCGGTGAACCATTGCGGATAGTCCACTGCAAAAACCATCCCGCACAGTACGATGGAACCTAAAATCAAACCTATTGTTTTTTTCATGATGTCTTCTCCCTAACCCCGTATTGTTCCTTGAATTTCAGAAATTTGTTTCACGCGGCAAAGCCCCGCATGGACCCGCAGGCAGAACCGATGCACAACGTCTTCTTCCCGGCGGATGCGGACCCCGGCGCGGCTGGCCGCATAGGCGAAATGCGCCACCATGGCCGTTGAAATCCCGAGCGAAAACCCGATGGCGTGGATTTGCCAGGCCAACTGGGGCATGCGCCAGCGGGCAAGCAACGCCTCGAAAAGAATCCCCGCAATGAGCGCCGGCAGGATCGGGAACCCAAGCCGCTTGAATTTGTGGACCTGGAACCGCGCCCGGCGCAGAAACCATGAAAAGAAGCCCAGCAAGGCATAGGTTCCGCCGGAGGCCCCGATCACCCACGCATGCGCAGGCATGTACCATGCATGGAACAGATAGGTGGAAAGCGTGGCGAAAAAGACAAAGGCCAACGCCAAAAAAGGTGCGCGTATTCGCGGGGCGAACTGTGAATAGACGATCACCAACCCGGCCATGTTCATCGCCAAATGCCCAAGATCCGCGCTCAGGAAGTTGCAGGTGAAAACCTGCCACCACTGCGGATGGTCCGACCAAAGCGCACCCTGCCGGTGGATGGCGGGGAACGTTTGCTGCAACGCATAAACGGCGATGAGCACCGCTGGCAGAACCAGCATTCGAGCCGTGTGGAATAGGGATTCTTTCTTCATGGAGGACCTTTAACGGGAAGACACGCCCAGATTATTGCCGGGTGTAGCTACCCATCGAAAGATCCGATGCATCGGGAACATATTCGCCCGCCGCCACCGCAAGCCCCGCCCCCTCGACATAACCGCCCATCGAAAGGTCGCCGCTTTCCGGGATGTACCAGTTGTTGCTGCCCGCCGTGATCCCATTGGCAAACGTGACATCGCCCCCGACTTCCAGATCCCCGGCAATATAGGCCGTGCCATCGCCGCGCAGGCGGATTTTTTCCACGCCGCCGGTCAACAGGCACAACTCAACGGTCCGCCCGTAGTCGCGAACCACATAGGCGAGATTTTCATCCGCAACAACGCCCCGCTTATAGGCGCGCCACAGATTCCCCTCCCTTGCGCGGAAGGCCATCTTCCCGCTCTCCGCATGGATGAAATAGTTGGTGTTGCCAGCCAGCCTGCCCTCCGAGTTGAACTGGAGGGAACCATCGGTGCCGCCCGCCGGGACATTCGACAATCCCGAAGCATCGCCCGACAGCCTGCCCTGTACATTCAGGTCCGAACCAACCTCCAGCGCCTGGCCGCCCACGCTCAGCGGGCCTTCGAAATGCGCATCCTTGAACGTCAAGCCCGACACGTTCCAAACCCCGGAAGTCGGCATCGACCCAATCGGGATATAGCCCACAATCGAATCCCCGTTCAGGTTCGTCAGCCCCCCGCCGTTGCCAGTGAACCAAGCGGCGTTGACCTCCCCCGCAACATAGGCCGAGCGCACCATGATCGGCAGCAGGTTGACGGCATTGGTGATCATCTGGCCGGTTTCCGGATTCACGCCGACCAACTGCCCAACGCTAATCGCGTTGTGAGCCACCTCGGCATCCGTGAAATCGTTCGAGGTAGCCGCCACATCGAGATAGGCCATATTGTAGACAAAGTTGGTTCCCATGTTGATCCCGGTCTCGTCGATGACCGGCTTATCCTTCGCATGCCCCACCGAACACGCCACAACCAAACACAGCCCCGTTACTAAAACACGCATTGCCAACCTCCCGGTATAAGTCGAATATTTCAGAATTGAACCAAGAACCTACCCCCCCCCCCTAAACTTATTCCAAACTTATTCGTAAGTTTATTTTAGTACTTTTTACTAGTGGTCTACTAAAGACTATATCATGATCGGGTTGTTCACCTTTTGGTTGTGCCTCGCCCATCCAACCCTTTTATTCCTACTATGCCTTTCAAGGACAATGGCGCTGCGTTACAGTCGGGTCTTGCCGAGAGGGAAGAAATGGTTGCTGTGAAAATGAAAAATGTTCTGAAGATCCTGTCCGTTGTTTTGGCCGTGCTGGTTTTGCTGCTGGTATTGGGGGTTCTTTTCTGGCTGGGGCCAACCGCAAAGGCCCTTGTGGAAAGGATCGGCCCCAAGGCCCTGGGGACCCCCGTCACCATTGAGTCCCTATCCATCAACCCGCGCAAGGGGACCATCGATCTGCGCGGCTTCCGGATCGGCATCCACGAAGGGTTCAACCGAACCAACACCTGGGCGTTGGCCAACTTCCACGCAGCTATCGATATGCGCTCCCTGTTTTCCGACACGGTCGTCATCCATGAAATACGGATCAACAGCCCCCATTTCACCTACGAGCAAAACCAAGCAACCGACAATATTTCGGAATTTATCCGGCACATACAGGCGTTCGCGGGCATCGGCCCCGACGAACCCAAGGGAAATCAAACCGAAGAGGCGGAACCGGTTGCCGAAGACGGTTCCGAAAAAAAACCCAGGCAAGTCATCATCGAACGCCTGGTGATCACCGACATGCAGATGCACCTGGCCAACACCGACGATCCGCAGCTGGATGTCCAGCTCGGAGTGGAGGAGCTATCGCTCAGCTTGACCAACGGGGTTGTGCAACTCAAGCACTTGACCCTGAGCGATCCCGGCCTGCTCTCCACCCCCAACGTCATTGAGCTCGAAGCCATCGCAATCCAGCTCGATCCCGACTCGATCTATTCCGACCGGATCGTGATCGAGGACGTGCAGGTGATCAAACCCTATGCCTTCCTCGAACAAAACGCCGACACCGACACCGTCGGCGAATTCATGAGGCTAATCCAAACCTTCATCGACAAGGTTGCCCAGCTTCCCGAACCGGAACCCTCCCTTGCCCCGGAACCCAAGACCGAGGCCGCCGCTACTTCCCCGAAACCCCCGCCGTTCGAACTCCGCAACCTCTTCGTGGACGACATCCAGCTCAAACTCCTCGACACCACCCGACCCAACGCCACCCCCGACGCACGCACCATGGCCTCCATCGGCAGTATTTCCGTCCAGCTCGCCGAAGGCCGCATCCAAATCAAGGACATCACCATCCCCAATCCGGATGAAAGCTTCACCACGACCAACCTCTTCCACCTCGCAAGCATCGGCATCACGATCGATCCCGAATCGATCTTTTCCGATCAGGTCGTCATCGAGGAAATCTTCGTGGATTCCCCCGAAATCAACCTTGAGCAGACCGAAACCTCCAGCAACGTGACCGAGCTGCAAAAAATCATCGAAGGTTTTATTCCCCCTGCTCCCCAGGCCGCAGCCTCTGTGCCGCCCCCGGCACCGGAAGAAGAACAAGCAAAAGAACCCGTTCCGCTGGCCGAACAACCGCTGATCCTCGAAACCCTGGTCGTCACCAACTTTGCGGTCCACATGACCTCTCCTCCCGAGACCAATGCGCCACCCACCGGCGCGATGAAAAAAATCTCGATGAAAAGCCTCAGGCCCAAAGGTTGGTTTGCCGATGGAGAAACCAATGCAACCATCACCCTCGTGGCCTTCGACCGCCTCTCGGTCGAGCCACTCAAAGGGCTCATCCAGATCACCAATCTACAGATTGGGAACCCCTCTGGATTCGCCCACGACCACCTCGCCACCATTAACCACTTCCGAATCGACATCGATCCCGCCTCCATTCAGGCCGACACCCTGCTCATCGAAGACATTCTCATCGACACCCCTCGAATCGCCTACGAGCGCCAGATCGCCACCGATAACATCAAGGCGTTGCAAGCCTTTATCGAAGCCGCAACCTCCAGACGAAAAGGCCACCTTGGAAAGGCCGATACCGCTCCCGAACCGGAACCTTCCCCGGCCGGCGAAACCGGCGGCGAAAAGAAGGTCATCATCGAACACCTGCTGGCCCGGCACGGCATGATCAAGGCCAAGCTATCCGCCCTGCCCTCCGCCCCCATTCCCCTGCCGACCATCGAGCGGCGCGACATGGGCAAGGAAGAGGGAGGCGTCGGCATGACCGATACCCTCTCCAACCTTGGAACGCTCTTCTACGATTCCATCCTCGAGGCGGTCTCCAGCATGGCCGGATTCGCCGGCGACACCCTCAAGGGGGCGGGATCGTTCACCGCCGGCGCTCTCGGAACTTTAACCGGTGGCACCACCGACAAGCTGGGAAAACGTCTCGGACTCGACAAGCAACCCGATGAAACCGCCGGAACGGAGGCCGTCGCGGAAGAACCCAAAGAGGAGAAAAAGCGCCGCCTCTTCAAAAGGCGGGGCAGTCCCGGCAGGCACTTCTGACCTACTTGAGGTGGGTCTTGAGGCCTTTTCCGATGGAGTAGACCTCGAAGCCGATGTCGAAGAGCGCTTGGTGGTCGAGCATGTTGCGACCGTCGAAGATGAAGGCGGGCTTGGCCATGGAATCGTAGATCCGCTGGTAGTCGAGCTCCTTGTATTCCTTCCAGTCGGTGAGGATTGCGACGGCATGCGCGCCTTCGGCGGCGGCGTAGGGATCTTCCTCGAAAGCAATCTTGTCGAGCAGGTCCGACATTTCGAGCTTGGCGTTTTCGATGGCCTTGGGGTCGGAGACGACCACCTTGGCATGTTCGCCGGCCAGCTTCCGGCAGACCTTGATGGCGGGGCTCTCGCGGATATCGCCGGTGTCGGCCTTGAAGGCGAAGCCAAAGATGGCGATGCGCTTGCCGGCAATGGTGTTGAACATGTTGTGGAGCATGTTCGTGACGAAACGCGTTTCCTGGTACTCGTTCATGATGACGACCTGGCGCCAATAGTCGGCGGGCTCCTGGAGGCCATAGCTCTCGCAAAGGTAGACGAGGTTGAGGATGTCTTTCTTGAAGCAGGATCCGCCAAAACCGATGCTGGCCTTGAGAAACCTGGACCCGATGCGGCTATCGGTTCCGATGGCGTGCGCCACTTCGGCAACATCGGCCTCGGTGGCCTCGCACAGGGCGGAGATGGCGTTGATGGAACTGACGCGCTGCGCAAGAAAGGCATTGGCGGTGAGCTTGGATAGCTCGGCCGACCAGACGTTGGCGGTCAGGATGCGTTCGCGGGGGATCCACTGGGCGTAGATATCGACGAGGGTCTGCAAGGCCTTTTGGCCGCTCGGGGTTTCGTGGCCGCCGATCAATACGCGGTCGGGGTTTTCCAGATCGGCGATGGCGGTTCCTTCGGCGAGGAACTCGGGATTGGAGAGGACTTCGAAATGAACCGGGTTGTCGCCGCTATGCAGGACGCGCTCCATGGCCTCGGCGGTGCGGACGGGCAAGGTGCTTTTTTCGACGATGATCTTCTCGGTGGTGGAAACCTCCTTGATGCGCCGCGCGCAGAGTTCCCAGTATTGAAGGTCGGATGCAAAGCCCGCGCCTTCGCCGAAGGTCTTGGTGGGCGTGTTGACACTCACGAACACAATGTCGGCGTCCATGATGGCCTGGTCGACCTCGGTGGAAAAGAAGAGATTGCGGCCCAGCGCTTCCTTGACGACCTCGTCGAGGCCGGGCTCGTAGATCGGAAGGTCGTCGGTCTGCCATGCGGCGATGCGCGACGCGTTGATATCGACCACGGTGACTTGGACGTCGGGGCATTTCCTGGCAATCATCGCCATGGTGGGTCCCCCGACATACCCGGCGCCGATGCAGCAAATCTTCGTCATCTTGCTTTCTCCGTTATTAGATTCCGAGGTTGCTCAGCGCCGTCGTCACCTGGTTGATGAGCGCCGTGATGCGGGGGTGCTCGACTTCAAACTCGTCGGCCTCGCGCTGGAGGGTTTCGGCGAGATCCTGAAGGGCTTCGGGCGTGTAGCGCTCGATGCCTTCGCGGGCTTGCTCCAGCTTCTCTTCGAGAAAGCCGGTTTCCCTTGGCGTTTGCTCCAGTTCGCTCTTTAGTTCGCTGATCGTCTGCTTTACTTGCTTATGCGGCATGCGGCACCCCGTCTTTCTTGTTTATACGAAAAGACGGTATCTTGATTAAAAACACGGCTCACCGCCAGTTTTATCCTTTAAAATCCGGGCGTAGACTTCCTGCATCTGCGCAGCGACAAGGGGCCAGTCGTAGCGGGAGGAAGCCTCCTCGAACGCGCATGACGAAAGCGCGGCGCGGAGATGGCCGTCCGCCGCCAGCTCGGCCATGCATTCGACAAATTGCGATTCGTTGTCCGGTTCCACAAGCAGGCTGTTTTCGCGATCGGTGCAAAACCCCGGGATGCCGCCAATTCCATGGGCCACGACGGGGATGCCCGCCGCCCACGCTTCGAGGATCACAATACCGAACGGCTCGTGACGGGAGGCCAGCACAAATATTTCGGCGGCCTTGTATGCACTTGGAAGCAACGGATCGCCCGGCATCAGCCCGGTAATGACCCGCACCACATCCTTCAAACCCAGTTTGTCGATCTCGGCCAACACCTTTTCGTGGTACGCCTCGACGGTCACCGCCCCGATGAGTACGAGCCGGTGGTCGGGATGGTTCTTGGAAAAACGGGCAAAGGCCCTGACCAGACCCTTCTGGTTTTTCTGGTAGTCGATGCGTGAAACACAGAGCACGATTTTTTCCGTCGGCTGGAAGCCGTAGGCCGCGCGGAAGGCATCGCCTTCCGCCGATGAAAACCGTTCGACATCCACACCGTTGGGAACATGGAAAACGTTCTTGAACGGATAGCGCCGATTGACTTCGCGGTATTCGTTTTCGCCGACGCAGATGATGGCATCGGCATCGTTGAGCACGCGCCGCGCACCCAGCAGGAAGCCAAACACCTTCCCCCATTCCAACTTGCCGCGGAAGGGCCCGGTCATTTTTTCGGTCTGTTCGTCCGGCACGGTGAAGCAGCCGCCATGGATGCTGACGACGAACGGAATGCGTTTGATCTTGGCGACGGTGCGCGCCATGCCGCCGAGGCGGTGCTGAACGTGCGTGTGGATGACGGAGAGGTTTCGTTCCCTAAGCAGGCCAAAGAACAGCGGGAGCGACAACGGGCTGCCGCCCTTGAGCCGCAGCTTGGCCTTGGCCGCGGGGGATAGCCCAAACCATGGAAGCACATAGCGGAAGCGCCTTACCGGAACCTTGCCCAGCATCTGGAGGCCGGGCCGCGCAAACATGTCCGTGCAAAAGATAGGGCTTTCGATTCCTTGCCTGATCAGCTCGCGCGACACGTTGAATACCACGCTCTCGGTGCCGCCCCACTTTTCGGGAACGAATCGCCGCATGACATGTGCTACTTTTCTGGGTTCAGCCATAACACGGCCAACCTAGAAGATCCCCCCGGCGCATTAAAGCTAAAGCGGCGGGATTCAAAACCATGTTTTTATTTACCGGTTCCGGCCCAATCCGTATAGTGCGCGCCATCTGAACCGTTATGACGAACTTTCTACATAGACTTCCAACGATCGCCATGGCCGCGCTGTTTGCCGGGAACCTGCTTGCCGCCCCGCTCAGCGACGAAGAGCGCGCGTACCTCGAAAACAAAGGCGAAATCGTTTTTGTCTCGCAGCCGAACCATGCCCCGTTCGAGTTTATCCGCAAGAAGCATCTGAGCGGCATGAATGTCGAACTGGCGCAGTGGATGGCGGCCGACATGGGCTTTAAGATCCGCTTTGAAACCGCCCCGCTCACCGAAGCGCTTGAGATGCTGCGCAGCGGGCAGGTGGATGCCATGACGAGCCTGTTCCACACCCGGACGCGCGATTCCGAATTTGATTTTTCCACCACCCTCAAGCTTACGCCCATCACCATCTTCGTGCGTAGCGACCGAGACGATATTGCCGACATCCACGATCTGGAAGGCTTGCGCGTCGCCATCATGGGTTCCAGCCACGCCCTGGAAATCCTCCAACGCCGCAACGTGACCTGCCAAACCCGGTTTATGCCGACCATGGAAGAGTGCATCGCCCTCGTGGTTTCAGGGAAGGTCGATGCCATGGTCGGCAACGAACTCGTTACCCAGCACGACCTCTATTCCTCGGGATCCAGCGACCTCAAGCAGGTCGGCGATCCCCTCTTCACCGCCCGGCTCTGCATGGCGGTGCGGCAGGACAACGATATCTTGCTCGGCATCCTCGACAAAGGCATTGCCCACGCGCAGAAGAGCGGCACGCTCTACAAGATCCAAGGCAAATGGCTGGGCTCGGAATACTCAAAGCACCGCCTCCCGTTGCGCTCCTACCTGCTGATCGCATCCCTGGGTGCGGTAATCGTCGCCGGACTTGTTTTGGTGGTTCTCCTGTGGAACCGGAAGTTGCGCCAGAAAGTGGAAGAGCACACTCGGCAACTTGCCGATAGCGAGGAGCGCCTGCGCCAATTCTTCGAGAATTCGCCGGATGCCGTCTTCGTACTGGAGAAGGAGGGGGGCATCGTCGCCGCGAACTCCCGCGCCTGCACGTTCGTGAAAATGAAAAAAGGGGAGCTCCTGTCCAAGACCATCTATGATCTTGCTCCGGAAGATCAGCATGCCGCCGTGCGGCAAAACCTCGAAATGTGGTTTTCCGGAAAGCTGCAACTCTGCGAGGGATTCAGCCAGGCCTCCGACGGAAACGTTACCCCTATCGAGATGACCGGAAACCTGATGAAGCTCCAGGGACATCCCGTTCTCCAGATCCATGCGCGCGATATCACCCTGCGCAAAGAAGCCGAAGAAAAGCTGCACGCCGCTCGGAAACTGGCGGAAGAAGCCAGGAAAATGGCCGAAAACGCCACGCAAATGGCCGAGGCCTCCAGCCTTGCCAAAAGTGAATTCCTCGCCAACATGTCGCACGAAATCCGCACCCCGCTCAATGGCATCGTAGGCATGGCGGAACTGCTGGACGACACCCCGCTAACCCGTGAACAACAAAACTGCACCCAAACCATCCTACAGTCCAGCACCGGCCTGCTGGGCATCATCAACCATGTGCTCGACATCTCCAAGATCGAGGCGGGGCAAATGGATGTGCGCATCTCGAGCATTGATCTGCGAGACCTGTGCGACCAGATCTTCGACCGGTTCAATGCCCCGGCGAAACAGAAGGGCATTGCACTGCATTGCGAATGCTCGGACGATGTGCCGTTGTATATCGAAGGGGATGAAGGGTTGATTGGGCAGGTCGTGACCAACCTCGTCGGCAATGCTCTCAAGTTCACCCACAAAGGATCCATCACCCTGAATATCGAGTGCCGAAAAAAAGGTCCGGGCGGTGCGGAACTGCACTTTCAGGTGATCGACACCGGCATCGGCATCTCCAAGGAAAAGCAGGCCACCCTCTTTGAAAAATTCACCCAAGCCGACGGATCGACCAAACGGATGTATGGCGGCACCGGCCTCGGACTCGCCATCTGCAAGCAACTTGTCGAACTGCTGGGCGGGACGATCGGGTTGATCAGTTCCGCCGGGCATGGTTCAACCTTCTACTTCAGCCTCGTCCTCCCGCAGGCCCGCCATCCAGCCAAACTGAAGATGCCGGGGGACAGCAAGGTTCCCGAACTACGCAACGGCGTGAAGGTTCTGCTGGTCGAAGACAACAAGGTGAACCAAAAAGTCGCCATGGCCATCCTGCGCAAGGCCGGCTGCCAGGTGGATGCCGTCGAAAACGGGCAGGACGCCATCCAACACGTCGTGAAACAGGCTCATGATATCGTGCTCATGGATTGCCAAATGCCAGTGATGGACGGATTCGAAGCCACCAAAAAGATTCGTGCCATGGGCGGATCCGTCGCGCAAATACCGATCATTGCCATTACCGCCCATGCCATGAAGGACGACCGGAAGAAGTGCCTCGACAGCGGCATGAACGACTATATATCCAAACCCGTCAGCCGCAACGAGCTCATTGCGCTCATCCATAAATACACGGACTGACATGGCCCCCTTCTGGGAAACCAAAAAACTCCATGCGCTAACCGAATCCGAATGGGAATCCCTGTGCGACGGATGCGCCAAATGCTGCGTGCATAAACTCGAAGACGAAGAGTCCGGCGAGATCCACTACACCTGCGTCGCCTGCCGCATGCTCGACATCAATACGTGCCGCTGCACCGACTACCCCAACCGCCACGAAACCGTCCCCGACTGCGCCGTGCTCTCGGTCGACCAACCCGAGCACTTCCACTGGATGCCCGCGACCTGCGCCTACCGCCTATTGCACGAAGGCAAACCCCTGCCCGGCTGGCACCCGCTCATCACCGGCAACTCCGCCTCCGTCCACGCCCACGGCGCCTCCGCCCGCAAAAAGCTCATCCCCGAATTCCTCGCCGACGAGGAAAACCTCGAAAAATATATTGTGGAGTGAAACTCCCGCGGGGCAAGCCCCGGGGCATCTTCACAGCCCGAGCTTTCGTTCGGACACCCGTTCGTGCATCCGCCCGAACACTTTGGAAAAGGGGATGCTCCGCTCCCCCTTACATCCCCCAAGGTGCGGGACACATTCATCCCACGGGGCAAGCCCCTGGGCATTCTGCGACCAATTTCGATAAATGCACAAATCGGGTAAGAGGGAGTGTTTAGCCCCCTCTTACCACACCACCAAGCATGCGGGTCCGCACTTGGTGTAGCGGTGCTTCTTAGAAGCACTCCCCGCAATGCCGTGCCTTTCCTCCGGAAGCGGTTCTAAGAACCGCCGCTACACCAACCGGTCTCAATATCACCCATTGCCAAATCATCCCCGCCCCCTGCCGCCAGCGTGCGCGATGGGTGACCATTCGCCTTCAGCTCATTTCTTCACGGTCGTGAAGATGGCTTCCGCTTCGCTCCTGCACCAATAGCCTTTACGGCTGCTGGCGGCGTTTCTTGGAGCGTTTGACAGGGAGAAATAAATATCCGTATATCATATAAAACCACCCAAAATCAGGCATAACTACCCCAATATATATGATATACGATATAAAAAAAGCGTGATCTCGGTCTTGTCTGGGCGCACCCAGAGCAACTCCACTCTTCACTTCGTTGCGAGTGAACTACATAGAGGTTCTTCTTCGTAGTGAAACGAAGATGCTTCCTGCGGCTGTTTTTGGCATAACGAAACGGTGTCCGT
>CBDVCB010000081.1:0-11680 GCA_965372395.1 uncultured bacterium
TATACGGGTATCTCAAAAGACTGTCAAGGCATCTTGTGGCAGCGCCGTAGCGAAACTAGATTTCGGACAGCATTTCGTTCATGGCGGCGGCGGCCTTGCGGCCTTCGCCCATGGCGAGAATGACGGTGGCGGCGCCGAGGACAATGTCGCCGCCGGCATAGATCCGGTCGAGCGACGACTTGCCGTTTTCGTCGGCGACAATGTTCCCCCACTTGTTGGTTTCGAGGCCGGGGGTGGTTTGGCGGATGAGCGGATTGGAGTCGTTGCCAATGGCGACGATGACGGTGTCGAGATCGATCTCGAATTCGCTGCCTTCGATGGCGACGGGGCGGCGGCGGCCGGAGTCGTCGGGTTCGCCCAGTTCGTAGCGCAGGCATTCGATGCCGCGCACCCAGCCGCGCTCGTCGGAAAGGATGCGCTTGGGGTTTTCCAATAGATGGAAAATGACGCCCTCCTCTTTGGCATGGCCGACTTCCTCGACCCGGGCGGGCATTTCGACTTCGGTGCGGCGGTAGATCAGGTGCACTTCCTTGGCGCCAAGGCGCACGGCGGTGCGCGCGGCATCCATGGCGACGTTGCCGCCGCCGAGCACGGCGACTTTTTCGGAGTCGAAAATCGGCGTGTCCGCGCGGGCTTTGTCGTAGGCGCGCATGAGGTTTGAGCGGGTCAGGTATTCGTTGGCGGAATAGACGCCGACGAGGTTTTCGCCGTCGATGTTCATGAAGCGCGGAAGCCCGGCGCCGGTGCCGATGAAGAGGGCGTCGAAGCCGTCTTCGTCGAGGAGGGCTTGGATTTTGCGGGTGCGGCCGATCACGAAATTGGGTTTGAGTTCGCAGCCCATCTTGGTGAGCGCATCGATTTCCGTTTGCACGATGGCCTTGGGCAGGCGGAACTCGGGAATGCCATACACCATGACGCCGCCGGGTTTGTGGAAGGCTTCGAAGAGCACGACGCTGTGGCCTTCGCGCCGGATATCCGCCGCGACGGTGAGCCCGGCAGGGCCGGTGCCGATGATGCCAACTTTCTTGCCGGTTTCGGGTTTTACGGCGGGGATTTCAACAAGGTCGTTTTCACGTTCCCAGTCGGCGACGTAGCGCTCGAGGCGGCCGATGCTGACGGCTTTGTCGACAGACTTGAGCGCTTTGCCGACGGTGCAGGGCGCTTGGCATTGCGTCTCTTGCGGGCAGACCCGTCCGCAGACGGCGGGCAGGAGGCTGTCCTCTTTAAGTATGTCGACCGCTTTCTTGTTGTCGCCGTCGGCGATGGCCTGAATGAAGCCGGGGATGTCGATGCCGACGGGGCAGCCGGCGATGCAGGGCGCGGTTTTGCACTGGAGGCAGCGTTCGGCTTCGAGCTTGGCTTGTTCGGGCGTGTAGCCGAGCGCGACCTCTTCCATGTTTGAACGGCGCACGGCGGGATCCTGCGAAGGCATCTCCTGTGCAGGGATCGCCATGCGGTCCTTCGGGGTGAGTGTTTCGGATATTGTTTCCAAGGTCTGGATGGCCTCTTGTGCCAGTTTTTCAGCGGGGATATAAGTCATGATACTTCGCCTTCCAGTCCGATTTTGCAGTCGTGCTCTTCCTGTTTCTTGTAGGAGTTGAGCCGGTTGATCATGTTGTCGAAGTCGACGAGGTGGCCGTCGAACTCGGGACCGTCCACGCAGACAAACTTGGTTTCGTCGCCCACCGTGACGCGGCATCCGCCGCACATGCCGGTTCCATCCACCATGATGGTGTTGAGCGACACCTGGGTGGGCACTTCGTAGGGCCGCGTGGTCTCGGCGCAGAATTTCATCATGACCGGCGGGCCGATCGCAACCGCCAGATCCGGTTTGGGATCCTGTTCGCAAAGTTCCTTGAGCGGTTCGGTAACGAGGCATTTGCGGCCATACGACCCGTCGTCGGTGCAGAGGATTAGTTCGTCGGCGATGGCGCGCATTTCGTCTTCGAGAATGATCAAATCCTTGTTGCGCGCGCCCATGATGATCGTGACGTGGTTTCCGGCAGCCTTCATGGCCTGGGCAATCGGGTGGAGCGGCGCAACGCCGATCCCGCCGCCGACGCAGACGACGGCTCCAAAGTTTTCAATATGGGTCGGCGTGCCGAGCGGGCCGACCAGCGCGGCGATTTTGTCGCCGACCTCCATTCGGGCCAGTTTTTTCGTCGTTTTTCCGACGGCCTGGAAAATAAGGGTGATGGAGCCTGCCGCGGGATCGGCATCGGCTACGGTGAGCGGAATGCGTTCGCCGAAATCCTCGCACAATTGGAGGATGATAAATTGTCCGGCCTTGCGCTCGCGGGCAATCAACGGGGCTTCCACCCGCATTGAAAATACGGTTTCTGAAAGCTGCTTTTTTTCAAGTATCCGGTTCATGACTCTGCATTCCTTGGGCTAAATAAAAATTCCCTCCCCCGAGGGGAAGGGAATTCATACCGATGTCGGGCCGCCAAAGCAACCCGAAGGGCTGTTTTTTAGTTAGACGACGCCTTGATCCATCATCGCGTCGGCCACTTTGGTGAAGCCGGCAATGTTGGCTCCCAGCTCATAGTTGCCCGGTTGGTCGTATTCTTCGGCCGCCGCTGCGGAAGCGGCGTGAACCTTCACCATGATGGCGTTGAGCTTGGCGTCCACCTTCTCGCGGCTCCAGTTGATGCGCGCGGAGTTCTGGCTCATTTCGAGGTAGGAAGTCGCCACGCCACCGGCGTTGGCGGCCTTGCCCGGCCCGTAGAGAATGCAGTTTTCAACGAATAGATCCACCGCCTCTGGCGTGCTCGGCATGTTGGCGCCTTCGCTAACCACATAGCAACCGTTGTTCAGTAGGGTTTTGGCGTCGCTGGCGTCGATTTCATTCTGCGTGGCGCAGGGGAAGGCACAGTCGCATTTGATGCCCCACGGACGCTGGCCTTCGAGGTATTCCCCTCCGAATTTTTCCGTATATTCGCTAATGCGTCCTCTTCGGACGTTCTTGAGGTTCAAAACCCATGCGAGCTTTTCGGCATCAATGCCGTGGCGGTCGAGGATGGTGCCGCCGGAGTCGGAAAGCGTGATGACCTTGCCGCCGAGCTGGTTGATTTTTTCGACGGCGTACTGCGCCACGTTGCCGGAACCCGAAACCGTGCAGATTTTTCCGGCGAAGGTTGCGTGGCGGGTTTTCAGCATTTCCTCTGCGAAGTAAACCGCGCCATAGCCGGTCGCTTCCGGGCGGATCCGCGATCCGCCCCACGACAGGCCCTTGCCGGTCAGCACGCCGGTGAATTCATTGCGGATGCGCTTGTATTGGCCAAACAGGAAGCCGAGTTCGCGTCCGCCCACGCCAATATCGCCGGCCGGGACGTCGGTGTCCGGACCAATATGGCGCTGAAGCTCCGTCATGAAGGCTTGGCAGAAGCGCATCACTTCCATATCGGATTTTCCCTTCGGATCAAAATCCGATCCGCCTTTTCCACCGCCCATCATCAGCGTGGTCAGGGAGTTCTTGAAAACCTGTTCAAAGCCGAGGAACTTCAGGATGCTCTGGTTTACGCTCGGGTGGAAGCGCAGGCCGCCTTTGTACGGACCGAGCGCACTGTTGAATTCAAAACGGAATCCGCGGTTGACCTGCACTTGGCCCTGGTCGTCCATCCACGACACACGGAATATGATCTGGCGTTCCGGTTCCACGAGGCGTTCGAGGATGCCGGTGGCTTCATACTGCGGATTTCTTTCCATCACAGGTTCGAGGGAATTGAGCACTTCGCGTACCGCCTGCAGAAACTCGGTTTCCCCTGCATTGCGATGTGACACATCTTTCCATACACGTTCGATATAATTCATGACATCTCCTTAGTTTCGCATCCATTAATTGCAGCTCATTGCCGCAGTTCAGGCATATTTATGCCGTAGTTAGGGTTGATATATAGCAAATCAGGCATAACCAGTGCAAATATATTTTAAAAAACCTTGATACAAACCCACTTATCGGCAATATTGCCGTAACTTAAGGAGTTTTCAATATGGATAAACGTCAAAAGAAGCGGCTCGCCATTCTCGAGGTGCTTAGCCGTAGCGGGCAGGTGCTCAGCAGCACCCGCATTACCGAATTGCTCACTGGGCAGGATGTGGATATCAGCGAGCGCTCCGTCCGGCTCTACCTCTGCGAGCTAGACGAAGAGGGCCTCACCGAAAACCTCGGGCGCCGCGGACGCATCATCACCGAAACGGGCAAGCGCGAGGCCGACGCCTCCCGCGTGATCGAGCACATTGGCCTCCTTTCCGGAAAGATCGATGCCATGGCCTACCAGATGGATTTCGACCCCTCCTTGCGCCGGGGCTCCGTCGTCGTCAACGTGTCCGCCATCCCGATCGATGGATTCACCGAGGAACGGCGCGAACTCATCGAAAAAGTATTTTCCAAAGGCTACTCCATGGGCACCCTGCTTGCTCTTTTTGCTCCCGGCGAGAGCTGCGGGAGCTTTACCATTCCCGAAGGATCGGTTGGCATCGGCACCGTTTGCTCGATCACGCTCAATGGCGTACTGCTGCGCCGCGGCGTGCCGACCACCTCGCGCTTCGGGGGGCTCATCGAGTTGCACAACGGAGCGCCCTCCCGCTTCACCGATATCATCCACTACGACGGAACCAGCATCGATCCGCTCGTCGTCTTTATCCGCAGCGGCATGGCCGACTATATTGGCGCGGTCACCTCCGGCAACGGGCGGATCGGCGTCAGCTTCCGCGAATTCCCTGCCGGCAGCGCCGCCACGGTCCAAAGCATTTCCAAGCAACTCGAAACCATCGGGCTCGGCAGCCTGCTCTGCCTCGGCAATCCCGGCCAAAGCCTCTACGGCGTGCCCGTTGGGCCGCAACGGGTCGGTGCCATCATCATCGGCGGTCTAAACCCCATGTCGATTTTTGAAGAGACAGGGCTTCGTGTCCGATCGGCCGCCCTTTCCGGACTGGTTGATTTCAACAGCCTCTTCCACTATTCCGAACTCAAGGACCGCCTCGCCGACCTGATTTGAGAAAAGCGTCAAACCGAAACAACGAACTCGGAGCCCATTAGCTCAGCGATCATGCCGGACATATCTCCAATCTGCACAGATTCGACCAGCTTATTGAGTTGATAATAATTGACACAAGTTCCGCAGGCGGAAATCTCAACTCCCTTTTGCTCCAAGTGTTCGATCGCATCGAGCACTTCCGACCCATGGGCCAGCAGCTTAACGCCGGAGTTATAGAATATGATTGCCTTTGGCAGGCGATCTGCGGAACACAGTTTTCTAAGGAACGAACCCATCAAGATTCGCCCCAACCCATCGTCGCCCCGCCCCAGAAACTCACTCGAAATCAACACTGTTTTTTTCATGGCCATCCCCTCTGTTCAATTGACCGGCAAACTACAAAAATCCCACGCAAGGGATCGAGAATAAAAAAAAGGACCCATCCGCCGCCTTTCAGATGTAATACCGGGAGAAACGGATTCGATCAATTCCACCTTGCAAACCAGAAAAATCTGCGCCAAGTTTCCCCTGAAGCAGGGAATAAGGAGGCAGATC
Organism: uncultured bacterium; assembly: GCA_965372395.1. Classification (GTDB taxonomy): domain Bacteria; phylum Verrucomicrobiota; class Kiritimatiellia; order Kiritimatiellales; family Pontiellaceae; genus Pontiella. The sequence continues at coordinate 5,535 of CBDVCB010000081.1, forward strand.
ATGGATATGGCATTGCTCAAGGAATTTTTCATGTGGATGACGGTGATCAACTTCGGACTGTTCATGTGGTCGGTGATCATGTGCATACTTGCGAAAGGATTCATATATCGAGTCCATGGCAAGATGTTCGGACTCAGCCAGGCCACGGTGAACGCCATGCTTTACGGCTTTCTGGGCTTCTACAAGATTGTATTCATTGTTTTCGTACTGGTTCCGTGGATCGCGCTGACGATCATGTGCTGATTACTGTCAACGAATAGAAATCGCAATAAGTAAGATTCGTTGCTTTTCCTACATTCGTTGCTCACCTATTCTGCCCGTATGCAAACCATACTGATCACCAACGCGAATCTCGTGAACGAAGGTTCCTCTCGCCCCGCCGATGTTTTCATTAAAGACGGGCGGATCGAAAAGATCGGCTCCAGCCTAACCGACCAACCGGCCGACACCGTCATTGATGCAAAGGGCAAAGCGCTACTCCCCGGCATGATCGACTGCCACGTCCACTTCCGCGAACCGGGACTGGAGCAGAAAGCCGACCTGCACTCCGAAACGCGCGCGGCTGTCGCCGGCGGCGTTACCTCCATCATGGAGATGCCCAACACCCAGCCCGCCGCCGTCACCAACGCCATCTTGGAAGACAAGTTCACCCTCGCCGCCACCAAATGCATCACCAACTATTCCTTCCACCTCGGCGCCTCCAACAGCAACCTCGACGAGCTGCTCGCGATGGATCCGAAAACGGTCTGCGGCGTAAAACTCTTCATGGGCGCCTCCACCGGAAACCTGCTCGTCGATCGCCAGCAACAACTGGAAGATATTTTCGAAAAGATCGAAGTGCCGATCTCCCTGCATTGCGAAGACACCCACACCATCCGCGAAAACGAAAAGGCCGCCCGCGAGAAATACGGCGAAAGCATCCCCTTCTCCGAACACCCCAACATTCGCTCCGAAGCCGCCTGCTATCAATCCACCGCCCTCGCCGTCGAACTCGCCCACAAATACGGATCGCAAATCCACATCCTCCACCTGAGCACCGCCAAAGAGCTGGAGCTGCTTGAAACCGGCCCCGCCGAAAGCAAGAAAATCACCGCCGAAGCCTGCCCGCACCACCTCTGGTTTTCCGCCGAGGACTACGAAACCAAAGGTGCGCTCATCAAATGCAACCCCGCCATCAAAACCGCCGCCGACCGCGCCGCGCTGCGGCAGGCGCTCATCGACGGAACCATCGACACCGTCGGCACCGACCACGCGCCGCACCTGTGGGAGGAAAAGCAGAATCCCTACGGATCCGCCCCCTCCGGCCTGCCCGTCATTCAAAGCGCGCTCGTCTCCCTGCTCGAATTCCTGCCGCTCGAAACCGTCGCCGAAAAAACCGCGCACAACCCCGCGCGAATTTTCCAGACCCTCGACCGCGGCTTTATCCGCGAAGGCTACTGGGCCGACCTCGCACTGATCGACACCGAAACCCCGCACACGGTTTCAAAAGAAAACATTGAATACAAATGCGGCTGGTCGCCCTTCGAAGGCGTCACCTTCAAATCCTCCATCTCCGCCACCATTGTCTCCGGACAGATTGCCTACGCCAATGGCCAGCTCAACGATTCTGTTCGCGGCCAGCGTCTACTGTTTGATCGGTAAATGCCCCCGAGAAAGTATATGATATATCATATATATTACCTTAGAAATAGCCCATTTTAGGGATAAATATATGATATATCATATAACAAACTCCGTACAGTACCGTTAAAAGCTCTTCATAAAGCTGACAATCTGCAATTTTTTCCCATTCGCATTGGCACCTGCATGATGCACCTTGACCCGCACTAATGAATTACGCAAACCTCGCTACGCAATGAAATCCCCCTACCTACAATACAAGGACTACATGAAAGCGCGCTACGGCGAGCCGCTCTTCCGCGTGCCGATCGACTTCAACCTCGGCTGCCCCAACCGCGAGGCCGACGGCTCGGGCGGCTGCACCTTCTGCAACGTGCGCGGGTCAAAGGCCGTGCAGACGATCGGGAAGGTTTCCGTGGAAGAACAAATGGCCGAAGCCATCCGCTTTGCGCGCAACCGCTACGGCGCAAAAAAATACATGGCCTACATTCAGGCCTTTTCCGCCACCTTTGGCGAAAACCAGCAACCCCTCTATCTCGACCTGCTCAATGCCTTCGACTTCGCGGCCGTCAGCATTGGAACGCGCCCCGACTGCCTCACGCCGCAGGCGTACGAGTTTCTCGTTGAACTCAACCATCACATCGAGGTTTGGGTGGAGCTCGGCGTGCAGACCGTGCACGACCGAACGCTGGAACGCATCAACCGCGGGCACGACTGGGCGGCGAGCGAACGCGCCATCAAACGCCTGCACGAGCTCGGCATCAGCGTTGCCGTCCACGTCATCCTCGGACTCCCTGGCGAAACCGGCCAGGATTTCCGGAAGACCGCCGACACGCTGGCCGCCCTGCCGATCGACGCCGTCAAGATCCACAACCTGCACATTGAACGCGGCACGACGCTGGCCAAGGAACATGCACTCACCCCCCTACCCGTCTTGATGGAACACGACTTTGCCGAACACCTGATGGACTTTATCCGCCGCATGCCGCCCGACATTCCCATTATGCGGCTGACCACCGACACCCTCGACGCCGAGCTCATCGCCCCGAAGTGGCACATGGCCAAGGGGCAGTTCCGCGACTACGTGGTTCAGCAAATGGTTTGCAGGGAGTGGAAGCAAGGCGACCTCTTTGCAGGCACAACGGAGCAAGATGCTCCGTCTACATTAAAAACCGTCACCACCGACGATGGCTCCATCACGTTCTGGAACGAGGACTACAAGGAACACTACCACACGCCCGCCGGTGCGCGGCTCGAAGCCGAGGAGAAATACATCGTTCCCGGCAAGCTTCAGGAACGGCTCGCCGAGGGCGACGTCCGCTTGCTGGATGTCTGTTTCGGTCTTGGATACAACAGCCTTTGTGCGCTCAACCTGACGGGGAAGGATGCCCCGTCTACGCTATCGATCACCGCGCTGGAGATGGATCGGCGGGTTGTTCATGCCGCAGCCAATACTATTCAAACAGTGGAAACCGACCGCTTCAACTGGCGCAATACACTGGCCGAGCTACACAACAATCAAGAATCACGCCTCACGGATCACGCATCAATCAAAATGCACTGGGGCGATGCGCGCTATACGGTCACAAAACTTAGCCCCAATGAGTTTGATCTCATCTTCCTCGACGCGTTTTCCACCCAGCGCAACAGCGAGCTGTGGACCGTCGACTTTTTCCGCAAGCTCAAGGCCGTCATGAAACCGGATGCCGTATTGCTCACCTACTGCGCGGCCATCCCCGTGCGGGCAGGATTGATGGAAGCGGGCTTCTTCGTGGGCGAAACCGATCCGGTCGGGCGGCAGCGCGGCGGCACCCTCGCCGCGATGCGGAAAATGGACATCGAACTTCCCCTGCCCGAAGCCGAACTTAAGATGATCCTCGAAACCACCCGCGGCCTGCCCTACCGCGATCCCCACGGCGTCTGGACCAACAAGGAGATCCTCCGCGACCGGCAAGAGCGCATCGTTCAAAGCAAAACAGAAGAGTCTTCCAATCATTGAATATCTATGGTTAATTCCGCCGCATTATGATAAACGAAATCGAAATCCATTTGACCGATAACCTGCGCGTAAAGAAGCTCACCAAGCTGGAGACTCCGGCCAAACTCAAGGAAGAGCTTCCGCTCGGTGACGAGCTGACCCAAAAGGTGTTGGCCGACCGCCAGGCCGTGCGCAACATTATCCATCTGAAGGATCCCCGCCTGCTGGTTGTCATCGGCCCCTGCTCGATCCACGACCCCGTTGCCGCGCTCGACTATGCCGAGCGATTGGCCAAACTGGCTGAAGAAGTGAAAGACCGCTTTTTCATCGTCATGCGCGTTTACTTCGAGAAGCCACGCACCACCATCGGATGGAAGGGCTTCATCAACGACCCGCACCTCGACGACTCATGCGATATGGAGCATGGCCTATACGCCGCGCGCAAGCTCATGCTCGACATTGCCCAGCTCGGTCTGCCGATTGCCACCGAATTCCTCGACCCGATTGTACCGCAATACACCGCCGACCTCGTCAGCTGGTCAGCCATCGGTGCGCGCACCACCGAGTCGCAAACCCACCGCGAAATGTCCAGCGGCCTCTCCATGCCCGTCGGCTTCAAAAACGCGACCGACGGCAATATCCAGGTCGCCATCAACGCCATCGAATCGGCCAGCAATCCACACAGCTTCCTCGGCATCGACCAAGAGGGGCACACCGCCGTGGTGAAGACCACCGGCAACCCGAACACCCACTTGGTTCTGCGCGGCGGCGACAAGCAACCCAACTTCGAGCTTCCGGAAGTGACCTACGCCGCCTGCAAACTTGAGGCCGAAGGACTCGAGCCGTCCATCATGGTCGACTGCTCCCACGCCAACGCCAGCAAGGTGGCCCGCAACCAGGTCAAAGTCTGGAACGACATTCTCAAGCAACGGAAAAAAGGGAACTGCCCCATCACCGGCGCAATGGTCGAAAGCTTTATTGAAGAGGGCAACCAGAAGATCGCGCCCGACTTGAAATACGGCCTCTCCATCACCGACGCCTGCCTCGACTGGGAAACCACCGAGCGCATGTTCGCGTAGTACGCCTACACCCTATTTCAAATATCCAGCTCCGTTCCTTGTACAGAAACCGTAAAACTGAAGGCTGAGGCGAGTTCATTCGCAGCGTCTAGATCAAAGAGATAATCGAAAATACTACCGGGATTCATATCCATATAGGCATATACAAAACCCACTGCACTATCCGCATTGCGCAAGTGATAGGAGAATTTGGAGGTATCGCTCAATATTTCGTCCAGTCCGATCTTTACCGGAAAGAAGTCGATTAGATCCCGCATGCCGTCGACGATTGCGTTATCGCAATCACGGATAGTGGCTCCATCGGGAACATCATCGCCCGACACCTCGGATGCCGGATCGTCGTTGTCGTCGTTGATCCAGAAGCGGAAGGGTGTGCCGATTCCGGCCTGCTGTTCGTCAGCGACTTCCACTTTAGCCACTATCGCGCAATAGTTTTCCTCAAGACATTTATAGACCGGCACCTTTCGCCTTTCCTCAGGGTTTTGGCAGAGGAACGCCCGGCGGCATCCGTCCTTATCTGCAAATATTGTTTCCCTCATTTAAGATCAGTGCGCACCCACCAATATTGCTAATAGCGAACGTCAACAGTATCACCAAAATCACCTTGAAGAGAGGCGGTAGTTGTTTTCAACATCACATCCGTCCTTTGAGTTTTTCCTGCAGTGCCTACGCATAGTTTCCGGTCATGGGAAGGGTGACATCCAAGATGTCCGGGATCATTTCCATGAGAGTGGGTTTCAAGAACCTCTTCGCCTGAAGAATAGAAATTCTAGGCAATAGGGGCAACGCTTACGACTCTCTGCCTGCCGACAATTGCCCTGTTACGGAGCATAAGTTCTGCGGTCATTCTTAAAGAGATTTTGTTTAGGATCAAATTCAAGATTTCGGGTTCCATCGGGATTGAGATAGTAAAGAAAGTGTACCACTGCGGTTTTCCTGTCTAGACCTCCAACTTTAATATTGCCATATATTTTCCCGTAAAGGGCTGATTCAACTTGCCCTGATGAATCGATTTTTGTTCGAACCCTAAACACATAGTTCATATCCTCTGGAAGTCTAAGCCCATAAGATTTCTTTTTATTTTTGTCATAGCCAATTGCCCGTTGAAGTCTATTTGTTGCACCCTCCAAGTTAGCCAACTTGGAAGAGCGGAATGCACTCCCGCTTCTTGGCATTGCAGTAAATGACACCAAACCATCCTCTGGATTTGTGAAGAACAAGGACATCTGCGCATCACAATCAAAAATAGATTCAAAACGTTTTTCTACTTTGAAAACAAAATCTCCATGCACTCCGATCCCATACGGTTTACACCAATCTCCTTTCTCAAAGTCATAAGAGACCGGAGTCCCAAGCCGAGGAAGGTCTGCTTCAACCCGCTTTACATACATTGGAACCGGATTATCGATTTTCTTTAACGTGGCTAGCTGATTGACTCAAGTGCCCCTGTATATAGTATGACCGACATG
>CBDVCB010000082.1:0-11129 GCA_965372395.1 uncultured bacterium
GCCTGCTCGACGTATTGCCCAAACGGTTTGGGAAATATGGACTCGCAATACACCCGGGAAGACCAAGCTCGTCGATTGTCGGCATTCGTGGAAGAGTGAAAAAAAGGTGTCAGTGCACATCTGTACATTTATGTTGACGAAGCGGTTTTGTTGATGGAATATTTTTGCCGCGATGCTTCCAATGGACGGGGATTTACGTATGATTCCAGCTTCAATTTCAACTACAGGGACACCCATGAAAAAAACGAGAGTTGATCGAAGGTTTGCAGAGCTGAAAAAACAGGGGCGCAAGGGCTTTATTGCCTATCTTGGAGCGGGGGATCCGTGCCTTGAGGATACGGTGGATATTGTGCTTCGGCTGGAGGATGCGGGGGTCGATGTGGTGGAGCTCGGCATGCCTTTTTCGGATCCGCTGGCCGATGGCCATGTAAACCAGATGGCGGCCGCGCGCGCACTGGAGGCGGGATCAACGTTCGATGGCGTGGTGAATTGCGTTGCAAAAATCCGTGAGCGCAGTGAAATCCCGATGATTTTCTATGCCTACATGAATCCGCTTCTCGCTCGCGGATTCGAGCAGTCGATGGTTGCATCCGCGCAAGCCGGGATCGATGGATTCCTGTTGCTGGATCTTCCCTTCGAGGAGGCTGGGCCATACCGGCAAGCGTTGAAAAAAAACAATCTCAATGCGATCCAGCTGGTTACGCCTACGACACCGGACGAACGGATCGATAAGATTGTGAAGCGCGCCAGCGGGTTTGTCTATTGCGTGTCGCGCGAAGGCGTGACCGGTGTGCAGGACAAGCTGGCCGAAGGCGCGGGTGCGTTGGTGGATCGGATCAAGGAAAAGACGTCGGCACCGGTGGCGCTCGGATTCGGGATCGGGACGCCGGAGCAGGCACGCGATGCGGCGCAACTGGCGGATGCCGTGGTGGTGGGCAGTGCGATTGTGCAGAAATTTCATCATAATCCGCATACGTCCGAGGGCCGTGCCGATGCGGCGGCGTTTGTGGCTGAACTGGTTGCTGCGGTTAAGCATTAAAACAAATGGATGGATCCACGAACGGGGAAAGCCCTCTTTTTTTCTGGAGTCATAAAAAATGCCTAAAAAAAACCCACTTGAACCTGCCGATACCGTGGTGGTTCTCGACTTCGAGACCACCGGACTTTCACCAAACCAGGGCGATCGCGCCATCGAAATTGGTGCCGTGCGCATAGAGCAGGGTAGGGTGACGGATCGGTTTCAGGAATTAATGAATCCCGGTTTTCGGATTAGTGGGTTCATTGAAAATTATACGGGGATCACCAATGCCCATTTGAAGAACGCCCCGCCGTGCGAGGAAGTAATGGGACGTTTTTCCGACTTTATCGGCAACGATAACCTTGTGGCGCACAATGCCTCTTTCGATGCGCGTTTTCTTGATGCCGAGTTGCGACGGCTTGATCGTTCGCATGCCGGGGTGTTTGCTTGTTCCATGCTGATTGCCCGTCGCCTCTACCAGAACGCACCCAACCACAAACTCGGCACATTGGTTGAATATAAAAACATTCCCACCGACGGGGTTTTTCATCGAGCTCTGGCGGATACCGAAATGACCGCCAAGCTTTGGTTGATCATGCTCGATGAACTGCAATCCGACCATGGGATCGATCCCGTTTCCTTTGCCTTCATGCAAAAGCTTGGCCGTACGGCGAAGAGGGCGGTGCAAGGATTGCTCGACACCCAGTAAATCTTGTTTAATCAGGAAAATGCGAAGGGGTTTTAAATGACAGAACGTTATGCAGTAATCATGGCCGGTGGAAAAGGGGAGCGGTTCTGGCCGCTAAGCACGTCGAAGCAACCGAAGCAGTTGCTGGCGCTGGTGGGCGATAAACCGCTAATTGCCCAGGCGGTGGATCGGCTGGACGGCCTGGTGTTTCCGGAAAATGTTTTTGTGGTGACGAATGCCGATCTGGTCGAGGCCACCCGCGCGGCGGTACCGCAGCTTCCGCCTGAAAATATTGTTGGCGAACCGATCGGGCGCGATACCGCCGCCGCCGTGGCCTGCGGCGGAGCACTGGTTGCCGCACGCGATCCCGAGGGGGTGTTCGCTGTGCTTACGGCCGATCAGGTGATGGGCGACCTCGATGTGTTTTCCGCTACCCTCAAGGGTGGAATGGATTTGGCTGCGCAGAACAATATTTTGGTGACCATCGGCATCAAGCCGACGTTTCCGAGCACGGGCTTTGGCTATATTGAATCCGGCAACGCCTTCGAGTCTGCGGAAGGTATCGAGTTTCGCAAGGCGGTGCGCTTTGTGGAGAAGCCGGATGAAGCGGCCGCGAGCGAGTATCTTGCAACCGGAAAGTTCTATTGGAACTCGGGCATGTTTATCTGGTCGGTTCAATCGTTGAAAAAGGCGTTCGCCGCGCACTGCCCGGAGATGGCGGAGCTAATGGATACGCTGACGGGCTACGCGAAGGATGGAAAGATTGCCGAGGGCATGGATGCCACCTATCCAAACCTTGAAAAGATTGCGGTCGACTATGCCCTGATGGAAAAGGCGGACAACATTGTGATGGCGTGCGGCACGTTTGCCTGGGACGACGTTGGTTCGTGGCCGGCACTCGAAAGCCACTTCGAACAGGATGAAAACGGAAATACGAAAATCGGCCAAGTCGAAACGCTGGGAGCGGCCGGAAACATCGTTTATTCCAAAGACCGTTTGACGGTAGTGATCGGCGCTAGGGATCTCGTTGTGGTGCAGGCCGAGGGCGTGACGCTGGTCTGTCCAAAAGACCGCGCACAGGAGATCAAGCAGATGGTTGTGGCGCTCCGCGAAAAGGGTGGATTTGACGAGCTGCTTTAATGCATTCCGCAGTGTTGACATTGGTTGCGAAACAGCCTAAAACCCATATCAAGTTCCAAGGCGGAACCTTTTCTTCCTCCCGCAGAATTCCCAAGCCTAACTTTCCATTCGATTTTACATGCCGGATATTGAACGCAACGCATTGATTCTCGGAGTAACCGGCGGCATTGCGTGCGGCAAATCGGAGGCCGGTCGAATTCTTGTGGAATTGGGGTTCGAGGTGCGCGATGCCGATTTGGTTGCCCATGGACTAATGGAGAAGGGGACTCCGGTTTTCCGGAAGCTGGTGGATTTTTTCGGGGGCCGGATCTTGTCGGACGATGGTGAAATATCGCGTCCAATCCTTGGTGAAATCGTTTTTGACAACCCCGTGCAGCGCGAAGCCCTCAACCAGTTTGTGCATCCGGCCGTTCGGGAAGCCTTGGCGGGTTGGATCAATGGTCGCCGCCAACAGGGACGCCCTGGTGCAGTGCTGGTTCCTCTGTTGTTTGAGAGCGGCATGGACTCGCTGGATCTGGATGCGGTTTTGTGTGTTTCCTGCCCCGAGGATCTGGTTTTCCAACGGTTGGAAAAGCGCGGATTGAACCGCGCAGACGCTGAACGAAGAATAGGTGCCCAAATGCCGCTGAGTGAAAAAGAGCGGCGGGCGGATTTCACGGTTCCAAACGCTGGAACCCTGCAGGAACTTAAAGAAGCAATAAAGGAAGCCGTGCAAAAAGCATATCGGTTGAAAGGTAGATTATGAGCGAAGAAAACGAAGTTGTGGAAGAGGTCAAGCAAGAGGTTGTCGAACAGCCCGAGGCTCCTTCCGAGAAGAAGACCGCCAAGAAAAAAGCCGCCAAGAAGGAGCCTATCCAAAAGGACTCTGGGGAAACGGATGCAGAGGCGTCTTCCACTGAAAAACCCGCCGCTGCCCCAGCGCAAGAAGATACGAAACCGGCTCCTGCAGACAAGAACAAGCAGCGCGACCGCAACTACGGCAAGCGCGGAAAAAAGAACCGCAGCGGCAAAAACGGGGATCGCAACCAGCCGCCGTCCAACACCGAAAACCTGCCGCCGCTCTCGCTGCACGAAATGCAGATCACGCCGATCAACGACATCAAGGTGCTGGCAGAGGAATACGGCCTGCAGGAATACGATGGCTACAGCAAGCACCAGCTCATTTTCGAACTGCTCAAGAACCATGGCCGGCGCGGGGGGCCCTTGCTCGGGCGCGGCGTATTGGAAATCCTCCCCGATGGCTTCGGGTTCCTTCGCTCTCCTCTCAACAGCTACCAGCCCGCTCCGGACGACATCTACGTGTCGCCCTCGCAGATCCGCCGCTTCGGTATTCGGCCGGGCGACTATGTGACGGGGTCGATTCGTTCGCCCAAGGAGAAGGAGCGGTTCTTCGCGCTATTGCGTGTTGATCAGATCAACAAGGAAGATCCCGAATTGGCGCGCAAGCGTGTGCCGTTTGAAAACCTGACGCCGCTGTTTCCTGATGAACGGTTGGTTTTGGAAACCGATTCCAAGGAAATTTCCATGCGTGTGATGGATATCGTCACGCCGATCGGCAAGGGCCAGCGCGGGCTGATTGTCGCGCCGCCGCGTACCGGGAAAACGGTGCTGCTGCAAAAGATGGCCAACAGCATCTCGACGAACAACCCCGATGCAAAGCTGATCATCCTACTGATCGACGAACGCCCGGAGGAGGTAACGGACATGCGCCGCAATACGAAGGCGGAAGTTCTCGCATCCACCTTCGACGAGCCGCCGGAACGCCACACGCAGGTCGCTGAAATCGTAATCGAAATGTCGAAGCGGCTTGTCGAACAAGGCCAGGATGTCATCATCCTGCTCGACTCCATCACCCGCCTCGCGCGCGCCTACAACACCACCTCGCCGCATAGTGGAAAGATCCTGTCCGGCGGTGTCGATGCCAACGCGTTGCACAAGCCCAAGCGCTTCTTCGGCGCGGCCCGGAACATCGAACACGGCGGTAGCCTGAGCATCATCGCCACGGCGCTGGTCGACACGGGAAGCCGCATGGACGAGGTGATTTTCGAAGAGTTCAAAGGAACGGGCAACATGGAGCTTGGCCTTGATCGCGAATTGGTGAAGAAGCGCATCTATCCGGCAATCAATATTGAGCAGTCCGGTACCCGCAAAGAGGAACTGCTTCTCCATCCCGACGAGCTTCAACGCATCTGGACGCTCCGCAAGGCGCTTAAGGATGTGCCGCAGGTCGAGGCCATGGAGTTGCTGATCAACCGGTTGAAGAAAACCGGCACCAACCTCGAATTCCTGATGACCTTGCAAGGCAAGTAGACCGATGCCGCGTGTCCGGTTCGTAGCGCGGATATCCGATCCGCGTTTCGGTGGGATGCTGTCCGTGCGGGAAGCTCGCAACGGACTTGCGAGCTACGTCCTCCTCCAGAAAGAGCATTCTGCACCCTTTTCCCGCCTTCCAATCTCAAATTTTTTATATCGTATACTATATAAAATAGCTCCAAAATGGCCGTTTTTGGGTCAAAATATATAGTATTCGATATAGAAAATTCGGAGTGAAAGAAAAGGAAACCCTGTCCGTTTGACATCAAAGTCTTTGCCCGCTACTCTTTTGCCATAAGAAGGGGCGGCATGGAATGACACCGAAAATAAATGCAATCCTACTGGCGGGGGATCGGCAAGCCAGCATTCAGGTGCGGGATGACAACAAGGCCTTTCTCGAGCTAAATGAAGTTCCGTTGTTCATCCATGTTCTCCGCGCACTCAAACAAGCACGCCATGTCCACAATCTCGTTGTGGTCGGGCCGTTCGACCGGATCGACGCCGCGTTGCGGAAGCACGAAGCCTTGCTCGCTGGTGGCGGGAATATTCGGGTGGTCGAACAACGCGACAACATGATCGAAAACTTCAAGGCCGGCTATGTGGCCTCGCTGGGATTGGGCGACGATGTCGAGTTCTGGGACTTGAAGGGAACAGAACATGAAAGCGTGCCTGTCTTGGTTTCCCCATGCGATATTCCATTGTTGACGCCTGCCGAGGTGGATGAATTCGTCGCCCGAAGCAACATGCATGAATACGACTATTCCATCGGCATCACGTCGGAAAAGGTGCTCTCGCACTACCATCCCGCCAACGGGAAGCCCGGCATCCGGATGGTCTATTTCCATGTTCAGGAGGATCTGCTGCGACACAACAACCTGCATATCGCAAAGCCGCTGGCCTTTGCGCATCTGGACTACATTGAAAAAATGTACGAGTGGCGCTACCAGACGCGCACGGCGAATATCCTGCGGATGTTTTTCTCGCTTCTTTTCGCGGGTTGGCGGTTGCTGAAAGGGTTGCGCGTATTCATCCTGATGCAGCTTTCGCTCCACTACGACCGGCACGGCCACCCCAGGCTATCCGACCGCGTCCGCTCGCTCGTACGCTTCAACCGGTTGGCGGAAGGTATCGGCAACGCCTTGGGCGCGCGCGTCCAGGTGGTCTACACCCACTTTGGCGGTGCCGCGCTCGATGTCGACAATGCCGAGGATCTCTCCACCATCGAAGAGCGCTACGACGACTGGATGATGTATCAGGAAAACCTGAAGGACTAGCCGCGCGAGATTTCCTCGACCACAATCCGGTTGCCATGGATCTCCACGATGCGGATCGGGCTTTCGCGTCGGATATAGTTGCCCAAGGTTACGACATCGATCTTCCGCCCGTCGAAGTAGGCCGTTCCTCCGGGTCGCAGGTCGGAATGGGCCACCCCTTCAATCCCGAGCAGTTCCTTTTCCTCTTCCGGGTCGGACAGCACCGTATCCAGCGTCAGGCTATTGAACACCCTGGTTTTCGGCAGGAATTTTCCGGCAACCAGCACCAGTGCCGCTGCGCCGATAAAGGAGAGGGTGACCGTCATGAAGGGTACGGAAAAAGCTTCGGGGGAGAACGATGTGGGCCGCAGCTTTCCCGGAACGTGTTCGACCATCGCATTCACCAGAGAAAAGAAGATGAGCACCAAACCGCTGATCCCCATGACGCCGAAGCCGGGCGTGATGAAAATCTCGACGGCAAGCAAGGCAACGCCTAGGGCGAACAGCAGGATATCCTCCATGCCCGCCAGACCGGCAATGTGATGGCCGAAGAAAAACAGCAACAGGCAAAGGATTCCCCCAATGCCAAAAATGCCGAAGCCGGGTGTTTTTATTTCCAGCCAAAGCCCACCCAGTCCAAGAATCATAAGGATGGGTGCAATGCCCGCGATCAGCCGCGCCAATCGTTCGGCGGCAGTGACCTCCAATATCCGTTTTTCGGCATTTGCTAGACCGATGGTTTCGAGCAGTTCGTCGATGTTCTTTACCGTTCCCTCTGAGAGTAATGGGTGCTGGTCGTCGCCGACCAACTGTGCGGCTTCTTCGTTTGTCAGTGTCAGCAACCGGCCTTTCTCGCTGATAATCTGGCCGTTCACGCTGTATTCCATGTCTGCCCGCACCATGGCTTCCGCAAGCTCCTTGTCATGCCCGCCTTGTTCCGCCGCCGAACGAACCATCGCGGCAACTGCGGATGTCATCTTTTCCTGCACCTCTTCCGGCATCTCCTGCACACCGCCCACGGGCGACATCATCATGGGAGTCGCCGCGCCGATCACGCTGCCGGGAGCCATGTAGATGTGTTTTGTGGAGAGCGCAATGATGGCACCGGCGGAGTAGGCGTCCTTCTCCACAAAGGTGTAGGTGGGGATATCCGTACGCGTGATTGTGGTGATGATGGCACCGGCGGCATTGACCGCGCCGCCGGGCGTGTCCATTTCGAAGATGATCGCCTGGGCGTTGTTTCGTACCGCCTCGTCGACGCCGCGGCGGACGACGTAGAGCAGGGCGGGTTCGATCATTTTCTTGATCGGGATGATATAGACCAGCGGGGTGTCGTTGGTTGGTTGCGCCTGAACCGAGCAAGCGATGAACAATGCAAGGATGCCGAATAGGTTTTTGCGAGCCATGGTGTTCTCCCGTGAAAGTGCAACCATTTTTTTCCAGACCCGGGAAAAAGGAAAGCGAAAACTTTCAATGGTTCGCGAATCGGCGTATGAACAGTTTCATGATTTTGGAAGGCAAACGGGCATTGGTTACGGGCGGCGCGGTCCGCATTGGAAGGGCGATCACGGAGGCGTTGCAGCGGGCGGGAGTCGAGGTGGTGGTGCACTACCGCAACTCCGCCGCCGAGGCCAAGGCGCTTTCTCCTTTCACGGTTCAGGCCGACCTCCAATCATTGGAAGCGTGCTCGCGGTTGATCGGGCAGGTGGGTCCATTGGATATTTTAGTGAACAACGCCGCCCTTTTCACGAAAGACACCTTGGCCGATACCACGCCCGATCGGATTCAGCGCGAATTCCAGATCAACCTATTCGCCCCGATGGAGCTGACGCGCCTCTTCGCCGCGCAGGCGGAGCGGGGGGCGGCGGTCAATCTGCTGGACCGGCGCATTCGCTGCAACGATACCACGTGTGCCTCATATTCGATCTCGAAGAAAGGCCTCGAAGAGTTCACCAAGCTGGCGGCACTTGAATATGCGCCGGAGATCACTGTCAACGCCGTCGCCCCCGGCCCGGTTCTTCCGCCTCCCGGCGGCAACGCCGAAAGTGCCCGCGAACTGGCGGGCGGCATCCCGCTCGAACAGCTCCCCGCTCCCGAGAACATTGCCGAGACCGTGCTGTTCCTTTTGCAGGCGGAGTCCATCACCGGGCAGGTAGTCTTTGTCGATGGCGGCCAACATCTTTTAGGAAACGGAGTGTAATGTAGACGCGGCATCTTGCCGCGTTGGGGTGGGCTTGTGTATTGAAGCCAGCTTTGCAATGGGAAGAAGCGTTTTGTGTTCTTCCTGAACGCGGCAGGATGCCGCGTCTACGAAGAGGAGGTTTTATGGACAAGATTTTCATACGCGAACTGGCGTTGCGCTGCATTATTGGAATCTATCCCGAGGAGCGCCGCGAAAAACAGGACATCGTCATCAATGTGGAGATGCACTGCGACCTGCGCAAGGCGGGGCGCTCGGACGACCTCAACGACACGGTCGACTACAAGGCCATCAAGAAAGCCATTCTCAAACTGGTGGAAGAGAGTAGCTTTCTGCTGATTGAGGCGCTTGCGGAAAATATTGCCGACCTTGCGCTAGGGGATGGAAAAGTTCAGCGGGTGGTGGTGACCATCGACAAGCCCGGAGCGTTGCGCTTTGCCAAAAGCTCGGCGGTGGAGATCAACCGACCGTAGCACGGGAGCATCCGGACGGAATTGGAATTCCATCCTACTCCACCGCGCCTTCAAATTCGCCCATGGCGCGGAACTTGCCGTAGCGGTCTTGCAGGATTTCCTCGGCCGACATGGCCGATAGTTCGTCCAGGTTTTTGAGTATGGCTGCTTTGACGTTGGCGGCGGCGGCTTCGTGGTCGGTGTGCGCCCCGCCCTTGGGTTCGGAAATGATTTCGTCGGCCAGCTTGAGCTTGATCAGGTCGCGACCGGTGATTTTAAGCGCTTCGGCGGCGCGATCCGAATAGGCGCGATCCTTCCAGAGAATGGCGGCGCAACCTTCGGGGGAAATCACGGAGTAGTAGGCGTGCTCAAGGATCAGGATGCGGTTGCCGATTCCGATTCCCAGTGCACCGCCGCTGCCGCCTTCGCCGATGATAACGCAAATGATCGGTACTTTGATATTGAAGCATTCGCGCAGGTTGACGGCGATGGCCTCGGCAATATGCCGCTCTTCGGATTCGAGACCGGCATAGGCTCCTTTGGTGTCGATCAGCGTAATGATGGGTGTATTGAACTTGTCGGCCAGTTTCATCAGGCGTAGCGCTTTGCGGTAGCCTTCCGGATGGGCGCACCCAAAGTTGCACTCGACGTTGCTTTTGGTGTCGCGGCCTTTCTGGGACCCCATGATCATCACTTTGCGGCCATCAATCCTGGCGAAGCCCCCCACAATGGCGCGGTCGTCGCGATGGATGCGGTCACCGTGGATCTCTACGAAATCCGTGGTTATGGTGTTGATATAGTCCATGGTGTAGGGGCGGTTGGGATGGCGCGCCACCTGGACCTTTTGCCATGCACTGAGGTTGGCGTAGATCTCGTTGCGGGTCTCCTCGATCTTTTTCTGCATGTTTTGGATTTCATGCGAAACATCAATGTCCTGCTCTTGGCTGAAGGCTTCAAGCTCCTTGAGCTTGGTTTCGAGTTCGACAACGGGTTCTTCAAAGGGAAGGGTGGTTTGTGCGCTCATGAATGCTCCTTGTCCGTAAAACTATTCGATGATCGTAACGGGTGTCTTGCGCGGAACCAGATCAAACAGCTCCTCGACATCTTCGTTCAACATTCGGATGCAACCCGCGCTCGACTGCTGGCCGATGCTGTTGCGCTCCCACGTTCCGTGGATGCCGAACCCGGTCAGCTCGGGATGATCAGCCGACTTGATGGCCATCCAGCGCGAGCCCAGCACGTTTTCGGGGTCGCCGTATTCGATCCGCCTGTTGTCGGAGGGGCGATCCCACGCTGGTTCGACAATCTTGTCGGTGATGGTGAATTTGGCGACCGGGGTTTTTCCGAATTTTCCGGTGCCGACGCTGTAGCGCTTGAAAAGCTTGCCGTTGCTGACCAGATCGAGCTCGTTCCGGTTTTTGGAGATGCGGATGGAAAACGTGCTGTTGAAGACGAGCAGGCGGTCGCCGAGTCGGATGACATCCGACTCCATGCCGTTCATGGCTTTCAGCAGGGCAACGGTCGTGTTGTATTTCTTGGCGATTTTCTGGAGGTAGTCGCCGGATTGGATAACATGGTATTCCTTACCGGGCATCATCAACGATGACTTCAGCAATTGCATGTTGACCTGGCCAAGCAACTTGATGGCTTCCGGATCGGGATTTGCGGAAACCACACGGTTCAGCGAGGCCAGGGCGGAGGTGAGTTGCCCTGCATCGATCGCCGCGCGGGCATCGTCGACAAGCGCCTTTGTTTCCGGGGAGGGGGTTGCTGGCACCATGGCCGCAGGAGCTGGGGCGGGGGCGAGCCCTTTCGGAGCGGAAGCGGGCGGGTTTTTGTCAGCCTCGGGCTTGTCGGACTTCATGTAGAAATACACTCCGACAGCCGCTAGCTGCAACAGGACAATTATTGTGAAAATCACCTTTCCTCGTCCGCGACCGCGGACTTGGTGGGTGCCTGCATAAATTGGTTTCATAGTCGTCTAGCCTTCGTTTTAACAAGATATCCATTTATGCCGGATCAGGTATGGCTAGGCAATAATTAATACGGTTTCAGATGGAAACCG
>CBDVCB010000083.1:0-11078 GCA_965372395.1 uncultured bacterium
GAGACGCATTGCACGGAGGGCGGGATCAACTTCGAACCGCGCCCGCAGCAGCAAAAAATGGCGCGGGCGATTGCGGATGCGGCGGGCTTTGGCCACCACCTCGCGGTGGAGGCAGGCACCGGGGTGGGCAAAAGTTTCGCCTATCTCGTTCCGCAGATCCTCACCGCGCTGGAACATGAGACGCGTTGCGTGATCGCGACGTACACCATCACGCTCCAGGAGCAGCTGATGCATAAGGACATCCCGTTTGTACGCAAGGCACTGGGTCGGGATTTCAAGGCGGTGATGGTGAAGGGCCGCTCGAACTATCTCTGCCTGTTGCGCCTCCAACGCGCGCGGCGCAACGGCGGCGACCTGCTCGACCCCGAGCGGGGCAGGCAGCTCGATGCGATCTATGCGCTGGCCAACAACCGGCAGCTGGGCGACGGCAGCCTCCAGGAACTGGATGAACAGCCCGACCACCAGGTGTGGGGCGCGATCTGCGCCGAGCACGGCAACTGCCCCGGAAAACGCTGCTCCTTCTACAAGGAGTGCTACTTCATGAACGCGCGGCAGGAAATGCTGGATGCGCAGGTGCTGGTGGTGAACCACTCCCTCTTTTTTTCGGAGCTAGCGTTGCGGGCGGAGGGTGCGGGGCTTCTTCCGCCCTATGGCTATGTGGTGTTCGACGAGGCGCACCAGATGGAGCAGGTGGCCTCGGCCCATCTGGGGATCCGGCTTTCGCTCTATATGGTTGAATATTGGCTCAACCGCATCCACTCCGAAAAACGCCGCGGCATTCTGGCGGTGCTTAGGGATGGCAAGGGCACCTTCATGGCCGACCAAACCCGCGAGGCTGCCGAAGCCTTTTTCGAAGCCGTCCGCAGCCATTTTAAACTGGGTGCACAAAAAAGCCAGCAGCGCGTCTTCAGCCCGCCGCCCATCGAAACCGACCTGCCCCTGAAGATCACCACCCTCTGCCACCACCTCAAGACGCTGACGGAGACGACCGATAATCCGGATACCCAGGCCGAGATAAAATCCTTGCGCAACCGAGGCATGGAACTGCGCGACACGATTGAATCCTTTCTGAAGCAATCGCTGGAAGGCCAGGTCTACTGGGTCGAGATCCAAGGCCGCCGCAAGCAGGCCGTGCTCTATTCCGCTCCGGTCGATGTCGGCCCGATCCTGCGCGAAATGCTGTTCGAGACGGTTCCGTGCGTGGTGATGACGAGCGCCACGCTGGCGGTCGGCAGCAACCTTGAATATTTCCGCCACCGCATCGGCGCGGAAGAGTGCTCCGAGCTGCGCGTCGGATCGCCGTTCGACTATTCACGCCAAATGCAGATCCAGATTCCGGTCAACATGCCGCCGCCCGCGGCGGACAACTTCGAGGCTGCGGCCACAACGGCGATCAAATATTTCGTGGACGAAAGCCGCGGACGCGCCTTTGTGCTTTTCACCAACTCGCGCTTCATGCGAAAGGTGGCCGACGAGCTGCGCTTTGTTTTCGAGGAGGAGGGCTACGGATTTCTCGTGCAAGGTACCGGTATGCCGCCAAAGCGGATGCTCGAAAAGTTCCGCGACCACGAGGCCGGGGTACTGTTTGGGCTGGATCGCTTTTGGATGGGGGTGGATGTGCCGGGCGAGGCGCTGAGCAACGTGATCATTACCCGCCTGCCCTTCGCGGTGCCCGACCACCCGCTGATCCAAGCGCGGTTCGAGTCGATCGAGGCGCGCGGCGGCAACCCGTTCAAGGAATATTCGCTCCCCGAGGCGGTGCTAAAATTCCGGCAAGGCGTGGGACGCCTGATCCGCAGCGGAAGCGATTACGGGACGGTGACGATTCTCGACAGCCGCGTCCGCAACCAATGGTACGGGCGGCTGTTCCTCGAATCGCTGGACGAATGCCCGGTGGAGGAGGTGGTGGTTCCGGAAATCGGAACCGGAAAGGGATAGAAATTGGTTCCGGGCTAGGGTTTCATGCAGATTTTTTTTGCGTAGAAGCCTTCCGCGTAGCCTGAAGGCGAGCAGGACTCCATGCCGCGGATGCGCATCAGGCCAAGGAATAGCTCTTCGCAAAACCAGTGCTTGTTCGCCTGGCTGCCAAAATATTCCATGAGTGCGGACACTTTGGCTTTTGCCGCCGTTTCCGGGAGCGGGATGAAGAAGTTTGGAGAGCCCATGTCGCCATCATACTTTGGAATTTCATACTCCAGTATGAAGTGGCTGCGGAAGGTGTTCCATGTCAGTTGATTGATAATGCGGTGGTCCTGATGCAGGTCATCGCGAAAATGGGTGAAAACGATATCCGGCTCAAAGGTTGCCTTGATGTCCTCGAAGGTTTCCTTGATGGCCGGCCATTCGTCCGGAAAGAAACCGTCCCTGTAGTCGCGCAAGTCGATGGTCTTTGATTGGATGGCATCCAACCAAAACCCGGCACTTTTGCTTGCCTCTTGCGCACGGGAATGTTTGCCGCTGAAGACAACCCAACGCACATCAAGCGGCCTTCCCGAAGCCGCGAATTGCAGCAAGGACGCCCCGCAACCAATTTCGATATCATCGCTATGGGCTCCCAGACACAGTACCCGCAAAGGCCGTTCTCCATCTGGCTTGGGAAGTAAATTCAACATGGCCAACCTTTCGTTTAAAAACCGTCGCTCTATTTGCCCATCCAGGGAGCTTCGCCTGTATCGTACAGGTCGTCCAACATCTGCTTTTCCTTATAGGTATCCATGCAACCCCAGAAGCCCGTGTATTTATGCGCCCTTAGCTTTGAATCGGCAATCAACTTCTGGAACGGCTCGTTCACCAACTCCTCGCCCTCGCCAATGTAGTCGAAGATTTTCCGGTTCAGAACAAAATAACCTCCGTTGACCCAGAAGTCGGCGCTGGTTGTATCCTGGATCTTGGTGACCTGCCCCCCTTCCGCAGCCACATCCACAACATGGAAACTGTGGTACGGCTTGATGCATAGGAATGAGGCCACAGCACCGCTCTGTTTATGCGCTTCCACCAAGTCAGGCAGCGGGCAATTCGTCAATCCGTCGCTATAGTTGGCCAAAAAGACTTCTTCCCCTTCCAGGTGCGGCTTCACCGCAACCAATCGTTCGGCAATGTTTGCCGTTAAACCCGTATCGACAAAGGTGATGCGCCAGTCGTCAATGTCGCTATGGAGCAACTTGATATCGTTTCCCCCGTTCTCGAAAACGAAATCATTGGACACGCTTTCATCATAGTTGAGGAAATAGTTCTTGATGACGTCGGCTTTGTAGCCAAGGCATAGAATGAAGTCCTTGTAGCCAAAGCGGGCATAATACTTCATGACATGCCACAAGACTGGCCGATAGCCGATGGGCACCATGGGCTTCGGAATTTGGTCTGAATAATCCCTCAGGCGGGTTCCCTGGCCGCCGCAAAACAATACTACTTTCATAACGCCGTCCTCGTGGTTCAGTTTGAATTCAAGGTCAACCGATCACCGTTGTCGTGGGAATGGGAATCACGAACTTCCCTCCCCAATTCCGAATATGAGCCATTTGTTCCATAATCTCCTCCTTGATGTTCCAAGGAAGGATCAACAGATAATCCGGGCGGGCTTCATCGATTTTCCCGACCGGATAGATTGGAATGTGGGTGCCCGGCAAAGCCTTGCCATGCTTGTATGGATTGCGATCCACCGTAAAATCAATAAAATCCGTCCGTATCCCGCAATAGTTCAGCAGCGTGTTTCCTTTTCCGGGGGCACCATACCCAACGATGGTCTTCCCCTCCCGCTTCGCCTCGATCAAAAAAGCGAGAAGCTCCCGCTTCGATTCCTCAACCTGATGGCCGAACCGGGTGTAGGTTTCCATCTCGGCATAGCCGGCAGCCAACTCCTTTTCCTGCAGCCGGGTGGTCCGACCCGAAACCGGATGGCTCCCATCGCCGTCATGGCAGGCAAAAACACGGAGGGATCCACCGTGGGTTGAAAGTTCTTCAACGTCGAACAACTTCAACCCGTGGCCCGCGAATATTTTTTTGGCGGAAAGGTATGAGAAATAGCAAAAGTGCTCATGGTAGATCGTGTCGTACTGGTTCAGCTCCATCAGCGACATCAAGTGGGGGAATTCGATCGTCACCACGCCCGTCGGCTTCAACAGGGTTCTGATTCCTGCAACGAAATCATTGAGTTCGGGAACCTGCGCAAGCACATTTTTGCCAACGACCAAGTCCGCCTGTTTCCCCTTGGCGACCATCTTCCGCGCGACCGCGGAGCTGAAGAACTTCACCAGGGTGGGCACCCCGATTTTTTTTGCCGCTTTGGCAATGTTTTCCGCAGGCTCCACCCCTATGCAGGGGATTTTCTTTGCAACGAAGTTCCTCAGGAGGTAGCCATCGTTGCTCCCCAGTTCGACGACCAAGCTATCGGCACCCAAGCCGAAGCGATCAACCACCATGTCCGCATAGTCGGAGGCATGCTTGAGCCAGGAATCCGAGAACGAAGAGAAGTAGGCGTATTCCCTGAAAATATGCTCCGGATCAATATCTTGATCGAGCTGCACGAGATAGCACTTGCTGCACACCTTGACGTTAAGCGGGTAAAACGGCTCCATCTCCTCCAACTGGCTCTCGGAAAGAAAGCTCTCGCACAGAGGGGACATGCCCAAATCCACCAACGAGTGCGACAGGTGGGTTCCGCAAAAACAGCACACACGCTTGAGACTGGGTTTCTTGGCTCTCATATCCCCGAAACTAGATCATTTATTCCATTTAAGAAACGGAAATTTCTATCCATCTACCCGCGCGGTTGCAGCGGCACCATCCCGCTGCATCAAGAGCTCCATTTCATCCACCATGTATTCGGTGAAAGGAATCGAGCACGTCCATCCCGGCGACACCGCATTGAGGACGTGGAACGAGCGGGTATCGCCTTCGAAGACAAAGTCCATCTCCAGACTCTTGTTTTCAAGGTTGAGCAACTGGGCGCGGATGCCCGACGGCCCCCACTCCCGCAAGGAAGGCAGCGTGAGCCCGGTGGCCAGCGACTGCGACAGCCGGACCAGATGGGCACGGCGGTATTTGCGCAGCTCCTCGCACGCGAGCCGCCGGAAATCAAAGTCGGCCTTCAGCACAAGCTGCGAACCCAGCCCCATGGCTTGAAGAAACTCGCCCAGGTGAAAGTTTTCCATGCCCTTGTATTGCTCCCGCCAGAAGGCAGGAATGGCGGTCGGACCGATCGTGTGGCGCCCGTCCACCGTCACCGTTACATGCACCCCGAGGAACGGGTTCTGCAGGTTCGGCACAGGATAGATGTTGGTCTTGAAGCTGCCCACCGGTTCGTTGGATTTGAGGTAGAGCCCCTTGAACGGCAGGATGGCATAGTTGCGCCCGAAACCAAACCGATGCGCCACCCTATCGGCATAGAGCCCGGCGGCATTCACCACATAGCCCGCATCGAACTCCAGGGTTTTCGTCCACACCCGGTTGGCCTCGCATTTCACAAAAGGTTCCGAGCAGTGGAACCCAATGCCGAGATCGACGGCATCCTTCCGGAAAGCTTCCAGCACCGGCACCGGATTGGCCGTGGCCGTGGCGGGACTCCAAAGGGCATGCTGGCAGGTCTTCACCCGCGGCTCCATTTCCTTCGCCTCGGCTTCCGTGATCCTGTGCAGCTCGACGCCGTTGGCCTGCCCGCGCTTGAGCAGTTCCCCCAATGTTTGCACTTCCGACTCGTCCTTTGCCACCACCAGCTTGCCGCACTCGTTCAGCGGCAGCTTGCGCTCGCGGATATAATCCTTCAGCGCCGCGTTTCCGTCGCGCGTGAAGCGCGCCTTGAGGGAGTTGGCGGTGTAGTAGAAACCGGAATGCAGCACGCCGCTGTTGCGCCCACTGCCGTGCAGCCCCAGTTCCGGCTCCTTGTCCACCACGCAGATGGAAGCCCCGGGATTGCGACGCTTCAGGTGCAGCGCCATGTTCACCCCGATAATGCCGCCGCCAATGATGAGATAGTCTGCCGTTTTCACTGTAGTTACCTTGATGCCCCCGGAGCTTCCTTGATCAAACCTTTGTGCTTAAGCAGCGCTTCTGTTTTCGGGTCGAGCCATGCTTTTGGGTTTATCCACCATCTGAATAGATCATGCGAAGATCCCAATTGTCTTGTTCAAGTGGATGACGACCAAGGATGCAACTGTTCTCCGCGGCCGGGCCGAGCGGTTTCAGCATGAGCCGGCCTTCGTGTCCGCTGGATGGGCCTGCCGTGGCATTTGCATACGTGAAGCCGGCTTTCTGCAACGCCTCTATGGCGGAACCGGGCAGGGTTGCCCCCCATGTACCCATGGTTCGGAACTGCCCCAGTTTTATGGCGGCCTCAAGTAAATCAGACCGGATCTGGGGGGTCCGCGCCTCCCAGTCAACTATATTGACATGACTGTGCCCCACTTTGTTTTGCAAAACCATATAGCCATCCGGATTGTTTCCGCCCCAGAAAAGAAACCGATAGCAAAAGCGCGGATTTCCAAAGCGCCATGAAAAGTAGGCGGGGTCGCGAACATGGCGCAGCCTGCCGTCCCCGCCAATTTGCTGCACCAGCTCCGCCATGGATTGCGGTCGCGGCTTCAGGGAGATGCTTAAAGGACTTTTTCCACTACGGACATTCCTGTCCAAATTCACAAATCCATCGATCCTCAAGACTTTCTTTATTTTTATGGTCGTATTGATTCTGGTTTCTCGGACCGCCTCCATCGTTTTGGATGAAGGGCAGGACGCACGTGCAACCGCGGAACCCATGGGATTCCCCCCTCGGATCATTTTTTCTGCCGATCCCATGGGACGCCACCCCATGGTCATTACCGACACCACATAGTTGGAAGGAGTAGGTGAAAGGTTCAGGACATGGCTGTAATCCCGTTTGTCCAGATCATCCATAACATAGCCGGTGAGGTCCTCGAAAAGGCCGCTATCCCTGTGCTCCGGTTCGATGCCGGCGTCGGAAGCGCTGGGCAATACTACTTTTCCTTTGGAGCCCCCGACCTCCCAGCATGTCCCGAACAAGGCGCGCATCCCGACAACCTGGCCGTCGTGAAGCGCAACGTAAATCAAAGGTTCTTCCAAATATGGATTGCGAACGTGCTTCCAGTCAATATAGGCGGCATGTCGCCACGTGAAAGAGTGATATACCCGTCTCTGAAACGCGCATACTTGTTTTCTGAGATCCGGAATGTACATCTGCAGCTTGTAGTTGCCCATGGGTATCTCCTTTCGCCAGATTCATCCAAGCTCTAGCTTCAAGTAGTCCGGGAAAGCCTGCAGGGGGGTGAGGTCGTTTTCAAAAACCACTCTCTCGTCCGACACCGCTTTCTCCTGGAAATGATTGAACTTGTAGGTCATATAGATCATGCGATTGCGGTCGTTCGGGATCATCTCCGCCATCAGCCTGACGCCTGCCTCTCTGGCTTGATTGCGTATGTGGTTGATAAATATGGATCCAACGCCCCTGTTCATTACCCGACAGGACATCAGCAATAGCCGGATCCACCACTCCTCCTCCTTGATCTCGATCAGGGCCAGGCCGATTTTGCCATATGTGCCATACTTGTCCTCTAAATCTGCTATCCACAGGTGGTGGCAATCCGAATTCCTGAACTCATCGAGCTCCTGGTAGGAGTAGGTATAGCCGGTCGTGTTCAGTTGGTTCGTGCGCACGGTCAATTCTTCGGCCCGCGCCAGATCTTCTTCCCGTGCCGGGGCAATGGTCAGCTTCATGCCGAGGGTTGCAAGGAACCCCTCCTGCGCGCCGCTGAAGCTCTCTTCCACCTGCTTGCGTTCGATATCCGCCTGGTACATTTGGCGTCTGCGCTTTGAGTCGACGGTTATGAAGCGCGGCACCAGTGCGGGAAGTTCAAGAATTTGATCCAGGTCGGCGGCATCGATGCAAAGCACCTGGGGATGGACGGAGGCCACTTCCTCCCTCTCGAAGGGCTGGTCGTCGATAAACGCCAACGTGTCGATCCCGATGTTGATGGCCTCGGCAATCACCTGTATCGATGCCGATTTCGCGTTCCAGTTTATCTGCGGATAGATGAAGTACTCACTCAGGCCCAGTGCTTCCAGCTTGGCCATCGCCAGACCATGGTCATTGCGGGAGGCAATCGATTGCAGGATACCGCGCCGATCAAGAGCCCGGACAATCGCTGCTGTACCGCTGCGCAGCGTGACTTCCTTGTCCTCCAGCAAGACGCCATCCCACAGGGTGTTGTCCAAGTCCCAGACCAGGCACTTTACTTTGTTGTTTCTCTTCAAGTTCAAGGCGGTCCCCTGTTGAAGGTTATAAGCCAGCCTTCCGCGCTTGCCGCTTTGCCATGATGTGTTCTTGGTAGCCGTATTTGGAAATAATGATCTGCTGCATTTGATTGCTGCCTTCGATAATCTCCAGAATTTTTGCGTCGCGTAGATAGCGGGCCACTGGATACTCGTCAGAACATCCGTTCGCGCCATGAATCTGCACGGCATCCAAGGCCGCCTTTACGGCGACGCGGGAAGTGAAGTATTTGGCGATGGACGTCTCCATGATCAAAGAAGGATCGCCGCGATCCTTGAGAGAGGCCGCGTGGAGGCACATCAGTCGCGCCGCCTTGGTCTGCACGATCATCTCTGCAATCATTTCCTGGATCAATTGGTGGTTCTTGATGAAGACCCCAAACTGCTTTCGCTTGCCGGCATATTCCATGCATGCATCCACACACCCCTGCAGAAGCCCCAGCGAGCCCCATCCCACGCAATAGCGCCCGTGGTCAAGCGCCGTTCCGCCTACATGGGAAAAGCCAAACCCAACGCGGCCGACCAGGTTTTCGGCCGGTATGCGGCAGGCATCCATATGTAATTCCGCCAGCATTGCCGATCGGAACCCAAGCATGCCGCCAATGGCTTCGGTACTGAATCCGGGCGTTTCCCTTTCAAGCAGAAACGCCGTGGATTGGCCTTCCACTTGCGCAAAGATTAGAAATACGTTGGCGACTTGGCCAAATGAGATCCAACGCTTCTTTCCATTGATAACATATTCATTGCCATCCACAGTGGCTTCGGTTCGAGCACTGCCGGCATCGCTGCCTATCTGGGGTTCAGTCAAAGCGAAGGCGCCAATGCTCTCTCCCGTGGCCAATTTCGGCAGCCATTTACTCCGCTGTTCATCGCTGCCCCATTTGACCAGTGCCTGGATAACCATGGTGTGTACGGTCAACAGGGAAACCAGCGAGGCGCTGCCACGGCTTATTTCCTCGCAAAGCAGGCCCCATGAAAGGGCATCCATGCCCTTGCCACCATATTCAACCGGAACGACAGCTCCCAGATAGCCCCGCCTCCCCATGGTGCGGATCAGCTCATCCGGCATCTTTTCATTGCGGTCAAACTCATCTGCAAACGGTGCAACCTTCTCACCGACGAACGCTCTTAACTCTGTCTGGACGGCTCGCTGGGCTTCATTCAATTCGATTGTCATAGCTCCTCCCTAACTGGCGGTACCCAATTTATTTTCGATGAAGCCAACGATGGCGTTCAATGACTTGAAGTTTTCAATATCCAGATCCTCGTTGGCCACTTGGATACCAAACTCCTTCTCCACAAACAGGACCAACTGCATGGCGAAAAGGGAGTTCACCACCCCAGAGGTAAACAGATTGTCGTCAGGATCAATCTCCGTATTGCTGATGTATTGACCCAGAAAATCCCAAACCTGACCCATAATGTCTTCGGCGCCCATGTCACACTCCTTGCTTGTACGTATAGAAGCCCTGTCCGCTTTTCCGTCCCAACAAGCCCGCATCAACCATTTTTTTGAGCAGTGGACAAGGGCGATACTTGCTGTCGTTGAAACTCTCGTAGAGGGTTTCTATCGAATAAAGAATGGTATCGAGACCGATCAGGTCCGCGGTTTCGAGTGGCCCCATCTTGTGCCCAAAACACTTTTTGAAAATCTCGTCTACCTGCTTGGCCTCGGCCACCTGCTCGTGCAACAGGAAAATAGCCTCGTTGATCATCAGCATAAGCACACGGTTGGATACAAAACCGGGAGAGTCGTTCACCAGCACGCAATCCATGTTCATCGCGGCCAAGAGGTTCTTGGCAATGGATATGGTCTCTTCACTGGTATGGTAGCCTTGAATCATCTCCACCGTTGGTTTCATCGGAACCGGGTTCATGAAATGAATGCCGACCACTCGGTCGGGGCGGTTGGTGAGAGCGCCGACCCGGGTGATTGGAAAGCAAGAGGTGTCAACCGCATAAACCGTTTCATCAGGACATGCCACATCAAGCTGCGGATAAACCGCCTGCTTGGCCTCCCATTTTTCGGAGACGTTTTCTATCACGAAAAAGGCCTCGTTTAGAGAGGTGTAGCTGGTGGTGAATTGAATGCGCCCTATAATTTCCTCCGGGTCATGCAACTTGCTTTTGTCCTTGGCTAGAAAGGCCTGGAAACGAACATTATTCCTGATTTCGTTCCGTGCGTGCTCTAGCACCTCTTCGGTAAGGTCGATCAGCACAACATGGAAGCCAAACTGCGCCAAGTTCTGCGCAACACCCACACCCATTACTCCGGCACCTATTACACCCACGGTTTGTTCATTCATAATTCATCTACTCCAAAATTTCCAAGGAATTGCTTTTCAGGCGATACCTCACACGTTCGCCAGAACCCACCTTTCCCTGAAGTATTCCAATGCTTCGTTCAGGCTAAAATATCGAGGGGAAAAAGAACAAGATTATTCCCCGAAAACAACGGGAAACCGACGAACCTGGACCCTCCGCCCACCCGACGATTTTTTTGCCTTCTTGTTTAAAGCAGGTCAACCACTCTTCCAGCCTCTGGAAGATTTCCGTTCGTGCGTAACGCGGCAGGTGATTGCGCCGAACAAAAGCAATCTTGCGTCACTTTCCAGACCTTGAAGAATATATCACTTACGATATAAATCCGCGCCTAAACGGTGGTTTTAGCTGCATTTTATATCATTACTGATATAGGAATATTATCGAAAACCGCCCTTTTGGTACCAATGGTTTCGGAGGAGATGCCACGTACGGCGACGGGCGAAAGGCTACTGGGAATGGTGGCGGTCAAGGAATCG
>CBDVCB010000084.1:0-10873 GCA_965372395.1 uncultured bacterium
AGGACTCCAGGTTTTCATCCTGGCAACACGGGTTCGAGTCCCGTAGGGGTCGCCACTTCTCTTTTCTGTGTTTCCCGCGCCCTTTGGCGATAATCCTCCTGAAAAATTATTAGGGATTGCTGTCCCTATGGCTTTTTTGCGAACGTCCCCTGTAGATATCAGTATGTGTGGTGCATGTTGAACCAATCGGGAGGCCATTATGGGCAAAAGGGTGATGTATGTTTTGTTGGCGGCTTTGGCCGCAAATGTCTATGCCGACGACTGGCATGCCTGGCGCGGGCCGCATGCCAATGGAATTTCAGATGAAACCGACTGGAATCCAAAAGGCGCAGAAACCCTCTGGACAAAAGAGCTGGGTGTGGGCTACTCCTCCGTTAGCGTCATGGCCGGAAAGCTCTATACCATGGGGCACGAACCCGGCGAGGAGAAGGTAGGCACGGACACGGTCTACTGTCTCGATGCCAAAACCGGAAAGAAAATCTGGGATCATACCTACTCCTGTAAAACCGGAAGCTACAAGGGACCGCGCGCTACGCCGGTGGTCGAGGGCTCCAACCTCTATACCGTCAGCCGCGAAGGTCAGGTTATCTGCTTCGAAGCCGGATCGGGTACGGTAAAGTGGGAAACCGATGTGCTCGAAAAAACGGATAATGAGAATATTCGCTGGGGCATCTCCTCCTCGGTCGTCGTCGAGGGCGATTTGCTGCTGTTGAATATTGGCGATGCCGGGCTGGCGCTGGAAAAGAGCTCCGGCAAAGTGGTTTGGCAGAGCCAAGGAAAGCATAGCTATGCCAGCCCCGTTGTTTTCGACCACAACGGCAAACGCTGCGTCGCGATTTTCAGTACGCCGGGTTTACAGATCGTGGAGGCCCAAACCGGCAAGAAAATCGACGCCTTCGACTGGACCACCAAGTACGACATCAACGGGGCCGACCCGATGGTTATCGGCGACCGGATTTTTATCTCCTCCGGCTACAAGCATGGTTGCGCCATGCTCGATTTTTCCTCCGGAAAATTGAAGCCAGTCTGGGAAAATGAAATCATGCAAAATCAGTTCAGTAGCAGTGTCTATATCGATGGCTACATCTACGGCGTCGATGGCCAGACGAAAAAAAAGGGATTCCTTCGCTGCATCTCTGCCGAGGACGGTTCCGAACAATGGAACATGCCCATTGGCTTTGGGTCGCTCATTTCCGCAGACGGCAAGCTGATTTCCCTGGGTGAGGATGGCACGTTGTACATTTCAGAGGCGACCCCGAAGAAATACAACGAAATTGCGAAGGTGGAAACCGGTCTGGCCAAGCTTTGCTGGACGCCGCCGGTGCTCGCAAATGGCATTATCTACTGCCGCAACGACAAAGGGACGCTCGTTGCGGTCGATGTCCGATAAAAAATCCATCCTAATCTGCCAGTGTTCCGAGCGGGGATTGGTGAACGTAGACGGAGCTTCCAGCTCCGTTCCGCCCGAGCGGTTGACGATAGTTCCTGACTTGTGCAACGCTGCGGCAACCAACGATCCAATCCTTGGAAAAGGGTTTTCGCAGGTGCATGCCTGCCACCCCCGCGCCGTTCGCGCCCTCTTTGAGTTTTCGGGCAACCCGCTTCCGGAATCCGTTTCATTGCACAACCACCGCACCCCCGTACCCCCACACGCCAATACCCCCACGCTTCAATCCAACCCCGCCTGGTATCCTGTTCTCGACTATGACCGCTGTACCCACTGCGGGCAGTGCTTTGAGTTTTGCCTCTTCGGGGTTTTCGAAAAGGATGAAGCGGGCAGGGTGGTGGTGGCGAATCCGCAGAACTGCAAGAACAACTGCCCGGCCTGCGCTCGCATATGCCCCGAAGCCGCCATTATTTTTCCAAAGGTTGGAGAATCGCCCATCAACGGTGCGGAAATCTCCGACGACGATGAGCTCAAGGCCAATATCAAGGTCAACGTCGACGAAATCCTCGGCGGCGATGTCTACGCCGCCCTCAATGCCCGCAAGCAAAAGCGCCGATCCCTGCTCAATCAAAAGAAAGTGGAGCAGGCGTTGGCGGAACGAAAAAAATGTTCGGGGAAAAAACCATGAGTGCCGCCCTGATGAAACGTCTTCTGACCGAGCCCGACAAGCGGTTGCTGTGGAAGTTTGCCTATAACTTTGGCTACAAGGGCATGCGCTCGATCGAAAAGTTCCAGAAGCGCCTGAAGCGGGGGGAATACTTTCCCGCCTTCCTGTTCCTCTCCGTCACCAACGCCTGCAACCTCGCCTGCCAGGGCTGCTGGGTGTCTCAATCGAATCCTCCCAAGGAAATTTCCCCCGGAACGCTCGACAACGTCATTACCGAATGCAAGGCGCAGGGAGCCTTTTTCTTCGGGATCCTCGGCGGCGAACCGCTGCTCTACGACGGCCTCTTCGAGGTCTTTGAAAAACATCCCGATTGCTACTTCCTGCTTTTCACCAACGGCACGATGATCACCGACGCCGTCGCCAAGGAGATGCGCCGCATCGGCAACATAAGCCCGCTCATCAGCATCGAGGGACTCGAAGAGGTTAGCGACGTGCGCCGAGGCGGCGATAGCGTCTATGAACAGTCCATGGTGGGATTGGCCAACTGCACAAAAAACCGACTTGTCACCGGGGTCTGCACCAGCGTCTGCAAATCCAACATCGACGATCTGGCCTCCGAAAAATTCGTGAACGACATTGCCGCGCTTGGCGCGCACTATCTCTGGTACTACATCTACCGCCCCGTCGGCCCGAAGCCGGTACCCGAACTGGCACTCGACGCTGAACAGATCACGGAACTGCGCCGCTTCATCGTCGATATCCGCCTCAAGGCACCCATCATGGTGGTCGATGCCTATTGGGACGACAAAGGGCGCGCGCTCTGTCCCGCCGCCGTCGGCATTGCCAACCATATCAGCCCCGACGGCTTCATCGAACCCTGTCCACCTCTCCAGTTCGCCAAGGAAAATATTGGCGATGGAACCGGGATTTACGATATTTTCAACCAATCCGACTTCCTCGCCAAGTTTCGCAACATGTGCTGCGACACCACGCAGGGTTGCATTATTATGGAACATCCGGGAACGCTCGCGGATTTTATCAAGGACGAAGAAGCGACGGATAGCTCCGGGCGCGGAACCCTGCTCGCCGAGCTGGATCAAATGTGCCCCTGCGGAAGCCACCACCAGCCCGGCAAGGAAATCCCCGAGCGCAGCTGGGCCTATCGTTTTGCCAAGAAAAACTGGTTCTTTGGTTTTGGGGCATACGGATAATGAAACAGACCAAACCACAATGCAGGGTTCCAGCGGAGCGGGCCGTTCGCGAGCAAATACAGCAGATGATCGGGGAGTATGCCGCCTCGCAAAAACTAGTGCCGCCGCTCTCCATGGAGGAACTGCGCGACCACGCAGTAAAAATCGCGCCAAACACGGGATTGATCGATTATGCAATGGTGTTGCTCAGCAACGAGGTTTGGCGCGACACCGTCGCCTCCATTCCCTACGAGCGCCGCCTTCTCCTGCTCCCCATTTGCCTGCGCAGCCTTAAGGACTGCCCTGCCGAACTAGACGAGTTTGGCCTGCTCTGCGAGGAGTGTGGCCGTTGCAATATCGGAGAGCTTCAGTCGATGGCCGAAGAGCTTGGCTATGTCGTGCTCGTGGCCGAAGGCTCCACGGTGGTCTCCAAGCTGCTCGAAGGCGGGAAGGTCGATGCCGTCGTGGGCGTGAGTTGCCTCAATGCGCTTGAAAAATCCTTTCCGCACATGGCCGATGGGGCCATTCCCGGACTCGCCATCCCACTCACCGTCGACGGCTGCGTCGGAACCGAAATGGATGTCGACCACGTCCGTGCCGCTATTCGGCTTAAATCTTCCAAACCGTGGGAAAACACGCTCGATACGGAGCGCCTGCGGGAAATTGTCGATGGATGGTTTTCCCCCTCACCGGATTGGGAAGCCGAAACCCGCACCGAGCAGATTGCCTATGAATGGCTATTGCAAGACGGTAAGCGTTGGCGCCCGTTCCTCCTCGCCTGCACCTACAGCGCGCTCAACGACGGCACCACCGACCTGCCCGACGAAATTCGCCGCCTCGCCATCGCCGTTGAATGCTTCCACAAGGCCTCGCTCGCCCACGACGACATCGAAGACGGCGACAACCTGCGCTACGGCGCGCCGACGCTCCACTGCAAATACGGTCTTCCCGTCGCGCTCAACGTGGGCGATCTGCTGGTGGGTGAAGGCTACCGATGGATTGCCACCGTCGAAACCCGCACCACCGAACTCCTGCGCATTGCCGCCGAAAACCATCGCACCCTTTGCCTTGGGCAAGGCGAAGAACTCTACGGTCTTTCACTCGAAAAAACCTTCACCGCAACGGAGACCATCGAAATCTTTCGCCGCAAGACCGCCCCCGCATTTTGCGTCGCCCTCCAACTTGGTGCCGTTGCCGCCAACGCCGACTCCGAACTCATTGAACTCCTTGAATCCTTCAGCAAATCCCTCGGCATCGCCTACCAGATCCGCGACGACCTCGAAGAATACCAATCCGGCGATGCTCTCGATCTCCGCGCCTCGCTCCTCCTCGCGCTTGCCAACGACCACGATCCCGCGAATCGCTTGACCTCCGGATCCCCCGGCTTAAACCACATTTTTGACGAACTGATGGTGGTGGAAAAAGCTTCGCAGTTGCTGGAGCACTACAAGAACGAGGCCATCCGCGCGCTCAACCCGTTGAAGAGCGCATTGCTCAAAAGCTTGCTGCGGCGGGTCGCCACCAAAATGCTGGGTGGAGTTTGACGTATGGAATCCATTCCCGACCGCCTGCTTCAAGCCGCCGCCTGTTCCCGCCGTTTCCTGGAGGAGGATTCGCGCGATAAAATGGCCGACTTTATCCTCGCCCGGCAAAACCCCGATGGAGGGTTCCGGGGGCGGGGAGCGGATAGCGACCTCTACTATACGATCTTTGCGGTGGCGAGTCTCAAGGCGCTCGGTAATCCGGTTCCCATTTTCAAAGTATGGAAATATGTCCGGTCGTTCGGCATGGGGGATGGCCTCGACCTTGTTCATCTGGTTTGCCTGATCCAGTTGCGAACCGCATTTCCAATCTGGGGCACAACCCGCCGCCGACTTTTCAAGCGATTGGAGAAACACCGCGCGGAATCCGCCTATAATCATTTTTTTAAGTTGCTGGTCGAGGAGGGTTCGGGGCAGGACGATTCGGTTCAGGTTTCGCTCGATGCTCCCACGACGCAGCTGGCTGCGGCGGTTTTGGTGAATCGCCAGAACGATAAAACCACCAAGGAGGCCTTGCTCAGCCGTTTCACCGAGTCGGGGGGATTTGCGCCAACGGATAAGATTGCCGTGCCCGACCTGCTCTCTACCGCCACCGCTCTTTTTGCGCTGGTGAGCATGGGGACAAACCTCGACTCGATCCAACAGCCCTGTTTCAAATATGCCGAATCCCTTTGGCGCGATAGCGGTGGGTTTGCCGGGCACGTTGCCGATGAGTTCGAAGATGTGGAATATACCTTCTACGCCCTGCTAGCCATGGGATGCCTCATTCAATCGCTTGCATCGAATTATGGAACTTGAAACCGCCATCGAAAATGCCCGTAGGCAGTTGCTCGGCGAATTGTCGACGGAAGGACGCTGGGAAGGGGAGTTGTCGAGTTCCGCGCTCGCCACGGCGGTGGCGGCGTTTGCGCTGAAGCAGGCGGGGAAAACCGAATGTGCGGAACGCGGCTTCCAATGGTTGGAAAACCATCGCAACGCCGACGGCGGCTGGGGCGACAGCCCGGAAAGCCCCAGCAATTTCACGACCACCTTGCTGTGCCGCTGCGTGCTGGACGAAGCCGTTGGGTCGCCGCAGGAAGTGGCCGATTCGATTTTGGATTTCTACGGCGACGACCGCACGTTTTCCGTCCCGATCCTCACGATGTGCATGTTGTCGGGCAAGCTGGGCGACGACTGGTCGATTATTCCGCAGCTCCCGTTCGAGTGGGCGGTGCTTCCGCACGGCTTCTACAAGTTTCTGCGCCTGCCGGTCGTCAGCTACGCCTTGCCGGCATTGATCGCCATTGGCTTGGTGCGGCATGTGAACAAGCCGGCCCGATTTTCGTTTCTCCGCAATCGGCTGGTTTTGCGCGTGCTGAATATTCTGCGGAAGATCCAGCCCGAAAGTGGAGGCTTTCTCGAAGCCGCGCCGCTAACCGGTTTTGTGGCGATGAGTCTGGTGGGTGCCGGTTTCGGCGACCATCCCGTGGCGCAGTCCTGTTGCCGGTTTCTGGAAAACACGGTGCGCGACGACGGTAGCTGGCCGATCGATATCAACTTGTCGACCTGGGTCACATCGCTCTCCGTCCGAGCGTTGGAAGGTGATCTTTCCGAGGAGCAGAAAAAGGGTATCCGTGCGCATCTGCTGAAGACCCAGTGGAAAGAGGAGCACCCTTTCACCCACGCCGCGCCCGGCGGCTGGGGCTGGACTTACGCGCAGGGCGGTGTGCCCGATGCCGACGATACCGCTGCTGCTCTACTGGCTTTGCGGCGGGTTGGGCAGACTGGAAAGTCTGCCCCACATGCTTGCGTAGCCTGCCAATGGCTGCTTGACCTGCAAAACCGCGATGGCGGGATGCCGACCTTCTGCAAAGGGTGGGGCAAGTTGCCGTTCGACCGCAGCTGCTCCGACCTGACAGCCCACGCGATCCGTGCTTTTCTGGCGTGGCGGCATGATGTGGATTATCCTCTTCAGCTGAGGATGGAGCGTTCGATCCGTCGCGGCCTCCGCTATCTGGAAAAGCAGCAACGTGCCGACGGCTCGTGGCTCCCGCTATGGTTTGGAAGCCAGACGAATCCCAATCACGAAAACCCCATCTATGGAACCGTCCGTGTGCTGGAAGCCCTTCGCGAACTCGACGAATCCGAGTTTCCAATCGTTGGAAAAATGAAGCGGCGTGGCTTCCAATGGCTGGAAAACGTAGTGGATGCGAATTGCTCTATTGAGGAAGTGGCACTGGCGGCGGGAGTGACGGGGCGGGGGATTGACCGGTTGCTGGAAATGACCAACAGCGGAACGGCGTTTCCTTCCAGCCCGATCGGGTTGTATTTTGCCAGCCTCTGGTATTCGGAAAAGTTGTATCCGCTCATCTTTACGGTAGAGGCTTTGAAGCAGATGTCGAAATGACGGCGGGTGCCAAGAGACTGGTTTTAACGCAGAGGAGGGTTTATGGGGTTTATTAAAGGAATCTGCCATTTCGGGCTGTCGGTGTCCGATCTCGATGAGTCGGTGCGTTTCTATGTTGATGTTCTGGGTTTGGAGGTGAGCGGCCGGCGCGAGAAGGATGCCTTCTTCCAGATTGGAACGGACGATGTCTTGGCGTTGATCCAATATCCTGGCGGGGCGGAGCGGTTCGATGCCGAGATGCGGCCGAAAAACCGGGGCAAGGCGTTTACGCATTTTGGGCTGACGGCGGATTCGATGCAGGCGGTTTTCGATTTTCAGGAGCATCTCAAGTCGAACCGCGTGAAAATCGTGAAGGAAGCGTATGAACGCTGGGATGGGGGGAGTCTTTATTTTCTCGATCCAAACGGCTATACGCTGGAGTATATCTATTTTGAACTAGGCGGTGGAAAATGAAGAAGATGGCAGGTTTGATTTCTCTATGTGCGTTGGCTTTGAATCCGCGATTGAGATACCATGAAATTCGTTGACTTAAAGAAGACGGAGCTTCAAACTCCGTCAGGGTGTGGATGAAACAAAAGATAACCAGTGTGCTTGTTGCTACACCCATTCTGCTTCTTTGCGGATGGGTTGCCGTCGTTGTGCTCTTGCGCTGGTTCGCCCACGATCCCGCGCGTGATTTGGTGTCTAGCCTGCCGGGACTCGACGGTGGCCCGCCCGAATCGGAGCGGGTGGCAGCCAACGTGCTGGATGTGCAATTGGCCGGAATGCTCGAAAGCTTCGACGGCGTTGCCTCCGACCTGCCCGGTAGCTGGCCGCGCTTCCGCGGCGCGGACTTCGACAATATTTCAAAAGCCAACGTGAAACTGGCCGATCGCTGGCCCGCGACGGGGCCGAAAATCCTCTGGTCGGTCGACCTCGGCGAAGGCCACGCCGCGCCCGCCGTACTCAATGGCTGCGTCTATCTGCTCGACTATGATGAAGAAAAGCGCGCCGACGCCCTGCGCTGTTTTTCGCTGGCTGACGGCAAGGAAATCTGGCGGCGCTCCTACGGCCTGCCCGCCAAGCGCAACCACGGGCTATCCCGAACCATCCCCGCCGTCACGGAGGACTGCATTGTAACGATAGGGCCGCGCTGCCACGTCTCGTGCGTCGAAACGCAAACGGGAACCTTTCGATGGGGAATCGATCTGCAAAAAGAACATGGCACCACCGAACCGCTCTGGTTTACCGGGCAGTGCCCGCTGATCGACGACGGCCTCGCCATCATTGCCCCCGCTGGCCCGGAAATATTGATGATGGCGGTCGATTGCAAAACCGGGAAAACCGTTTGGACGGCACCGAATCCCAACGGCTGGAAAATGTCGCACTCGTCCATTATGCCCATGACGCTACATGGCGAAAAAACGTATGTCTACGCTGCTATCGGTGGAATGACCGGTGTTTCCACGGAAGGGGAAATCCTGTGGGAAGTTCCATGGAATGCATCGGTAATCGCGCCGTCGCCTGTTCCAGTCTCTGGAAACCGGATCTTCATTACCGGCGGCTACGGGGCGGGAAGTCTTCGGATCCAGATCGATAAAACAGCGAATGGATTCGCGGCGCGCCTTCTGGCAAAGAGCACCCCAAAAGAGTGGCTTGCCAGCGAGCAGCAGACACCGATCCTGCACGACGGCCTCCTCTACGGCATCATGCCCAAGGATGCCGGCGCGCTGAAACGCCAGTTTGTTTGCTACGATCCGAACAGCGGCGAGTTGGTTTGGTCGAGCGGCAAGACCCACCGCTTTGGACTCGGCCCCTTCTATCTCGCCGACGGACGTTTTTTTGTGCTCGCCGACGACGGCACGTTGACCATGCTCTCCGCAAGCCGAACGGGCTACGAGCAGCTCGCGCAGCACAAGGTATTCGACGGCCACGACTCCTGGGGACCCATCGCCCTCGCCGGAACCCGCATGCTCCTGCGCGACTCCACCCGCATGCTCTGCATTGATGTTGGAGGTAGGGAATGAATGACATAAGGAAAAACTGGACTTGGTTCATTCTCATCATGGCGCTGATTCTCGGCGCGGGGATTTACCTCGGCAAAAGCCGCCGAACCGAGCTGGGCAAAAGCTTCGACTATTCGCTCGAAGAGTACCGCCTGGTCGATCCGTCGCTCATCCACTACACCGAAGCGGAACCCCTTGTTCCAACCCTTGGGAAAATCTCTGCGCTTGCGGTTTCTCCGGATGGGAAGGTTTATGTCGGCGGTGAAAATGCGGTTCAAATATTTCCAGGTGCTGGAACTTTTCCGGTTGTTGGAACCCCGTCCTGTATTGCGGTGGACGATGAGGGCACGGCATTTATTGGCATGCGGGATCACGTCGAAATACGTTCCGCGAATTGGGAGAAAACCGTTTGGGCTTCACCCGGTGAAAAGGCGCATTTCACCTCCATCGCGGTGGACGATGAATATGTCTATGCGGCCGATGCCGGAAGCCGCCGCGTTTGGCGATATGACAAAGCGGGCGGCGAACCGCTGGAGATCGGCAGGAAGGATTCGGCGAACGGGGTGCGCGGCTTTAATATTCCCAGTCCGTTCTTCGATGTCGACCTCGGTCCCGACGGTTCGCTTTGGGCGGTCAATCCAGGCTATCACGCGCTGGAAAACTATCGCCCGGACGGCATGCCGATTTCATCGTGGGAAAAAAGTTCGTTCATGATCGAAGGCTTTAGCGGCTGCTGCAACCCGTCGCACTTTGCATTGATGCCCGACGGATCGTTCGTTACCGCCGAGAAGGGGTTGCCGCGCGTCAAGATTCACAATATGGATGGATCGCTTCGCTGCGTTGTTGCCGCACCCGATCTGTTTGACGAAGGGGTGGTCGGGCTCGACGTGGCCGTCGATGACGAAGGCCGGATCCATGTGCTCGACCCGAGCCGGAACCAAGTCCGCATTTTTGAGGAAAAAGAATGAAACCGATCAAACGTCAGGAATTTTTGAAAGGCTGTGCACGCGGCGGTGTGCTGGTGGGTCTGGTTGGCCTTTGCGGTGTGCTGGTTTCGCGCAAGGATAAGTTCGAATGCAGCAGCCAGTGCGGCAAATGTTCAAAGTTCAACGACGGCCAATGCGCCTTGGGGCTTAAATGAAACCAAAGGGAAAAAGAAAGCGCCGCGATTTTGTGCGCGGGGCGGCGGCGGCACTGGTTGGCGGGGTGGCGGTTTCCTCCTTGCGCAGTTGCTCGCCCAAACTCGTCTGGCAGATCGATCCCGAAAAATGCACGCAGTGCGGGCGCTGCGCAACCCATTGCGTTTTGGCGCCCTCGGCGGTGAAATGCTTCCACTCCTATTCCATCTGCGGCTACTGCGACCTCTGTGGCGGCTACCTCCGCCCCGATGCCAAGGAACGCAACACCGGCGCGGAAAACCAGCTCTGTCCCACGGCGGCCATCACCCGTACCTTTATCGAGAATCCTTACTACCAATACAAAATCGACGAGGACCTCTGTATTGGTTGCGGTATTTGCGTCGAAGGATGCGATGTTTTCGGGAACGGCTCGATGTATCTGCAGGTGAAGCACGACCTCTGCGTCAACTGCAACGAATGCGCCATCGCCCACGCCTGTCCGTCCGATGCCTTCAAGCGCGTCCCCGCTTCCGATCCCTACCTCCTCAAATCCGATCGAGAACGGAGGATCACGTGATTGCCGATTGCCGATTGCCGAT
>CBDVCB010000085.1:0-10804 GCA_965372395.1 uncultured bacterium
TGGTTGCTCCTGTTCCCTTAAATTCCAAAGACCCGCATTTTCCATCCAAACCACGAAAATTAAAAGGTTAAACTTTGCTGTCGGCAAAAGTTAATCCACCCAGGCTGTAGCGGCTTCTGCGAAGCACCACCCTCCAGCGCAATGCGGTTCTAAGAACCGCCACTACATTTCTACCCCTACTACTCGACCCTCAGGCGCAGGAAGCGGTGGGGAGCGGTCAGGTCGACGGTGGCGGTGCATCGGTTTTCGGGGTCGAGGTCGGAAAGCGTCACGCCAACGGTGGTCCACGCCAAAAAACCCGTGCTGGTCTCCACCGTGTAGGTGATTCCGGGTCGGGCTGCATAGTAGGTCATACTCATCGTATCCTCGGCCATCTCCGCCTGCGGCCGGCTCCCCGAAAGGTCGAGATTGGGATCAAGGTTCAGCGCATAGGCCATCAACAAATCAACCCCGTCCCCATTCATGTCTTGGTCAAGACTCTCCCCGTAGTCAAACCCATGCTCCCGCAACCACAAGCCGGAAGGAGATATCGAGCCTTCAATCTCAACAGCGGGATACCCTTCCCATGTTGGCGACGTAAAGCCCGTGCTTCCGACCCGATAGTAAATGGTAAAGTATCCAACCGTTCCTTTGAATACGTTATATCCAAATGACACGGGAGCATCGCCAAGAAAACTTGCCACACTCAGTTTGCTACAATAGGAAAATACCCAATCACCAATACTCGCAACACCGGATGGAAATTCGATCTCGGCTAGCGAACTGCAACCTGAAAACGCAGAGGAACCAATGCTGGTAATACCAGAGGGGAGCGCGATATTTTCCAATAAACTGCAATCTCGAAATGTCTGATCTCCAATACTGCTGATGCCCGAGGGCAGCATCATACTTGTCAACGAACTGCAACCTTTAAACGCAGAGCTACCAATACTAGTGACCCCCGAAGGAAGCATGATGTCTGTCAACAAAGAACAATAAGAAAACGCACTGCCACCAACACTGCTGATACCGGACGGGAGCACAATGTTTGTCAACGAACTGCAATACATAAACATAGCGTCACCAATACTGGTAATGCCGCCGGGCAGCGTGATGCTGGACAACGAACTACACTCTCTAAATAAGGCGCGACCGATGCTGGTGACGCTGTCAGGAATTGTGATACTGGCTAACAAACTACAACTCCTAAATGCACCGTAACCAATGGTGTTGACGCTGTCAGGAATTGTGATGCCGGTTAACAAACTACAACTCCCAAATGCACTGTGACCAATGGTGTTGACGCTGTCAGGAATTGTGATGACGGTTAACAAACTACAACAATAAAGTGCTGCCTCACCGATTCTGGTGACACCAGATGGGATGGAGTAAGCTCCTGATTTCCCTTCTGGACACACAAGAATCTCTGTTTTTCCCACATTAAAGAGAACCCCATCAATACTGGAGTAATACAGGTTTCCTGCCACAACATCGATGGATAAAAGATCACTACATCCGCCAAATGCAACATCCCCGATACTGGCAACACTGACGGGAATCTCAATATTAGTTAATGAAGTGCATTCCCTAAATGCAAGCAAACCGATGCTGGTGACGCTGTCGGGAATGTTTATGCTATCTAATGAAGAACAAGCCCAAAACGCATAGTTGTCTATACCGGTGATGCTGGCAGGGAGCGCAATGCTCTTCATCGAACGACAAAAACTAAACGCGCTATCACCAATGCTGGTGACGGATTTGCCCTCGATGGTCGAAGGAACGGCGACCGCTCCGGTTGCCAACCCTTCATCACAATCGGTGATGGTAACCTCATCACCGTTAATTGCGTAGGTGAGCATGCCGAGCGTTCCGGCTTGTGCAATTCCACATGCAGTGAGGTAGAAGAACAGCCCCGTCAAGAGGGATCGGTTTTCAGCGAAAAGTTTTATCGTCATCGTGTTGC
Source organism: uncultured bacterium (assembly GCA_965372395.1). GTDB lineage: Bacteria > Verrucomicrobiota > Kiritimatiellia > Kiritimatiellales > Pontiellaceae > Pontiella. Next base: position 1,943 of record CBDVCB010000085.1, read on the forward strand.
TCCATGTTGCAAGGTGAAAACAAGAGCTGATGATACTCTCGCCACGGAATAAAAACACACAAAAAGTTGTGAGCAGTGGATTTTATATGGAGCACGAATATCCGATCCGCACTACTGAGCAATACCACGATAACCGTGCGTAGGAAATCGCAACAGACTTGCGAGCCACGACACTACAAACCTTTACGCGAGATGGACGTCGGCGAAGTGCCGCGAAGGACTCCGTGAGACTGAGTAGGATGCGAGATAGCGGGACATTGCTTTACTCCTTCACCGGATAGACGCGGAATAGTCGATTTCATAGCGGGACGGAAATTCGGTTTTCGAGGGATCTCCGCCGGCTTTCCCTCCGACGGCTAGGTTGACGAGGATGTAGTGGGGTTGGTGAAACGGGTTTTTGATGGGGTGGCCTTCGGGATTAAAGGTGTCCGCCAGCTTGGTTTCGTTCAACAGCCGATCGTCGACATAGAGCTTGATGCTCTCTTCATCGCCATCCATTCCTACTAAGGATGGCTCATTGACAAAACTGGGTCGGTTGTATTCCAGTTATTGATCTAGCGATTTAAGCGGGCGTTGAACAGCGCGGTGGCCTCGGAAAAATCGTCGGCGGTGCGGATTTTGATATTGCCGTACCCGGACTCCACCATGTGCACTTCGGCTGGTTTCTTGACCCATTCCGACTCGTCGTCGATCAACTTGACGGCCTTGTTCTTGGGGTCGATGATTTTTTCGAGTACTTCGGCCCGGAAGACTTGCGGGGTTTGCGCTATCCAAACGGAGTTGCGCTCAAGCGTTTTGTCGGGCTTGAGTCCCTTGGCGGCGACCTTGACGGAATCCCGGACCTTGTGCGCCGCAATGGCGCAACCGTAGCGCTTTGCCGCCTTCACGCCTTCGCGGATGGTTTCGGCTGAAACAAAGGGTCGCGAGGCCTCGTGCACGATGATGCTGGACGCGGGTTCCGGTAGCTTGGCGTATACGGCGCGCAACGTACTCAAGCGGTTGGTGCTTCCGACCACAATGCCCCGCACCTTGGTGCAACCAAATCGTTTGACCACCTGCAGGGCCGAGTCCACCCGATCCTTGGCGACCGCCAGTATAATGGTATCGACACTATCCGAATCCTGGAAAGTGCGCAGGGAATGCGCCAAAACCGGGCGACTGCCCAGACTCAAAAACGCCGTGTCCGTTCCCGGAGCGATCTGCTCCTCTTTCCCGCATGCAATAACAATTGCCAGTGTGCCCATGGAATACTCCCTACATTACAGGTGCTATGCTAACCACCAATTGCCCAGCAATTTACAAGATTAAAAATCGAGCGTCAAGAATTATGGCGGACATAAATCCCTTCCCATCGAGGTCGCTTGAGAGCATGGTTCCGGCATGCCAGCGAACCGCCCCATCCGCATCCTGTACGACGGAAACTGCCCCATCTGCCGCCGCAAGGTCGCGTTCCTAAAGAAACGTGATCGCAAGGGAAAACTACGCTTTTCAGATATTCGGGAAGCAGAGGGCCTGCCTAAACAAACGGGCATTCCCATGGAGCAGCTGGAAAAGCAAATCCATGCCGTTTTGCCGGATGGAACGGTCATCCGCCGCATGGATGTGATCCGTGCGGCCTATAGGGAAGTGGGTCTTGGCTGGCTCGCCGCCCCCACGGGCTGGCCGATCCTGCGTCCGTGCTTCGATGCGCTGTACGGGTTGGTCGCTAAATACAGACTGGCCATCAGTCACCTATTGCATTGACTGACGCGATTTCGCGAAAAATCCGTCGGCGCAGTTCGTTTCCATACAACATGTTGTGCCATGCCAATTGCCCGAATACTATTTGCGCATTGACTTGGTGTGCCCCGTTTCGCAGAATTTACGCGATTCCGATGCTATTGGCATTTAGACAACAGATGGAAGGAACCCTGACAGCATGACATCGACCTCGAAAAAAATCTTCATCCTCGACACCAATGTAATCCTCCACGACAGTTCCTGCATCCACCAGTTCAACGAACACGACATCGTCATACCCATCACGGTCCTCGAAGAGCTCGACAACTTCAAGAAAGGCAACGACTCGCTCAACTTCCACGCCCGCGAATTTGCGCGCACGCTCGACTCGCTCAGTGGAGACAAGCTCTTCAACGGCGGCGTGCCGATCGGACCCGGCCTTGGAAAAATAAGCATCAAGCTCGACCGCGCATTCGACGAAAGCATTGCGGCCAATTTTTCGACGCAAAAGGCCGACCACCACATCCTGAACATTGCCTACCAGATGGCGAAGGAAGCCGACGGGCGCGAAGTCTCGCTGGTCACAAAGGATGTCAACCTGCGCATGAAGGCCAAGGCGGTCGGTCTGATGGCGCAGGACTACAAAAACGACCACGTCAAAAACCTCGCCCTGCTCTACACCGGAACACGTGTGGAAGAGAATGTCGCCCCCGAACTGATCAACCAGATGTATGCCCCGCCCTACGAGTTTTCCTCGGCGGACCTGCAGGTCGGAAAAAAACTCCTGCCCAACGAATACATCATCCTGCGGGGCGAACGCAAATCCGCCCTGAGCGTCTATGACGATGAGCTCAACCTCATCAAGCATGTCGACAAGGTGCCCGCCTTTGGCATCACTCCGCGCAACGCCGAGCAAACCTACGCGCTTGACGCCTTGCTCAACGACCGCGTCCGGCTCGTCAGCCTAACCGGCAAGGCCGGCACAGGAAAGACCCTGCTCGCACTGGCCGGCGCGCTCAAGCGCAAGAAAAGCTATCGGCAAATCCTCATGGCCCGCCCCATCGTTGCACTCAGCAACAAGGACATCGGTTTCCTGCCTGGCGACATCCAGTCCAAGCTCGACCCCTACATGAAGCCGCTGTTCGACAACCTTGGCGTCATCGAACATGCCGAGGGCAACACCAAGCATAGCCAGATCTCCAAGCTGCTCGAAGACCGGAAGCTGGTCATTGAGCCGCTCTCCTACATCCGCGGCCGCAGCCTCGTGAACACCTTTTTCATTATCGACGAAGCGCAGAATCTCACGCCGCACGAAATCAAGACCATCATCACGCGCGCGGGGGAAGGCACCAAGATTGTCTTTACCGGCGACATCTTCCAGATCGACCACCCCTATCTCGACAGCCACTCCAACGGCTTGAGCTACCTGATTGAAAAGATGAAGGGCCAGCGGCTCTACGCGCATATCAACCTCACCAAAGGCGAACGTTCGGAACTTGCCGATTTGGCCGGATCTTTATTGTAAAGCCTGTCCAGTCGGGGGAGCATGACTCGTTGAACATCAAACCCAAACCAACTAAATTGGAGACCAATATGAATTCGTCAAAGCTCTTCCGCTATTCCGCTTGCGGCCTGTTGGGTGTGGCCTTGCTCCTGCCGTCGACCGGACTTGGCGCAAAGGAAACCAACAAGAAAAAGGCAAAAAAGACCGCCGTTGGAATTCCATCCGTGGAGAAGAAGGACTCCATCTGCTTTGCCATGTATACGGTGCAGAACCAAACCCTCAAGCTCGTGGCCCAGCTCTACCCCCTGAAAGATAGAGACAGCCGATCCATTCTCTTGGAGATCAAAGACAAGGGAAAATGGAAAAGGATTGCCAAGACCACCATCCGGGAAGACGAATACACTTCCCCGAAGGATGCGAAAGCCTGGAACGCCCTCTTCCGGGTGGAAAAATGGGACCATTCCCGCGACTGGGAATACCGCGTCAGCGCACTCGACGGCGTCGCCACCTACACCGGCATTATTCGCAAAGATCCACGGGATAAAAACGAAATTGTTGTTACCGCCTTCACCGGCAACTCGAACGGCGACCGGCGGATGAAGCCGGACATCATCCACAACATCAAGGTGCACGATCCCGACCTCCTGTTTTTCTCCGGCGACCAATCCTACGACCACCGGCAGCATCTGGCGGCGTGGCTGCTGTTCGGCCGCCAATTCGGGGAAATCATCAAGGATCGCCCAACCATCTGCATTCCGGACGACCACGATGTCGGCCAAGGCAACCTATGGGGAGAGGAAGGTGTCAAGTCCACGCTGGGCGGTGCCTCCGACGGCGGCTACACCATGTCGCCGGAATATGTAAACGAAGTCCAGTTTGCCCAGACCGCCAACCTGCCCGATCCCTACGACCCCACGCCGGTCAAGCGCGGCATCGGCGTCTACTACACCGCGCTCAACATTGGCGGAATCGACTTTGCCATCATCGAAGACCGTAAATTCAAAACCGGCCCGGCCGACATCATCCCAAAAATGGGGCCACGCCCGGATCATATCAACGATCCCAAATACGACCGGAAATCCGTGGATGTACCGGAAGCGCAACTCCTCGGCGAGCGACAGCTCCGCTTTCTGAACGATTGGGCGCAGGACTGGAAAGACGTGGAAATGAAGGCTGTGCTTTCGCAGACCATCTTCGCCGGCGGCGCGCACATCCACGCCGGGAAACGCCTGTTGGCCGATCTCGACTCCAACGGGTGGCCCCAAACCGGGAGGAACAAGGCCCTCGCGGCCATCCGCAAATGCGACGCGGTCATGATTGCCGGCGACCAGCACCTCGCCAGCGTCATCCACCATGGCATCGATGACTGGGGCGATGCCGGATATTCCTTCTGCGTGCCCTCCATCGTGAACTACTATCCCCGCAAATGGCTCCCGCTGGAAAAAGGGATCGATCCAATTTCCGACGTTCTCGAGCATACCGGGAACTACTACGACGGCTTCGGCAACAAGATCACCATGCATGCCTATGCCAACCCCGGGGAGGGTGTTGAAGGGGTGAAGGACCGGGTCAACAGGGGCGCGGCCGGACACGGTATTATTCGCTTCAATAAAAAAGAACGCACCGTCACCTTCGAATGCTGGCCCCGCTTCGCGGACGTCACCGATCCGGATGCGAAACAATTCCCCGGCTGGCCCGTCACGATCCACCAAAAGGAAAGACGCTAGGAGAAAAAGGTCTGGAGCGCGGCCTTAAGCCGCTCCAGCACCTCGTCGGGCACATGGAGCTGCCCAAAGCCGGTGCCGAGCTTGAGGTCGGGCGTGTTCTTTCCGTGAAAGTCGGTTCCGCCTGTGCGGACCAAACCCAGTTTATCCGCCCATTCGGAAAACTTCCGGATATTTTTCGGGTGGTTCTCGGCATAGTAGGTTTCGATGCCGCCCAGCCCGGAATCTTTCATCTCGCGCACCAAGGCGAACAGTTGTTCGTCCGGCAGATAGATGGTGGCCGGATGGGCCAGAACGGGAATCCCGCCCGCCCCCCGGATCAGCTCGATGCACTCCTTCGCCGTATAGCGATAGCGCTCCATATAGCCGGGACGCCCCTTCGCAAGCAACAGGTCAAACGCCAATTTCTTGGACTTGACGTGACCGCGCTCCACAAGCGCGGCGGCAAAGTGCGGGCGTCCCACCACATCCTTCCCGGCGTGTTTCACGACATCGCTCCAAAGCAGGACATAGCCCAGCTTGTTGAGTTTTTTCAGGATTCCAATATTGCGCTGCTCCCGCCCTTCCCTAACCTTCTCGATTTTCCCCAGCAAGGCCGTGCTGGCGTGGTCGATGAAATAGCCCAGAATATGCATGGTGCCGTGCTCGCATTCCGCGCTTAGCTCAATGCCCGCAACGGCCTCCACGGACGAGTCTTCGCCGGCGGAAAGCAAATCCGGAATCCCCCCGACCGTATCGTGGTCGGTCAAAGCCAACGCCGAAAGGCCGCGCTTTTCAGCCATAGCCACCAGCTCGGCAGGCAGATTGGTTCCATCGGAATAAACCGAATGTGTGTGCAGGTCGATCACAGGAAACTCCATACGTTGATTGACGCCAATATAAAGCGAATCCCATGCAACACCAGCCCTTCCTTGCGCAAAACCGGAAGATCGGTCGAATTTGTCTTGTTTAAACAGAGGCCGACACCTATTTTCGACGCTCATTTTCAAAACAAAAACTGGATTCTGAAGGAGAAATAATGGATATCAAACTCGTAGCAAACACCATTCGCGGGCTCTCAATGGACGGCGTTCAAGCCGCCAACTCGGGGCATCCCGGCATGCCGATGGGCATGGCCGACGTCGCCGCCGTGCTCTGGACGCAATATCTCAAGCACAATCCCGAAAACCCCGACTGGGCCGACCGCGACCGCTTCATCCTCTCCGCCGGGCACGGCTCCATGCTCATCTACAGCCTACTCCATCTCGCGGGCTACGACCTGCCAATCGAAGAACTCGGACAATTCCGGCAATGGGGCAGCAAGACCGCCGGGCATCCGGAATACGGCCACACCATTGGCGTCGAAACCACCACCGGCCCGCTCGGCCAGGGCTGCGCCAACGGCGTCGGCATGGCCATTGCCGAAAAAATGCTGGATGCGCGCTACAACACCGCCGACCAGAAAATCGTGGACCACTACACCTACGTCATTACCTCCGAAGGCGAATTCGAGGAAGGTATCTCCCACGAAATCTTCTCGTTGGCCGGCAATCACGGCCTCGGCAAGATGATTGTCTTCTACGACCAAAACTTTATCTCCATCGAAGGCGACACGCACATCACCTACACCGACGACGTGCAAAAGCGCATGGAAGCCTACGGCTGGCAGGTACAGGAAATCAACGGCCATAATACCACCGAAATCGCAGCGGCCATCGAAGCGGCCCAGTCCGAAACCGAAAAGCCCTCCGTCATCATCTGCAACACCAAGATCGGCTTCGGCTCCCCCAACAAGGAAGGCACCGGCGCCGTGCACGGCGCACCGCTCGGCGAAGACGAAGTGCTCGCCACCAAAAAGAACCTCGGCATCTCCGAAGAAAAATTCTTCGTGCCGCAGGACGTGCGCGACATCTTCGCCGCCCGCCTCGAAACGCTGAAAAAAGCCGAGGCCGAATGGATCGCCACCTTTGCCGCGTGGACCGCCGAAAACGCCGGGCTTTCCCAGGATTGGAAAGCGGCCATGGCGGGTGATCTTCCGGATCTGACCGGCAAGCTGCCGGAGTTCGAAGCCGGCTCCTCGCTGGCCACCCGCGCCTCCTCAGGGAAGGTGATCCAGGCACTGGCCAAAGAGATCCCCTATCTTATTGGCGGCTCCGCGGACCTCGCGCCGAGCAACAACACCTATATGGCCGGACTCGGCGATATTGGCAAGGAGGCCTTCGAAGGACGCAACTTCCACTTCGGCGTTCGCGAACTCGGCATGGGCGGGATTATGAACGGCGTGCAACTGCACGGTGGATTCCGCATCTTTGGCGGAACGTTCCTCGTTTTTGCAGACTATGTCCGCCCGACGACCCGCATGGCCGCGCTCATGGGCCTGCCCGTCATCTATGTCTTTACCCACGACAGCTTCTGCGTCGGCGAAGACGGCCCCACCCATCAGCCCATCGAAACCACCGCCAGCCTGCGCATGATCCACAACATGACCGTACTTCGCCCGGCCGACGCCACCGAAACCGTCGTCGCATGGCAGGCCGCGCTCGAAAACAAGACCGGCCCCACCGCGCTGCTGCTCACCCGCCAGAACCTGCCGACGATCGACCGCTCCGTCTTCCCCTCCGCCGACCTCGTCAAGAAGGGCGCCTACACCCTTTGGCAAAGCGGCGAAGGCACCCCGGAACTCCTGATGCTCGCCACCGGCTCCGAAGTCGAAATCACCCTCGCCGCCGCGCAGCAGCTCGGCGAAGAAGGCACAAACGTCCGCGTCGTCAGCATGCCCTCGTGGGAACTGTTCGAAAAGCAAGACGCCGACTACCAGGAATCCGTCCTGCCCGACGCCTGCACCAAGCGCATCGCCATCGAAGCCGGCACCCGCTTTGGCTGGGAACGCTATGTGGGTCGCCACGGTGCCCTCGTCACCAAAGACGACTTCGGCGCCTCCGCCCCCTTCAGCGTGCTGCTCAAGAAATTCGGATTCACCACCGCCAACGTCTACGAAAAAGCCAAGACCCTGCTCGGATAACTCCGGCAATAACCGTCCATCGGCACAGGCCCTCCCCATCAACGGAGAGGGCTTTTTTTTCGAAGAATGGAAATGGTGCCCCGGAGAGGAATCGAACCCCTCTGAAATGTCCAATCCCATTGTGCGGATTGAAGGACTGCCACAGTCAGTGCCACAAAACGAAGTCGATAATGCTGAAGATCTGCTGACTTTGATCCTTGATCGCCTCTTGATGATTGGGGGTGTGGCATGATTTATTTCGGTGATTATCGCTTTCGTATCGGCCAACAATTCGACACGGGATCCTTGGGCCAAGGAATAGTCGAAGGTGTTCGTAATGGCCGCTTGGTCATTCGGCTTACTGGAAGGCTGCTGAACGGCAAAAGGAAGAAAAAGATTCCAAGATGCCGATACTCCCCTTCCCAATTCCAGAAACATATTGCCCGTAGGCGGTGTTCGTTCAATGGCTGCCAGCTCGAATTGTTTGAAACGATTGGAGGTACTTCCCGAGCGCTTCTTTTATGCCGCCCTCTCCGCAGCTTACAGGAACCAGTCAATAGAAGCTCAGCTCCTTTCAGTCGTGGGCATCTATTGCTTTATTGTTCGGCCTTTCTTTTCAGTAATGTAATGGATGCAATTATTCCGACCCCTGAAAGAATCATCATTACTGAATGTCTTTTGTGGAATGGAATGAATGTATGACTTTTTTCAAAATCACATCTCATTTCTTTATAATCGTAACTGCCACCTTGATCTAAACATTTGTCTACAGAGCCGCTTGCAAAACCTCCCATCGCGGGCGCCTTTATCTTTGAAAGAACGGTACAGACCAATCTGTTGTGCGGATTTGGGCTGCTGGATGCTCCAATCCGCCGAAAATCCCCGTTTTCGGGCAAGACGAACCCAGCCCGCTTGGGTTTTTGCGGGTTCGAACG
>CBDVCB010000086.1:0-10461 GCA_965372395.1 uncultured bacterium
GGCAAATTCGAACTTCTAGTCACCGATCCCTCTTGCAATGCACGGCGGGGTCGGCTGCATACGGCGCATGGGACGGTGGAGACGCCGGTCTTCATGCCGGTGGGTACGCAGGCGACCGTCAAGGCCATGACCCCGCGCGAGATGGATGAGCTGGGCTGCGAAATCCTGCTGGGCAACACCTACCACCTCAACGACCGCCCGGGGCCGGATCTGATCGAGCGCATGGGCGGGTTGCACAAGTTCATGGGATGGAACCGGGCTATTTTGACCGACAGCGGCGGCTACCAGGTGTTCAGCCTCGGCAGCATGAACAAAATCACGGATAAAGGGGTTTCGTTCCAGTCGCATTCCGACGGAAAAAAGCATTTTATCGGCCCGCGCGAATCGATGGAAATCCAGCGCAAGCTCGGCTCGGATATCGCCATGGTTTTCGACGAATGCCCGCCATACCCGTGCGAGAAGGATTACGCTTGCCAAGCCGTGCGCAGAACCCTAGATTGGGCGGCTATTTGCAGGGAAGCGCCCCGCGCGGAAGGCCAGTTGGTTTTCGGAATCGCGCAGGGCGGGGTTCATGCCGATCTGCGCGAGGAGTGCGCAAAAGCGCTGGTCGGGATGGATTTTGACGGTTATGCGATCGGCGGTGTGAGCGTCGGAGAGCCCGATGAGCTGATCCTGCGGGGGGTGGACGACACGGTCGGCCATCTGCCGGAGGAAAAGCCGCGCTATCTGATGGGTGTGGGCGAAATGGCCCAGATGGTCGAGTCGGTGGCGCGCGGGGTCGATATGTTCGACTGCGTGATGCCGACGCGGCAGGCGCGCAACGGAACGGTTTCGACGCGGCGCGGACGCTACCCGGTGAAGGCGGCCCTCTACAAGGAGGACCAGCGGCCCTTGGAGGAGGGGTGCACTTGCTATGCGTGCCGGAGCTTTACGCGCGCCTATGTGCGGCATCTGCTCAATGTGGGCGAGATTTTGGGACTGCGGCTGATAACGATGCACAACCTGCATTGCTATCTGGAATTTTTGAAGGACATGGGAAAGGCGATAGAGCAGGGGACGTTCGATGCGTTCCGGACGGCGTTCCACGCCGGCTATCGCGTGGTTTTGGAAGAACATACGTTAAACGTTAAGGAGAACAACTGATGAATCTACTACCTTTCACGATTGCCCAGGCTGCTGCGCCTGCAGGAGGTGCCGGCGGAGGATCGCAATTCCAGTTTATAGGAATGATGGCGCTGCTGTTCGGCGTGATGTATTTCATGATGATCCGTCCCCAGCGCCGCCGCGACAAGGAGCGCAAGGCGATGATCGCCAACGTGAAGAAGGGCGACCGCGTGCTGCTCACCAGCGGCATCCTTGGCCAGATCGTAGAAGTTAAGGATCAGGCCTTGATGGTGCGCATCGCGGAGAACACCAAGATCGAAGTGGTCAAGGCCGCGATCTCCCAGGTATTGGAAAAAGGCGAAACGCCTTCTGAATTTGAACCGGCTAAGTAGAAAGGTTTATGGCTATGGATAAAAACAAACTCTGGAAATGGTTGCTGCTCGGCATCCTCGTCATCTGGTCGATTACTCTGGTCACGCCGATGGATCAGAAAGTCAAGCTGGGCCTCGATCTTAGGGGCGGATCGAGCTTTGTGCTCGAGGTGGATGAGGCCGATGTTGCCAAGAAAATGGTCGAGGATCCCGAGAACAAGATTAGCTCGGTCGACGAAATCAGCGCCTCTGCCCTGAAAAAAAAGATCAAGGAGGCGCAGGAGAGTGCCGTCGAGGTCATTCGCGGCCGCATCGATGTGCTGGGCACCGCCGAGCCGGAGATCTATCCGGAAGGCGACAACCGCATCGTGGTCCGCATTCCGGGTGCCGATGCCAATACACGCGCTGAAGCCAAGGCGCAAATACTGCGTGTTGCCGTGCTTACCTTCAAGCTTGTGCACAATGACAGTGACGAGTGGATTGCCGAGCTGGCGAGCAAGGGAGCGGTTCCAAAGGGTTTCAGAGTAGGCGGACAGGATGGTTCCGGAGTGTTTTTTGTCCGGGATCGAGAAGTTGCCGATGAGGAGCTTAACCGTGCCTACTACGATGAACTCAAGGATTTCGGGCGAAAGCGCGCCGACTACATGCTAATGGAGGATCGCCACAAGGACGATTCCAAGATCTATCGCCCATATTTTATCGAGCCCCGGATTGCGATGAAAGGCGATACGATCAAGTTTGCTTCCGTGAGCCCTGATCCCATAACGTCCCAGATAAAAATCTCCCTGGAATTTGATAAGAAGGGTGCAAAGGAATTCGGAAGGGTGACGGAGCGGTTCGCAAGAACCGAAACCCAGCCGGGGCGTTTTCTTGCAATTATCCTCGATGATAAATTGTATTCTGCGCCACATTTGAATGAGCCGATTTATGGGGGAAGTGCTTCGATTTCCGGAAGCTTCTCCCTGCAGGAGGCCCGCCGCCTTGTGAATGCCCTGCGTGCAGGATCCTTGCCGGGCCGCGTCAAGATTGTCGAAGAGCGCACCGTTGCACCGACGCTGGGCCAAAGCTCCATCGATGGCGGAAAGAAGGCGCTCATCTATGGTGGCGTTGGCGTACTCGTCTTCATGGCGCTCTACTACATGCTTCCGGGACTTATTGCCAACCTGTCGCTGGTCTTTGTGTTGTTGCTTCTGCCAGCAGGCATGGTGGTGGCCTCCGGGTTCCTTGGCGTGCTTTCCGGCTCGCTGGAAGGGGGCGCGGTGAATCTGCCAACCCTCACACTCTACGGCATTGCCGGCATCGTGCTGACGATCGGCATGGCCGTGGATGCCAACGTGCTGATCTTCGAGCGCATGCGTGAGGAATGGAAGGTCGGCAAGTCGATTTCCGGCGCCATCAACGCCGGCTACAACAAGGCGTTCAGCACCATTCTCGATGCCAACGTCACCACGTTGCTGGTCGCCGTCATCCTGTTCTGGCAGGGATCGGGGCCCATCCGCGGGTTTGCCGTCACGCTGAGCGCCGGTATCCTTGTCAGCATGTTTATCGTTCTAGTGATTACCCGCCTCTTCTTCAACACGTTGGCGGATCACAAGATGATCAAGTCGCTCAAGATGCTGTCGATCCCCGGACTGGCCAACGCCTCGTTCGATTTCATTGGCAAGCGCAAGATCGCGGCCGTCCTGTCGGTTCTGGTGATTGTCGGAACCTGGGGGCTGTTCGCCTCCAAGGGCGATGCCAACCTCGGCGTGGACTTTACGGGAGGAACCGTGATGTCCTTCGAATTCGACCAGAAGCAGGATGGCGATACCGTCCGCGAGGCCTTGGCGTTGGTGGGCTTCCCCTCCGCAAAGGTGGCTTATGAGTCCGACGTGTCCGGGAAGGAGTTCCTTGAAGTCAAAGTGGGTGCTTCCGGCGAGGAGTCCGAACCGGCGCTCAAAGCGGTGAAGGCGCTCGAAGGAAACTATCGGGATGTGAAGAACGACAGTGTCGGCTCCCAGATCGGCGACGAGCTGAAGAGCAAGGGCATCAAGGCGCTCATCTTCGCGCTGATCGGCATCATTATCTACATCTCGATTCGCTTCGAATTTGCCTTCGCCATGGGTGCGATCACCGCCCTGGCGCACGACGTCTTGATTACGATCGGAATCTATTGCGCAATGGGCCACGAACTGAGCATGCCGATCATTGCGGCGCTGCTTACGATCGTTGGTTATTCGGTCAACGACACGATCGTCGTGTTCGACCGCATCCGCGAAGATCTCAAGCTGGTGAAGGGGAAATCCTACAAGGAGATCGCCAACCTTTCGATCAACCAGACGCTCAGCCGCACCGTGCTCACCTCGTTCACCACGTTGTTGACGGTGGTTATGCTGCTGATCTTTGGCGATGGCGCGGTCAAGGACTTCGCTCTGGCGCTGTGCATCGGCATCCTGGTCGGCACCTATTCGTCCATCTTCGTGGCAACCCCGGTCGTGCTCTTCTGGCACAGGGAGGAAAAAGTAAAGTAGGCTTCCAACTCTTGGATGGACTACAATGCGGGCGTTCTGTTTAGCGGAGCGCCCGTTTCATTTCCAATGACTGTAAAACAACATAAAGGGGAACCCATGAAAAACATACTTGCATTGCTGTTCGTTCCCGTTGTGTTGACAGGGTGCGCTTCAACCTACAATATGGATGTGCTCAAATCGCTTTATAGAGCGATGTCGTAGTGAAACAAACCCAAGGAGACGAGAGATGAAAAGGATGAACAAAGCAGCAGTTGTGGCTGTAATGGCTTTGGTGGTGACGAGTGTCGCGCAGGCAGAGTCTGGAACGTTCTGGGAATTTACCGGTGGTTTGTGGGGGATCCCGGAGGCCAAAGGCTTTCAGGTGTGGAGAGGGAGTAGTTTATACGAGGAATATGATGCCGCCGTCGCGTTCGCCATGAATGCAAAGTTTGGCTATGAATTTGACATGGAATCGGCCGTTGCCGATGTGGCCGGTCTCGCCGGTTGGTATGTCGGCCCGATTGTGGGTTTGACGTTTGGCGGCGATGCCTCCTATCGCTTCAAACTGGGTGAAAAAGGTGGGTTTACGATCGGCCCGCATATTGGCCTCAATCTCTATACCGTTCCAACGTGGATCGGCGACTTTGATGATTATGTGGATTTTGACGGGACGGTTGGCGGGTTGCTTGGCATCAAAGCTACATTTGGCTCACGAAAGGTTCGCGGAGTTCTGACCGTCGATTTTGTTGCCGCTAAATTCGATGCTTCCCCGAAAAACGGAGGCGGCCTCTCGGAATCCGAACTGGATATGGGCGGCTTCCTGATCCAAGGCGGGGTTCAATTCTAAAACCAAGCCCAAACGGAACAGCTTTCATTCCAGTATCTGATTGAACCCGCAACCTGTTGCGGGTTTAATCGGTGGCTATGAAAACAGCATTGGTTATTGGTGGGAGCAGGGGGATTGGGCGGGCGATTGCGCTCAAGCTGGCGGGTTCCGGGTTTGATATTTGGCTGACGTTCCACCGCAACGAGGCGGCGGCAAAGGAGGTGCAGTCGGAAATCGAGGGACTGGGCCGCTCGTGCGAGATCATGGGGTTCGATGTCTCCGACTTCGAGGCCACCAAGGCGGCGCTCGCCGACAAATGCGACCAGCAGGCACCCGATGTGGTGGTGTTTAATTCAGGAATCATCCGCGACAACCTCATGGTTTGGATGACCAAGGCCGAGTGGGATGCGGTCATCGATACCAACCTGAGCGGTTTCTACAACACCACCAAGGCGGTGCTCTTCCCAATGCTGCGCGAGAAGCGCGGACGCATTGTGGTGATCTCCTCGACTGCCGGGCAGATTGGGCAGGCCGGGCAGGTGAACTATTCCGCCTCCAAGGCCGGCCTGATCGGCGCGGTCAAGGCGCTCGCCCGCGAGGTCGGCAAGAAGAACATTATGGTAAATGTGGTGGCACCGGGTGTGATTGCAACCGACATGACGGCGGATCTTCCGGAAAAAGAAGTCAAAAAAATAATCCCGCTCAACCGCTTCGGGGGCGTCGACGACGTCGCGGCCACGGTTGATTTCCTCTGTAGCGATGCCCAGGCCTACATTCACGGCCAAGTGATCGGTGTGAATGGCGGGCTGGCGATCTGATGTCGGCATATGACCATGTCGTGGTCGGAAGCGGTATCAGCGGCCTGACGGCGGCATTGCTACTGGCGCGGCAAGGGGGCCGAGTGCTGGTGCTGGAAAAAGCCCCGGCCATTGGAGGTTCCATGGCGCGCTTCTCGCTGGAGGGCGTCCCGTTCGATACGGGGTTCCATTTTACTGGCGGTCTCGCCCCGGAGGGGCTGCTCTTCGATATGCTCAAGGTGCTGGGCATTGAACAGCAGATTCATCCCGTTCCGTTCGATGGGGAACAGGGGACGCGCTTTGTTTTTGAATCCTCGGGAAATTGCTACAGCTTTCCCTGCGACCGGGCCGGAACACTCCGTGAGCTTCAAGCCCGGTTTCCCGCTGAAGCGAAAGCCATCGACGCCTATTTTATAAAGCTCGATACCGTCTGTTCCGCAACTACCAGCATGGAGCTGCTACACATCGGGGAATCCATGCACCGGTTGGACGAGGACTACCAAAGCCTCTCAGGGGTGCTTGATGAGTTCTTTGAGAGTTCCGAACTCAAAGCCCTGCTTGCGGGCTATTGCCTTTGCTACGGCGTGGCTCCTTCCGAGATCTCCTTTGCCAACCATGCCCGGATAAGCCAAGGCATGCACGATGGCATTGTGCGGGTGGAAAACGGAGGCGATGCTTTTGTTTCCGCCTTGCGCGAAAAACTGGACGAGGCCGGGGTGGAGATTCGCTGCAAGAGCCATGTTGTGGCTTGCGAGGAGATTGACGGTCGGGAGGTAGGTGCCTTCCGCCTGAACTCGGGCGATTTGATCCATTTCAAGGATGCGATTCTAACGATCCATCCCCACGCGATTCTCGATCTCTTGCCGCAGGAAAAGCTACGCAAGGCATTCATTAACCGGGTGCGTGGCTTTGAACCTTCGTTCGGGTTTTTTGCGGTCTTTGGCGTCTGCGACGATCCCGATTTGTTGGACGATTTTATCCTGCTGGAACTCCCTGATCCAAACCTCGACGAAATGTTCCAGCCCGGCGATCGCAACAAGGATTCAATGCTCTTTGGGATTTCCGGCGAGGAAGAGGTGGAGGGCAAGCTGTGCCGCACGTTGATTATGCTGGAGGCCGTCTGCCCGGAAGATATGGAAGAATGGTCGAACTCGTCGTTCATGAAAAGGCCAGCGGCCTACGCGGAATACAAGGCGCGGAAAACCGAGCGAATCATGGAGCGGGTTGTTTCCTGCCTCCCGCAACTGGAAGGACATTTCAAGGTGCTCGGGGTTTCAACGCCGCTGACCTTCCGAGACTATCTCCATTCGCCGGATGGATCGGCCTATGGCGTGAAACAGAAAATGGGGCAGTTTAATCTGCTCGGTCGCCTGCCGCTCCGCAATCTCTATGCGGCAGGGCAAAGCTCGGTGCTGCCTGGGGTGATGGGGGCGATGGTTTCATCGTTCATGGTTTGCCGGACTTTATTGGGTGCGGAGGATTTTGATTCGGACATACAACAGAGGCTGGATGCATGAGACGGGTGGTGATTACAGGTATGGGGGCGATCACCCCGTTGGGCAATAGCGTGGATTCCATGATGGAGGGTTTGGCGCAGGGGCAGTCCTCCGTGGTTCGCATGGACGATTGGTCGGTTTACAAGGGGTTGCATTCGCTGGTCGGGGCACCCGCCGTGCTGGAAAACGAGAAGCAGATCCCCCGCCAGAAGCGGCGGTCGATGGGGCGGCTTTCCATCTTTGCCGCGCAGGCGGCGGAGCAGGCCGTCGAGGATGCCGGACTGGATGCGGAAGCCGTTGCATCGGATCGGACGGGATGCGTGGTGGGCTCCACGATGGGCAGTGCGGCGAGCATCACGGAAACCTTCGAGTTGATTTTGCCCGAACGCGATATTGCCCAATTGCCCTCCACCAAGTTTTTCCAATGCGTGTCGCACACGGCGGCCATGAATATTTCGCAGTATCTGGGCATCACCGGAACCGTGCTGGCACCGGCCGCGGCCTGCGCCTCCGGTTTGCAAGCCCTAGGCATGGGCTACGACCTGATCCGTTCGGGGCGGCAGGATCGCGTGCTCTGCGGCGGAGCCGAGGAGCTGCACCCGACCGTTACCGGTTCGTTCGATGTGCTCTTCGCTACGTCATCGCACCACAACGATTCGCCAAAGACGACCCCGCGCCCGTTTGATCGCGACCGCGACGGGCTGGTCTGCGGCGAAGGGGCGGGCATCCTAGTGCTGGAGGAGCTGGAGCAGGCGCTTGCCCGCGGCGCAACCATCCATGCCGAGGTGCTGGGGTTCGCCACCTGCGGAAGCGGGGTGCACATTAGCCAGTCGAACGCCGATGCCATGGTGCGCTGCCTGCGCCAAGTGCTCGAAGAGAGCGGCATCCAACCCTTGGAAATCGATTATATCAGCGCACACGCCACCGCCACGGAGCATGGCGATGAGGAAGAGGCCAAGGCTCTGGCGGAAATTTTCGGTGACGCGGTTCCGGTCAGCAGCCTGAAAGGGCACATGGGCCACACGCTCGGCGCTTCCGGGGCGATCGAGTTGATTGCATCGCTTGAAATGATGAAACGAGGTGTCGTCTATCCAACCCTCAATCTGGAAAACATCGATCCCGAGTGCGGAGGAATCCAGCACGTTTTCCAACCGTTGGAAAAACGGGTCGATACTCTCATTAAAAACAGCTTCGCCTTTGGCGGCATCAATGCCGCGCTGGTTTGCAGGAAAATGTAGAAACCCAAACAGGGAGACCGAGATGAATAAAAGGGGGTTCAATAAAACATTGGTGGCTGGAAGTGTGGGGTTGGCCGGAATGGCGGTTTTGGGTGGCTGCGTGTCGCGCATTGGCGAAGACGCGCGGGACAAGGAAAAGGGCGAGCCCTACCGCTGCACCAAGTGCGGCTATCTGACCCGCTCGAAAACCGACCTCACCGGTATGCGCTGCCCGCGTTGCCATGCGAAAAAGATGGTGAAAATCTCCGAGGAGGAGATGGAGAAATATCTGGCGGACGATGCCTGAAGGCGAAGCAGACCCAATCGTTGTTTGCTATTTTTCAAGAAGTGAAATGATGAAAAAACAAGCCATGAAAAGTGTTCTGGGCATGCTGGTTTTTTCTGCCCTGTGTTCGGGTTTTGTGCCTTCGGCATTGGCACATGGTACTGCTCCTCCAGCGGGATCGACCGAGGCCTACTTTTTGAACCCGGCGCTTCCCTTGTACCAGATGAGTGACCTCCAAAAAGAGCTGATCGCACAGTTGAAGCTTTTTGATCGCACGTATTGTCGCTGGGCTCATGAGGGAATCTCGGTTCCGTCTATTTGGCACTATTTGGCTGCGGATGTGTTTGGCCCCTACAACGATATGCCGTGCAAGGGGGGAGAGAGCGACTCGAATTTTATTCTTCGCGGCAAGCTGGCGAGCGGGATTTGTTCGCTCTATGAGGCCCAGGCCCTCATGGAAAAAGGCCCGCATTTCTCCCATCAGGCGCTCGCGGCTTATGACGTTGGCTTGGAAAGGCTCGAAAAGGTTATCCGGATCGGAAAGGAGAATCCTTCTATCGTCGGCCTTCCGAACTATTCCGTGGCATTGCGAACCAATGCCGAGAAGGATGCTTTTTTCATGCATCCCTTTGCGGGATGCGAAACGATTTTGGTGGGGATGGGCAAGTTCCCGATGCAGACCCCGTTTACGCGGGAGCTGATTACCAACCGACTGCTTCAAACCATGCATACCGCTCCGTTTGTTTCGCTGGAGAACTACCGCAAACGACTACAGGGCTGGTATGGGAGATGTTCCTCGGAGGAAATATTCCACGAGGCAAAAGAAAACCAGTTCAAGCAGGGATCAACCGATGCCACGGCGCGGTTTTTCCTGAGTGAATTTTGTCCATGGGGTCTGGGGGTGTATCGAACCCTTCGGGACGCAGGCCTCACCCGCGGGCTGGATTGGCGTATTCTCCGCCCCTTTGCGGGGGAAGCCCCGCAGGATATGTGCGAGCTGTCGATCACCAAACTCTTTCTGATTCCCAACCATATTCTTGCTGAACTTAACCAAATGGTTGGCGATGGGAAATCTGGCTTTTTGGATTTGGAAAAGAAAAGTCCAGTGCAGTGGGCCTGGGTTAGTCAGCCGCCAACCTACACCATCAAGTATATTTCACCGATGGTACACGAACGGGTTCGAACCGATGAGCAGTTTTCCAAGGCCATGGGAATCGTTAAGTTTGTGTTTGGCGGCCCCATTGACTGGGGCATGGACCAGCTCTTTTCTGGATTGCTCGGCGAAGTGGAGCATTATTACGGAAAGGATAGCGAACTGCACTATGTCTCATGGCTTGTAGTTCATGGCAATGACAAGGGCTTCATCACCACCGACTTTGCTGAAAAACGCGAGTTGTCGGGAATGACCCTCTTCAAGAAAACGATCGGAGCCGCCTTTGTGGCTTTTGAAAATCAGATGGTGGAGAAGATGTACGAGGGGATTGATCCGCGTAGCGTGGCGCTGGGCATGGGATATAATGGCCAGCCGATTCCGGCGATTATGTTCCGGGGGGATGTCCTTGGATTCCAAAAGGTTCCTGCCGTTGAATATGGCCGCACAATCCAGCCGGTGCGGCACTATTTGCTACGCCCGTCGACTATTGCACGCAAAGCTCCGGGGTTGCCGTACGATCTAAGCGAAAATGAAGGGCTGGGCGCGTTGCGAAAAGATACCTACCTCAAGGAGCAGTGGGTAAATGATCCGCAAAAAAAAGAGGTGATCCGCAGGAGTGCGTGGAAAAGGTTGCCCGCCCCCTTCGGCGCACGGGACTATATTAATGATCGTGGCTAGCTGATTGACTCAAGTGCCTCTGCATGTTGTGGTTTTTTGACGTA
>CBDVCB010000087.1:0-10235 GCA_965372395.1 uncultured bacterium
AGAAAGAACTCAAGCAGGCCATGCGGGTGATGGGGCTGGTTAAGCGAGGAGAATATAATGAGTAGCACGATGGAGAAGATGCGCAAAGCACACGAGAAGCAAGCCAAGGCCATTCGCCGCAAGCCGGGATTCGATGCGGTTTCCAACACGTTTGATGTTGAATACGCCATCGCCAAAGAGCTCCACAAGGTACGCACCAAGGCCCATCTCAGCCAAGCCCAGGTCGCCGAACGCATGGGAACCACCCAAAGTGTGGTTTCCCGTATCGAACACGGTGGAAACGTATCCATCGATACGCTCGTTCGCTATGCCACTGCTTGCGGCGGAAAGCTAAAAGTGCAGGTCGTTTGACCATGAACCCCGTGAATGTACATCATGGTGAAGCGCTGAATGAGTTTCTGAACGAAACAGTCCCGAAAATAAATAAGGTGATTGAGGAGTTTGGACTTGAGGACAAATTCTACATTTCCGAGTCCAAGTTTAATAAGGCACTGAGCCGAATTCAGGGTATTAAGGAACAAGGATTGTATGACCCTATCAGTGATGTAGCTCCAGCTCCTTATTCTCCCGAAGGGCAAATAACTAAAGATTTTTTTTGTGCGTGAAAAGCTGAGTGGTGTTGACGGTGACGAATGAAATTATGACGGGGTTGAGGGCGGTCATGGATTGTGTTTATTTGCTTAGTGCGAACTATGAGGAAGGCTTCGAGGTTTCTTTGGAACTCAATACGGGCGAGTCTGGGCGTGTTGATTTAAGGGATATTGTTTTTCGGAGTTTTACTTGGACTCATGGCCCACGTTGGCTTGGAAGTGCGGATTTGATATCGCACCGGAGACGTTGTATGAGGAATTGATAAATCGTATCCGATATGAACATAGTCAGGCCTTGGATACCGCGTCGTTGAAGGTTGCCGAAAATCCGGCGGAGTATGGAACGGGGAATAGTGAATGATGAATGAATTGCATGAAAAACCGACCCGCTTGCCGAAGTGGTTGCGTCGTCCGATCCAGACCGATCAGGACTATTCGGCCGTCCATGATACGCTCAAGAAGAATGGGCTGCATACCGTGTGCGAGGATGCAAAATGCCCGAACCGCCACGAGTGCTGGAACCACGGCACGGCCACGGTGATGATTCTCGGGAACATCTGCACGCGCGACTGCCGCTTTTGCTCGATCGCCCACGGCAAGCCGGAGGGACTCGATCTCGAGGAACCGCAACGCGTGGCCGACGCCATTGAAAAGATGGATCTCAGGCATGTGGTCATCACCAGCGTCACGCGCGACGATTTGCTCGATGGCGGCGCGGAGATTTTCGCCCAAACCATCACCGCCGTGAAGGAGCGCGTTCCGGATGTCACCGTCGAGGTGCTGACCCCCGATTTCTGGGGGCGGCGGGAAAACATCGACAAGGTGCTGGCGACGGGGCCGGTCGTGTTCAACCACAACATTGAAACCGTCAAGCGCCTGCAGCGCTCGATCCGTTCGGGGGCGACCTACGAAAAATCCATGACGGTGCTGCGCTATGCCTCCGAGTTTGGCGATGGGTCGATCAAGGTGAAGTCCGGCATTATGCTGGGACTGGGCGAAACCAACGAAGAGGTGCTCGAAACCCTGCGCGATCTGCATGCCAACGGCGTGCGCCTGCTGACGATCGGGCAATACCTGGCTCCGACGCGCGACCATGCGCACACCAAGCGGTTCGTGACACCGAAGGAGTTTGTCGATCTGGAGGATGCCGCGTACGAAATCGGCTTTGAGGCCGTGGCGTCCGGCCCGCTGGTCCGTTCGTCCTATCGCGCGGACAACATGATTACGGCAACCCCGTAGGTTGGTGTCCATGGGTATGCGCAACGGTACAAAGAAGGTGGAAACATTCTGTGTGTTGATCTGTGCGTACAACGAGGCGGAGCACATTGCAACGGTGGTGCGGACGGCGCTGGAGCAGGCACCCGGCAAGGTGGTGGTCGTTGACGATGGATCGACCGACGCCACTGCGGAGCTCGCGGAGCAGGCCGGTGCCTATGTGCTGCGGAACCCGGAAAACCTCGGCAAGGGAGCATCGCTCAAGCGCGGTTTCGAGCTGGTGCGCGAGCGCAACTACGATGCCGTAATCGTGGTCGATGGCGATGGGCAGCACGATCCGCGCGAAGCCCGCCGCTTCCTCGATGCCTACGAGCGGACTCATATTCCCATCCTGATCGGCAACCGGATGGCAAACCCCTTGGGCATGCCGTTTGTCCGGAAATGGACGAACCGCATCATGTGCCAGATCCTGAACCGCCTGACCAAGATCTACGTGGCCGACCCGCCGTGTGGATTCCGTTTCTACCGGGCCGACGTCCTTCCGTTCATTATGAGCGAAGAGCCGCGGTTCGCCTTCGAGTTCGATATCCTGATCCATGCCGCCTTGCGCCATATCCGCGTCGATTCGGTGCGCATTTCGACGATCTACCACAAGGGACGGCGGCAAAGCCATGTTGCGCCGCTGCGCGATGCCTGGCTGTTCTTCCGCACCGTGATGGACCATTTCCCCGATCGCAGATTGATTAAATAACCCGAGAGACCCTTATGAGAAAACCGTTTTACATGTTGATGGCGCTATGGTGTGCATTCCTCTTTTTAGCTGGAGGGGCCTGGGCGGAGGAACCGGAGCACGAGATGCATCGCGGTGAAAAGATTGCGCGCTGGATGGAGGAAAAAGGCTTAAGCCGCACCGCCTCGGTGGCCGCCATCTCGACCCTGCCGATCGTCGAGCTGCGCGGTGCGGTTCCGGTCGGGATCGTGGCCTTTGAAATGCCGTGGTGGAAAGTCTATCTGATCGCCGTGGTCGGCAACATGATTCCGATCCCGTTCATCCTGCTGCTGCTTGGCCCGGTATCGAAATTCCTGATGCGCTTTGCCATCGGCAAACGGTTTTTCGACTGGCTGTTTGCGCGCACGCGCAGGAAAAGTGCGAGCATCGAGAAGTACGAGGCGCTCGGCCTGACGCTCTTTGTGGCGATTCCGCTGCCGGTCACCGGCGGGTGGACGGGGGCGATGGCGGCCTTTCTGATGGGGATTCCGTTTGGGAAAGCCATGCTCTACATTCTGATGGGCGTGATGATTGCCGGCGTGATCATGACGATTCTTGCACTGCTCGGCTGGATCGGGGCGTTCATCGCCGGGGCGGTATTGCTTGCATTGGTCGCCAGTGCTGTTTTAAAAAGCTTCAAAACCAACGGAGAGCGAAAATGACAGATCAGGAAATTTTGGATGCAGTCAATGTGGTGATGGCCGAGGAAATCAGCCCGGCGCTGGCCTCGCATGGCGGCGGCGGTACCGTGACCCGAGTCGAAAACGGGGTGGTGTTCATCGAGCTCGAAGGCGGCTGCAAAGGGTGCCCCGGTGCGCGCATGACCATGAAAAACGGAATCGAAAGCCTCCTCAAGGAGCGCGTTCCCGACGTCAAGGAAGTCGTCGACGACACCGACCACATGTAGAGTGGTTTTCCAGCATTGTCCGCCCATGGGAGTCCTGCCGGGAAATCCGTTACAGAGAGGAATCGGTTTCTTCCTGGGCGTTTTTTGAGCTGGCGGGGTAGTAGTTGAACTCGGGCGGCCAAATTAATCGATTGCCGTTTTTTTTCGACTGCTTGGACATATTGGGCGACCAAGGCGGAAACAATGGTTCCTGAAGGGATTTCATACACCTACAGCGCCGACGGAAGCGACAAAACCAAGAAGGTGTTCTTCGACCTCGACGAGTCCACAAGCTGGACGCAGTGGATGCAATACGACGATGCACACAACCTCACCAGCTCCGCCGCCTACAACGCGCTCGGATATTTAACCAACTCAAGATCATCGAGCCACGCGGGCGCTACATCGAAAGCTACCAGCTCGATATTCAGGATCGCGTCGTTGCTGTCGTCAACATCGAAGGTCAGGTCATGTCCATCGACTATGGCGTCGGCAGTTTCGTCAAGCAAACCACCCGCTTCGACGGCACCACCGTCTCCAATGCCTACGATCAAGCGGGACGATTGAACTACATTCTCTATGGTAGCGCAAGCGTTCCGCTTGCCTCCGTGGACTACAGCTATTATCCCGACGGCGAAATCAAAACCATCGCCGACGGCTTCAACTCGGTTTCGAATTCATGCGACCGCCTAAACCGTCTTCGAAGCGTCCGGATTGGCTGGAGGAGTCGAAGGTGTTGAGTTCATGCGGGTTGCCGATTCGCTTAGATCCCGCCGCGCCTGCATGGCCTACATGGATTTACGGCACCAGTGGTTGCTATCCGAAATAAGGGAAGTTACATGGTGCCAGAATATATTTTTAATTATGTCTTTTCGTGGATTGGGGATCAGGTATATTCTTTTCATACTAAGGGATTGGTTGAAGCGGAATTGGTTTAATATAAGGAGAATGGTAATGCGTAACTGGATAAATGCTCTGGGTGTTGTTTCTGCGTGTATGATGGTGCAGGCGGCGGAAAAGCCAAAAATCATGGATGATGGGATTAACATGAATACCAACCTTGTCTACAATATGGCCTATCTTGATATGGCGGCCTCTTCAAATGATTTCAGAGATGCGGAAGTTGCGCATAATGCCATCAGCGTAGGGCAACTGGTGGGAATCAACCCACAGAACGGTCAGATGCTCACCAATGCCGTGAATCTCCTTCCGATCATGGTTCGCTCGGCCTATGTGGCCGGAACGGTCGATGCTGGCGGGTTTATTGGTGATGGTTCGGGACTTGCCAATTTGAATGCCGGAGCGGTTTTCGGATACCTTCCGATAGCATCCATGCCAACGTCAGGGGTTTGGGATGTCTCTGGGCTGACGCTTAAGAATGCCAACTTTGAAGGTTCCTTGAGTGTGGGTGGGCAGGCATTGGACATCGAGTCCGATTTGAACGTGCAAGGGAAGCTCTCTGGCGATGCCTCCGGTCTGTCCAATATGCCTGCGGGTGGAACCGATGGGGGGTTGCTTGATACGGACTTCGACGGCTTGCGGGATTCGGAAGAGCTTGCAATGGGTTGTGATCCGTTGAATCCCGATTCTGACTTGGACGGTCTTCTGGATGGCGAGGAAGTTGCGATCACGTTGACAGATCCTCTGGGCACAAACTCGGCTTCTGATGCCCAACTGGTTCTATCATTGCCCGGACGCGCGGCATTCAACCGAGAGCGCCTCCAAATTTCAACGGAATATATCGAAGAGGAAGATGATCTCATTATCACCAGTCTGATCTATGACCCGTCCTGTACATGGTCGATTACGAACAACACAGCTGGAATGTATCGTTTGGCACTTCAAATCGAACCAAACAAGAACAACCTCTACGAACATTACCGTATCCCGATTGAAATCAGCATAAACGGACATGTCATCGGAGAAACGCTGGCTGTGACGGATCGTGGAGAGTTGGCGGAAGGCTTTGTTTATACTCCGTGGCTGGATGTCGGAGTTTATGAGGTCAAATGCAAGTTTGTCCGCATGTTCCCCCATGGGTTCAGCGTGCGCATACACAGACTCGAACTCTATGCGATCAATGGTGCAGACAGTAATGGCAACGGCCTTGATGACTGGGTGGAAGCACGGTTTGATACGGGTCTAGACTCAGACAGGGATGGTTTTACAGATCGGGACGAGTTGTTTGTTCGGGGAACAGATCCGTTGAAAGCGGATTCCGATGGCGATGGCCTGACAGATTATGAAGAGCTGCAGCTAGGTACCGATCCAACCAATGCGGATAGCGATAATGACGGGGTGGACGACGGAACGGAAGTGCGTCAATCGCTGACCGATCCGCTCGTTGCCGGTTTTGGCACACGAACCGACGTGTTAACACCGAACGGCTCTCAGGCTGTAGTGAAATCCGGGGACTGGATGCGCGAAGAGGCTTCAATCTATTCGGTTGATGTTCCGTCCAGTGCCAGCGATGCCGTTGCATCCGAAAATGCAGCTCCCATTGCGAATAACGATAATGTTTCAGCGAGGAAGAATACCTCGGTAGAAGTGGGTTATGTCCTTAACAATGACACCGATGGCGATAGCGACTTGCTCCGAATTCTAAGCTTAACGAATCCCGCTCATGGCACGGTAGTACAAAATGACGATGCCACGTTCACCTATACACCTAGTAACGGTTATCTTGGCAGCGACACGTTTAGCTACACCGTCAGCGATGGAATTGCAAACGATACCGCAACTGTGAATGTCACGGTGGGCGAATTTTCCCACCCTGGTCTTCTGAACTCTAACGCTAAGTGGCAAGCGCTTCGGGAGCAGATTGAAAATGGAACGAACCCTAGGGCACAAGGGGGGCTTGATTCTATTAAGGCGACACCCGAGTCTAGCGTCAACTACACCGCAACCCCTTATGCCCTTGTTGAGGGGTCAAAGAGTGTGTCGGGAATTGCTTTTAGAAAGGATGGTCAGGCAGCTCTATATAACGCGATGTTGTGGATTGTAACTGGCGATCAAGCGCATGCCGAAACCGCGAAACAAATCATTAAAGATTGGAGCAATACGTTTGTAAATTTCAAGAACGTGGATGGAGGCTTATGGGGAAGCAATCTTATGGCTCACTGGATCTTTGCGGCAGAGATTTTGAAGCACTATAATGGTGGTGTAGCGGGCTGGAACGCTGCTGACCAAGCGCAATTTGAAAGTGCTATGATCACCGAGTTTACGCAGAAAGCCCTTGTCTGGGATGGTTCAGGAGGGGGGAATCCCGTAAGTGGACAGAATCAAAACCAAGCGGTGCGAAAAACGCGACTAATGCTCGGTATCTACTCCGACGACCTCACTCTTTTCAACAATGCTTATGACGATATGTTTGTGAACACCGTGGACAGCAGTGCAATTATTCCGCATTGGAATCGAGCGGTAACCATACTCGAACGCTCGGTCGGTTACGGTGGAGAGATCATGGAGCTGAATCGTGAAGCCAATGGAGATATTGGACATGCAGGAATGACGATGAAAGAAATTTCTCATATTGCAGATATTGCATACCAGCAGGGCCGCGATGTTTTTCAAACAAAATTCTACGGCAATGAAACCGATCCCGCCAAAAAAGACACCATACCAACCGTGTTGGCAATGTCTGAGTATTGGGCCGGAGCGTTTTTTGCCAACCCCTATGAGTTTGAAACTTCCTATTCAGGCGATCTGTCAAGCGGATGGTTCGGCAGATCGGATATGCATACATTTAACATTCTTTACAATGAATACAATGGTCGACTGAAGGGCAGTTTTGCCATGCCGAATACTCAAAAAATCATAGATCTGGGCATCGAAGAAACAGCCCATTGGACAAGCCTCGCCCATAGTGATAGCTTTGACAACACCTCTCCCAAGGTATCAAGGCTCACCGTCAATAATGTCCCTAGCACGAGCTGGAAGACGGTAACACTTCCACATAAGTATACTTCGGCGGTCATTGTAGCTACTCCGATCTATCCCAATAGCAGCGTCGCACCTGTGGTAACTCGTATTCGGAATGTTAGCGGTAATACTTTCCAGATAAGATTGAATCGCGCCGATGGCAACACAGGCGCGATGAGCTTGGACGTTTCGGTTATCGCTGTTGAAGAAGGAGCCTACACGGTTGCAGAGCATGGCGTAAAGATGGAGGCGGTAAAATATACCTCAGGTAAAACGGCGACTAAGGGCAGTTGGGGCACGGCAGACCTTGACTCGCGTAGCTATCAGAATAGCTACAGCTCGCCCGTAGTATTGGGACAGGTCATGAGTTACAACGACTCGGACTGGTCCACATTTGTCAGCACTGGGTCCAGCAGATCGTCTGCGCCGACAGCTTCCACTCTTCGAGTTGGCAAGCATGTTGGTGAAGATCCCGACACGACGCGTGCCAGCGAAGTCGTTGGCTATATTGTGATTGAATCGGGGCAGGGTACAATCAATGGGGTGCCTTACACTGCACAGCTTGGCTCCGACATCGTAAAGGGGACAGGTGACACTAGCACGGGTTATGATTATACCCTGAGCGGTCTTTCTAATGTTGGGGCTGCAGCCGCGAGTATGTCTGGAGTGGATGGGGACGATGGCGGCTGGGCTGTGCTTTATGGGGCATCGCCGGTTTCCTCAACAGAACTTACCGTAGCTATTGACGAAGATGCCCTTAAGGATACTGAACGGAAACACACATCCGAACAAGTCGCCTACTTGGTATTCGGGGATAATGTTGCCCCTGTTGTAGCGAACGACGTTCTCGTCGTGGCGAGGAAGGGTTCGGATACGATAGACCCTCGTGAAAATGACTTTGATGCGGATGGAGATAGTCTTACTATCACTGGTAAAATAAACGGAAGCAACGGAAGTGTTGAATTTACAGGTAGCAATGTAACCTATACTCCAAGTGCGAACTTTGTTGGAAGTGATTCGTTTACGTATACAGTTTCCGATGGGCAAGGCCATACGAAGACCGCTACCGTTGATGTTACGGTTGCCGTGGGTGCTCCTAAAATTGCCTCAGCGACTACCGTTTCTAATACGACAGCAACCAGTGCTGAGATTGCCTATGATCTCACCGACGATGGGGGAACGTCTGCCCTGATAACGATTTATTATGTCAAAGGCACCAATGAAACGGGGAACGCTCCGATTGGTTACGAAAGTAATCTTGCCCTAGGTGCCCAGGCAAATGGTAGTGGTACAGCAACGCTTAAAAACTTGACGCCCAATACAAACTATCAATACAGGGTATATGCCGATAATGGTGTAAGAAAAGGGTCTTGGAGCGACGTTAAGAGCTTTACTACTGACAGTGGGTCGACAGGCAGTGTCCCCTATGCGGACCACTCGTGGAAATTAGATAACGGAAGCGGTAGGAAGGCCATCGATTCTCCTGGCAACCGAGATGGTGTTTTGCTTTACGGCCCAACTTGGGGAGAAGGCAAGGACGGGAAAGCGGTCAGGTTCGATGGTTTCAATGACGAGATACGGTCTCGTGCCGTTGGTCTTGATAAGGATTCATCCGTAACGGTAAGTGCTTGGATTAAGCCTGATACCGTTTCTGGCAGACGTGTGATCCTTTCACAACAAGGTGCGTATTCGTTTTATGTAGAAGACGGCAAGCTTACATTCAAGACCCATAACAATAATCGAGATGGTACGTTGTCTATTCACCAGACTACATCAGCCAATATCACTGCTGGTACGTGGCAGCATGTAGCTGTATCGTTCGTACCCAACGGTAATGTCAAATTCTACCGAAATGGTTCGCGTCTCTCAACGCTGCAAGATACGAAGGGAATACGTGGTAACGGGAACGGGATTGGACTAAGCGTAGAATGGGCGAAAGCCCTAAATACATGGATTGGTCGCGACTATGGGAACGGGCATTTTGACGGTAAGATCGACGATGTTCGTATCTTTACCTCTGCCCTAACAACAGCCCAAATCGGTGCGGTCAAGAATGATATTGAAGTATTTTTCGAGTCGGGTGGACAAGTTGTGATGGAAGCAGAAAACTATATTTCCAGCAAACAGCGGTCCGATGCTGTCGGCAAGTGGACAACCCAATCATCGGTGGCTGGATCTGTTGGAACCTATGTGCAAGCACCTAGCAGTGGCTATGAAACCTGGTCAACCGGTGCTGAAATAAGGTATAAAGTCGACTTCTCTACAACAGGCACTTATACCATTTGGGTTCGTCGTAACGCGCCAGACACGGCTTCCAATTCCGCCTGGGGCGGCATGGATGATGTGGCAACGGGCAGCAATGATAATGGTACCAGTCAGTATAACATGTGGGTTTGGAGGTCCCTCGGTACGGTCAATGTAAATTCAGCCGGCGAACACAATATTCAGGTGCGGCGTCGTGAGAAAAACTACAAGATTGACCGTTTCGTTGTTACTAAGAATGGCAATACCCCTTCGGGGGACGGGCCTTCTTCTTAAGGTTCGCAAGGGCAAGGCGGTATCTCAGCCTCAACCTTCACCAATACCAGCGCAGAGCGCAGGGTCAGGTCTGCACATTGAACATTCAGGCAACAAATCCGCCTCCGCCAAGTCCGCCGTGGAGCGTCTGCGACCCGAAGTGTCGGGTTTCGAAAAGGGGTGATCCCTTTTCCTTTTCGTGTTGCCCGTTTTTTCCCCGGCGTAGAGCAGATTCCCTCCCAATGCGGGCGGGCTTCGTTCGTGCATGTTTTCCCGGTGCGCCAAAGGGATTGACTTTCCGGCATGGCCGGGTAGGTTGCTCGCCGTTGTAGGGATT